>CACLJX010000008.1 GCA_902607435.1 uncultured Alphaproteobacteria bacterium | reverse complement strand
GCATTTTCAAGTCAATCCACTATTGCAGAATCTCTTGATAATGCCTCTAATTATTTTCTTGCATGGAAAAATATCAATATAGAAAAAAAAGTTAAAATAATTTTTAAATATGCTGAATTGCTTGAGTTAAACCAGGAAAAATTGCTCAAAATATGTGTGCTAGAAGCAGGTAAAACAATTAGGGATGCTATTAATGACATTCGAGAAGCAATTGATTTTTGTTATTATTATGCCAGTGAAGCACTTCGATTATTTAAAGATTCAATTGAATTGAAAGGACCAACAGGTGAAAAAAATAAATTAGTTTATGAAGGGAAAGGAGTTTTTATTACTATCAGTCCATGGAATTTTCCTATAGCAATTTTTATTGGGCAAATTATTGCTCCGTTATTAGCTGGCAATACCATTATTGCAAAACCTGCAGAACAAACATCTATTGTAGCATATGAGTTAGTAAAACTTTTTTTAAAAGCTGGTCTTCCTCCAGAAGCTCTTCAACTCCTTTTAGGAGAAGGCGGATATATAGGAAACAATCTTTTAGTTGATAAAAGAATTAAAGGTGTTCTATTTACTGGATCCTGCGAAACTGCGAATAAAATTAAAAAAAATTTGAACAAAAGAGATGGAGAAATCGTTTCTTTGACTGCTGAAACAGGAGGATTAAATTTTATGATAATTGATTCATCAGCTCTAACAGAACAAGTCGTTGATGATGCTATCGAGTCAGGTTTTTACTCTGCCGGTCAAAGATGCTCTGCTTTAAGAATATTGGCAGTTCAAGAAGAAGTATATGAAAGAACTCTCAATATGCTAAAAGGTGCAACAAAAAAAATTAAAGTGGGATTACCCTATTTGCTTTCAACAGATATAGGCCCGGTTATTGATCAGGAGGCAAAGGACCATATCAATAATCACATACAATTTTTTTCAAGTAAAGTTTTAGTTAAAACTTCTATTAGCAATGAGAAAGATGGTTTTTATGTTTCGCCTACAATTATTGAGATAGATAATTTATCAGAAGTCAAAGAAGAAATATTTGGACCTGTTATTCATGTATATAAATATAAAGCAAATGAAATAGAAAAATTAGTTTCAGATATTAATAAAATGAATTATGGTTTAACCTTAGGAATTCAAAGTCGCATTGAGAACACTATTAATTATATTTTTAATAATGCTAATATAGGTAATATTTATATTAATAGAAATATTGTAGGGGCTGTTGTAGGTGTTCAGCCATTTGGAGGCAGAGGTTTATCAGGCACAGGACCAAAAGCTGGTGGTCCAAACTATTTGATGACCTTCACCAATGAAAAAACATACTCTTATGACACTACTGCTGCAGGTGGTAATGCAAGTTTATTTATGATGTCAGAAAATCAATAACATAATTTTTGACATGTTTATTTTATTTTACTTTTTTATAAAAAATGTAGTGTGCTTTAAAGATTATGGAATCAACAGAATTTTCAAAAACGTCTTCTTTTTACCTAACTGGATTTTTCTTAGTTTTTAGTGCTGGATTATTATGGAGTTTTGGCCCTGTTGTTGTACGATATATGGTTCAAGCTCATCATTATGTATTTCAATATTTATTTTATCGAGGGTTATCAATTGCCACAATTTTAATTTGTTTTCTTATATATAGAGAGGGATTTGGATTTTATAAAAATTTTTTAAGGGTAGGTTTACCTGGTTTAATCGGTGGTTGTGCTTTAGCAACTGCTATGACTGGATTCATATTTTCAATCACAATGACCTCTGCTGCTGTTACACTTTTTATGCTAGCAGCTATACCCTTTATTGCTGCAATCATTGCTTATTTTGCACTAAGGGAAAAATTGAGAACAATGACTTTGATTTCTATGATCATAGCTTTTGTAGGTGTATTGATTATGATTTATAATGATTCTTTAAGAGGAAGCATCTTAGGAGCTTTAATTGGTTTTTTCTCAGCAACTGGTTTTGCTGTCTATACTGTTACCGTTAGATGGCGACCAGAAATGCCTAAATTTACTACAGTAGTATTGGCAGGAATATTTTGTGCTATTTTTTCTTTTATAATGATGGGCGCATCTTGGGATTCATTGCGTATGCCTGCTATTAATACCTATTTAAGCTTATTGCATGGTTGTATTGTTGCTTCAGGATTAATTTTGTTTAGCTTTGGTGCAAAATACCTGCCCGCCGCTGAACTTGCTTTATTAACATTAATGGAAGTTGTAGGAGGTGTTGTGTGGGTTTGGCTTCCTGTATTTGGCATTAATGAAGTTCCAAGTATGACTGTGATTATCGGAGGACTTTTTGTCACATTTGCAGTTATTATGCATGGATTTGGAGCAAAAAGAAAAAGAGAGCCGGTAACAATTTAATTAATAAAGTTACATTTTTAATGTACATGATTTTAAAAAAATAATGTATTAAAAAAAAGTTTTATGCAACGGTTAGTTCTTCTTTCTTTAGGTTGGGTTTGTGTTAGTCTTGGTTTTGTTGGAATATTTATTCCAGGAATTCCTACTACAATTTTTTTAATTATTGCTTTGTGGGCTTTTACCAAAAGTTCAGATAAACTTCGTTTTTGGCTATTACATCATAAAAGATTTGGTCCTATTCTTCAAAATTGGCAGGCCCACAAAGTTGTGCCACAAAGAGCTAAAATATTAATGGTTATATTGATGATATTAGCAATAGTTTTATTTCATTACTCAATTCAAAATTTTTATTTAACAGTAGGATTAATCATTTTACTTTTTTTTGTAGCAAGATACGTAATTTCGTTACCAAGTAAAATTCCTGAAAATTCTTTTTAAAGAAAATTTTGAGTTTAAATTTTATTTAAATTATAATTATGGATTATTGTAGGATATAAATTTGTTATAATAATTTTAAGAAATATGAAAAATGTTATTTGGCTAGCTTCTTATCCTAAAAGTGGGAACACTTTAATTAGATTATTTTTATCATGTTATTTATTTACAGATGATGGAATTTTGAAAGACTTTCATTTGATACGTAATATTACTGTTTTTAATCATTTTCATATATTTAATAATATTGAGAATATATGTAGTAAAGAAGAATTTATAACTAAACCAGAAATAATAAGTAATTATTGGATTAAAGCACAAGAATCTCTTTATAAAAAATTTCCTAAAAAAATTTTTATATTAAAAACACATAATGCAAATATTGTTTATAATAATAAGCCTTTTACAAATGAAAAATATACTAAACGTTTTATTTATATAGTTAGAGATCCAAGATCAGTTCTAATATCCTCAAAAAAACACTATGATTTAAAAAATTATCAAATAGCGATGGAACATATTTTAAGTGATAAACGTTTAACTTATGTGAATAATAATATGTTGCCTGAATTTTTGTTATCGTGGAGGTCCCACTATTTATCATGGTTCAATTTTTCGAAAAAAAACCCACATTTAGGATTAATAATTAAATATGAAGATTTAATCCAACAACCAGAAAAGTTTTTCTTAATTATTCTTAATTTTCTTGGTGATAAACCTAACGCTAAGATTAATAAAAAAAAATTTAATAATTCTTTAGAATCCGTACAATTTCATAATTTACAAAATATTGAAAAAAATTATGGTTTTGAAGAAAAAAAAGGACAAGCAAAATATTTTTTTAGAAAAGGCCTTATTGATGAATGGAAAAAAGAATTGCCTGAAAAAATACTTAAAAATATTGAAAAAAAATTTAATAAAGAAATGATAGAATTAGGGTACTTATAAAGTAAAATAATTTTTTTGTTTTATTATTTTATATTAAATATAATAATTTAAATATGTTTAAAATGGATCTTGTTAATTTTACACCCATCTCTGCTTTAATAGGTGGATTAATCATTGGTACTGCAGTTGTTTTGTTTTTTGTAAGTACAGGGCGTCTTGCTGGGATTAGCGGTATACTGAGCAGTACTATAGAAAAAAAAGAGAACAGATTTTCTAATATATTATTTGTTATAGGATTGGTACTAGGACCGTTAACTTATATGATATCATTAAAAAAAGAAATTGTCTTTTCTATTATATCTTCAGTTCCACTTATTATAATTGGTGGCCTTTTAGTTGGTATAGGTACAAAAATAGGAAGTGGGTGTACAAGCGGTCATGGAATATGTGGTATCAGCCGTTTTTCCACTAGGTCTATTTTTGCCACAATAACATTTATGATTTGTGCAATTATTACAGTATTTATTATGAAGATATTAGGAATATACTAAATGTATAATAAGTTTTTCTCATTACTAAGTGGAATAATCTTTGGCATCGGTCTAACGATAGCAGGAATGACCAATCCTGCAAAAATTGTAGCATTCCTCAATATCACAGGAGAATGGGATCCATCGCTTATATTTGTTATGGGAGGAGCAATAGTATTTACTGCCCCTTTTTTTTATTTGTTAAGAAATAAAAACAAGCCTTTTTTTAGTTCAGCATTTCAATTACCAACAAACACAAAAATTGATAGAAAATTAATTTTTGGATCTTCTTTATTTGGAATTGGATGGGGAATGCTTGGTTTATGCCCAGGTCCTGCAATATCTTCTATTGCTTTTCTACAACCTCTATCAATACTTTTTATATTTTCAATGATAGCTGGTTTTTATTTCAGTATATTTTTTAAGTTGTAATTTAAAAATTATTTTCTATTCCACTTTCTTATACCACCAATTAAATGTTTGGTGTTGAGTAAATTATATGATTTACTGAGTTGTACTGCTAATGCAGAACGTTGTCCTACCGCACAATAAAAGATTAAATTTAAATTTAACAATTCTTTTTTTTTATTTTTTAAATAGTTAGGTAATTGATTGTAAACTACATTAATTGATTTGGTAATAGAAGGTTCTCTTAATATTTCACTTTCTTCTCGCAAATCAATTAAGAGAGTATCTTTTTTATTAATTAGTTCTTTTACTTCGCTAATACTTAATCCATTTAATCTTTTTTGTTGTTCAAATGACATGCCAAGAGACTTATTAGTAGGAACAGCTATATCCATCATGTCAGGATTATCAAGATTGAGATTATTCATAATTTGTGCATATTCTTGTGGTGATGAAACTTGCAGTCGTGGATTAAATTTTTTTTCCTCTCCAATAGTACTAACCATTTCTCCTTTATAGTCATGAGCGGGATAAATTAGAGTATCGTCATTTAGTTTTAATAAACGATCAAATAATGAATTATATTGATCATAAGGATTACCATTTTGAAAATCTGTCCTTCCAGTTCCTTTTATTAGAAGTGTATCTCCAGTGAATACGCGATCATTCATCAAAAAACTATAAGAGTCATCAGTGTGACCTGGGGTATAAAGAGCTGTTAGTTCAATTCCTTCTATTTTAACCTTTTCGTTATCTTTTACATGCATTGATACAACATCTGCTGGAGCATGTTCGCCCATTAAGGTAACGCATTTTGTTCTATCACGAAGTTCTGCAATACCCGATATATGATCAGCATGAATATGAGTGTCAATCACTTTAACTAATCTTAAATCTAATTGTTCTAACAGTTTTATATATTGATCTGTTTTATCTAAAACTGGATCGATAATAAGAGCTTCACCTCCTTTGCGACTAGCAATAAGATAAGTATAGGTTGAAGATATTTTATCAAACGTTTGTCGAAATATCATGTCCATATTTTTTTATTGTAATGGGTTTAATGCAAATATTTGAATCATTCATAGGAGAATTAACATATTTACTTACAGGATAAAAATTTAAATCTTTCTCTATTATTGAAATAAAATTTTTTTTTAAATAAATTTCTTTATTTTCCTCCATAAATTGCATTGCTTCACTATAAGTTAAAATAACTGGCATTCTATGATGAATATCATAAATTAATTGATTAGCAGTTTTGGTGATGATAGAAAAATTCTTTTTTTGAGAAAGTTTAAAATTTGAAAATTTCCAAATTCCTGCAAAATATATTGTTTCTTGTGATGAGACTTCAATAAAATAAGGTATTTTTTTTTCTTTAATAATCGCCCATTCATACCAACCATTAGCTGGAATTAAACAGCGTTTTTTAAAAAAAGATTCCTTAAATAATATTTTATCAGTTATCGTTTCTAAACGAGCATTAATAAAAGTTTTATATTGTTGATTTTGTTTTTCACGGAAGTTTGAAGGTATTTTATACTTTATTCCCCATTCTGCTTTTTCAATTTGAAGATAAGCATTATTGATAATAATGTTAACATTATTGGAAGGGGCAATATTATAGGAAAGTGTATCTTCTAAAGATTCATTATTTTGTTTAATATCAAAAATTTTTTTTAACTTATTAATTTTATTTGTATTAATAAAACGACCACACATAAATATCAAATTACATATTTTAATTTTATTCTCAATATTTTCATTTTATATTTATTTAAATAATATCTTTGATTATTTTTTTAAATATTAGGATTTAATTATTTGTATTATTTTTTTTACAAAAATCTATATTTTCAGTCATTTTTTTAGATTTTTATTTTAAAATTACATTTGTATTACGAATCATTTGCATGTAATCACTACTTATTAAGTTAATAATCTCAGGAGGAAATTATGATTATTAAAGAAATGCTTAAATTTATAAAAGCAATGGTCTTAACCCTTTTATTTGTTGGTTTTGTTTCACCTGTTTATTCTGCAACAATAAAATGGTCTATGCCGGGTGATTCACTTACGCTTGATCCTCATGCACAAAATGAAGGCCCAACACACATGGTTTCTAGACAAGTATATGAGAGTTTGGTTACTCGAGGTCTCGACATGTCAATAGAAGCACAATTAGCAACATCATGGGAAGCTACTGATCCTGAAACATGGGTATTTACCCTTCGTGATGGTGTAGTTTTTTCAGATGGAAAAGCACTAAGAGCAAGTGATGTTGAATTTAGTATCAATAGGGCGCTCTCAGGAGCATCAGATATGATAGAACTAATTGAAAGTATTACTTCAGTTAAAGCTCTTAGTCCTAATACTGTTGAAATTAAAACAGAAGGTCCAAATCCAATTCTTTTAAACCAATTGTCTCAAATTTTTATTATGTCTGAGGGATGGTCTAAAAAGAACGGATGTGAATTACCTCAGGATTTTAATGCAGAAGAAGCAACACATTGTTCAAGTAATGCAAATGGAACAGGTCCATTTAAAATTACATTAAGAGAACAAGATACCAGAACTGTATTTGAAAGAAATGAAAGTTGGTGGGGAGATCAATCTCAACATAATATTGATAAAATAGAATTGTTACCGATTAATAATGATGCAACAAGAGTTGCAGCATTATTATCTGGAGATATTGATTTTACAAATTTTACTCCAGCGCAAGATATTGCAAGAATTAGTGGTTCTGCTGGTCATAAAGTTGAAAGTACCCCTCAAGCAAGAACAATTTTCTTTGGAATGGATCAAGGCTCTGATGAATTAAGATCATCAAATATTAAAGGAGCTAATCCACTAAAAGATAAAAGAGTTCGACTTGCGATGTATCACGCGTTAGATATGGATGCGATCAAAGATAAAGTTATGCGGGGTCTAAGTGAACCAGCTGGAATGATTACTTTTCCTGGTGTGCAAGGTTACACTAAAGAACTAGATGCTCGTTTACCTTATGATCCTGAAAAATCTAAACAACTTCTTGCTGAAGCAGGTTATCCGGATGGTTTTGAAATAACTTTAGATTGTCCTAATAATCGTTATATCAATGATGAAGCAATTTGTGTTGCGGCTGTTGGTATGCTTGCAAAAATAGGCATTACAGTTAATTTAGATGCGCAACCAAAAAGCATTCACTTCAAAGATTTACAAAATGATTTAAGTGATTTCTATATGCTAGGCTGGGGAGTACCTACTTTTGATAGTCATTATGTGTATTCGTTCTTATTAACAACTGGAGGAAGTTGGAATAAGGTTGGTTATAGTGATGCTCGTGTAGATGAATTAGTTGGCACAATGTTAACTGAAACAAATTTAGATAAGAGAAATGCGAATATAGCAGAAGCTTGGGCAATAGTTCAAGATAACATGCCTTATTTACCTCTTCATCATCAAGTGATATCTTGGGGAAGTAAAAGCAACGTTGATGTTCCTATAAGAACTAATAACGAGCCTTTATTTCGCCACGCAATGGTGAATTAATTATACTTTTATATTTATATTACTGGCCAATTAAAAAGATTGGCCAGTATTTCCCAGCAACATCCTAATGGTAAACTATTTTTTCATAAGACTTATACAATCTGTACTTGTAATGTTTATTGTAGCATTTGTTGCTTTTTCTCTATTTAATTATGTAGGTGATCCAGTGCATAATATGGTGGGGCAGGAGGCATCCACAGAAAAAAGAGAAGAAATTAGAGAAAAATTAGGATTAAATGATCCTGTTCACACACAATTTCTAAGATTTATTGGCAATGCAGTTAAAGGAGAATTTGGACTTTCATATCAATTAAAAAGACCTGTTTCTGATTTAATAGCTGAAAGATTACCAGCTACGTTAGAATTAGTTTTTATTTCAGCACTCATCGCAATAGTTTCCGGAGTTGTTTTAGGTGTTTATACAGGAATTAATCGAGATGGTTTTTTAAGCAATATCATACTAATCTTATCACTTTTTGGAGTTTCACTTCCAACTTTTGTCATCGGAATATTATTTATATATTTATTTTCTGTAATTTTAGGAATTCTTCCATCATTTGGTAGGGGAGAAGTTGTGGATCTTGGTTTTTGGAATACAGGTTTTTTAACTTTAAGTGGTATAAAAGCAATCATTCTTCCTTCTATTACTCTTAGTTTATTTCAAATGACTTATATCATTAGACTAGTAAGAGCTGAAATGATGGAGATCCTTCAAACTGATTATATTAAATTTGCTCGAGCCAGAGGAATAGAAAAAAATGCTATTAACTTTAAACATGCATTAAAAAATGGATTGATACCCGTTATTACAATTACTGGAATAAATGTTGGTACTCTTATTGCATTTTCAATTATTACAGAAACTGTTTTCCAATGGCCAGGTATGGGTTTTTTATTTATCAATGCAGTCCATTTTGTGGATATTCCAATAATGTCGGCTTATTTAATTATGGTAGCATTTATATTTGTTATGATTAATTTTATTGTTGATATTACATATTACATAATTGATCCAAGAATTAGAATTAAGGAAGAAGTTTCATCAGAATGATTTCACAAGTAATAAATAAAATTATTAATAATGATATTGGTTATAGTTTTGTTAAATCAAAAATCGCCGTTATCTCAACAATTGTTTTTCTAACTATACTTATTTGTTCCACATTTGCAGAACTTGTTGCTCCATATAATCCATTTGATCCAGTTAATGTTTCGTTGTTAGATGCCTTTACACCACCTGTTTGGGCAGATGGTGGAAGTACAAATTTTGTTTTAGGAACTGATCAGCAAGGAAGGGATATGCTCTCAACTATAATATATGGATCCAGGATATCCTTAATTGTTGGTTTTGCCTCAATACTGTTTGCAATGTTATTAGGAACTTTTTTAGGAGTTACATCAGGTTTTTTTGGTGGAAGATATGAGATAATAGTAATGAGATTTACAGACGTTCAATTAACAATACCAAGTATTTTAATGGCACTTTTAGTCGATGGAATAGCTAGAGGTTTTATTTCTAAATCTTTGCATAATGATATGGCAATCTATGTATTAATTTTTGCCATAGGAATTTCAGAATGGCCGCAATTTGCAAGAGTAACAAGAGCGGCAACACTTGTCGAGAAAAATAAGGAATATATTTTAGCTTCAAGAATTATTGGTCTCTCAAATTTTTTAATTATGTTTAAACATATTTTACCTAACATACTGCGACCAGTCTTAGTTATTTTTACTATTGGTTTAGCTTTAGCAATCATTACTGAATCAACTTTAAGTTTTTTAGGAGTTGGAGTGCCACCCACAACTCCATCACTTGGTACTTTAATTAGATTTGGAAACGATTTTTTATTTTCTGGTGAGTGGTGGATAACTTTTTTTCCTGCAGTTTTTTTAGTTGTACTAGCTTTATCAATTAATTTACTTGGAGATTGGATGAGAGATACTTTAAATCCAAAATTAAAAACAAGATGAGTTTTTTAGAAATTAATAATCTTGACATTCAGTATAAGACGAGAAAAGAAACGATAAATGCAAGTAGAGATGTAACATTCAATTTAGAAAGGGGTGAAATTCTTGGTATTGTTGGTGAGTCTGGTTCTGGAAAATCTACGGTAGCAAATGCTATAATTAATTTAATCGATAAACCCGGTAAAATCACTAATGGATCAATCAAGCTTGATAATATTGAGTGTTGTAACAATGAAAAAGTTATTCAGACTATTAGAGGAAAAAAAATTGGATTTGTCTTTCAAGATCCTCAAACTTCTTTAAATCCATTATTTAAGATTAAAGATCAATTAATAGAAACAATTCAAACTCATTTAAAGTTAAATTATTATGACGCTAAAAAAAGATCAATAGAATTATTACAAGAAGTTGGTATTGAAAATGTAGAACAAAGAATTAATGAATACCCTCATCAATTTAGTGGAGGTATGCGACAAAGAGTTGTTATTGCATTAGCACTTTGTTGTGAACCTGATCTAATTATTGCAGATGAACCTACAACTTCATTAGATGTTAGTATTCAATTTCAAATACTTAAATTATTAAAAGATTTGACAATCCAAAGAAATTTGGGAGTTATTCTCATTACTCATGACATGGGGGTAATTGCGGAAACCACTAATAGAGTTGTGGTTATGAGATATGGTAAAATTGTAGAACAAGGTAATACAGCCGATGTTCTATCTAATCCCCAGTCAAATGAGTGCAAAAGTCTCGTTATGTCTGTACCACCAACAAACAAAAAAATTGAAAGATTTAAATTAATTAGTCCTGAAGGTGGTGAAATAACTAATAATTCTTCAAATCTTACAAACAGTATTATTCAAAATTGGGCGGTAAGAGAAATCTCTAATGAAAAGTTACTTGATTTTAAAAATATAACAAAAATATTTGATGAACAAATGTTCATTCGATCAAAAAAAGAAATTAACAAACTTAAAGCATTAAATAATGTATCTTTTCAGATTTTTGAAGGTGAATCTTTTGGCTTAGTAGGCGAGTCAGGGTCAGGCAAATCAACAATTGCAAAAATTATTACAAGTTTAATTAAACCAACTTCTGGTGAAGTTTTTTTTGAAGATTTATCTTTGCATAATCCAAAAAATATAAAAATTAAAAATAAATATAGAGGACAGATTCAAATGATATTTCAAGATCCATACTCCTCATTGAATCCAAGATTTAAGGTTAAAGACATAATTGCTGAACCAATAAAATTTTTTCAAAAGGGTATAGACAATAAAACAGTTCAAAAGAATGTTAATGACTTAATTGATATTGTTGGAATGTCTAGACAGTCTCTTGAAAGATATCCCCATGAGTTTTCTGGTGGTCAAAGACAAAGAATTTCAATCGCTAGAGCTTTGGCAACTAGACCAAGACTTCTTATTTGTGATGAACCAACATCTGCTTTAGATGTAAGTATTCAAGCCCAAATTCTTAACCTCTTAAAGGATCTTCAAGAGGAATTGAATTTAACAATTTTATTTATTAGTCATGATCTGCCTGTAGTTAGGCAAATGTGTGATAGGATAGCAGTATTAAAAAACGGCAATTTATGCGAAGTTGAAAAAACTGAAAATCTTTTTAACAATCCTAATCATCAATACACTAAAGAATTAATTAGTTTAATGCCAAAAATTGAATCTATTTATTCATGATTCTTCATTATAATAATATCAATTGATTATTGGAATAGTTTGTGGGGTACGAGATGTAAGTCTCTCATATCCATTATTAGTTATTAAAATATTTTCTTCATGCACAAGCATCGTACCAGGTGCATATTCAAAACAAGGTTCAATGGCAATCACCATGTTTTCTTCTAGGACTGTATTGTCATTTGACATAATGCTTGGCGGTTCTGTCATTTGCAAACCTAAGCCGTGCCCCATGCGTCCAACACTATTTGACGAAAGTCCCTCTTTTTGAAGAATGGAGAGCATGGCATTGCTCACATCAGCGCAAGTTGCTCCTGGTTTAGCACTATTCATACCTGCTTCAGCTGCTAGCCATAAAATTTCATAAGCTATTTTTGCGCTGTCTGCTATTTTGCCAAATCCAAAATTACGATCAAAATCACAAAAATAACCATCTAGTGTTGTACCTGTATCGATGATGAGAATATCTCCATCCTGCAATTTTTTTTCTGTTGGATCACAAATAATTTGATCATAGCCCCCAGGACCAGAAGCACAGGACATATACAAAGTATGATCTGCTCCTAGATCTAGCATTTTTTTTTTCATTATATTACATATCTCAATTTCAGATTGACCTATTTGTAAATCTTTTGGCAGTTCATCAAAAACATTACTAGCTATAGAAATAATTTTTTTTATTTTATAAATTTCATTTTCCGATTTAATCATTCTTAATTTCCAAATAAGCGGACTTGCATCAACAAAACTATGATCTGAGAGATTAGTTTTTAATTTTTGAAAATCATTAACAGGCATGCGCAGTTGACTTTCCATCCCTATTTCACATCCAATAGAACATTGATTTGATTGTATGGAGAGAATCGTATCTTGAAGTACTGTTATTCCTTCATCTTTGTGGTTAGGGGATTGCCATGTTTTAACATTTTTAATCCAAGTTTTTTGAAGAGCAGTTTTTCCGATGGAAGGAACAATTGTTATTGGATCATGATTCAGTGATAATAATAAAAACCATGGACGTGTTGGACTTTCCCAAAAATAGGAATCCAATCCAGTAAAATAACGAAAGTTATGTGGCGATGTAATAAGCAGCATCTCAAATTTTTTTTCTTGCATTAATAGACGTGCTCTTCTTAATCGCTCTTCAAATTCAGTAGTACTAAAACCTCTCATTAAAACCTTTTATATTTGTTCAATTTTATTTTTATCATTATATACGTTATTATTGTATGCGAAGTCGACGTCAATTTGTAAAAATTATCTTTGGTTTTTTTGCAATATTAATTAGTATAAAATATTTTAAAACAGTAAAAGCAGTGGAATCTTTACCTTATCACCATTTATCTGACGGAACTTTCCGTAATTTGCCAGGAAGTCCCAAACGTGAAATTTCTTCTAGTCATTCATCTCTAAATTTTTTTCGTTTTTTTTATAAAGGGATCATTAAAAGAGAAATGTTTGATCAAAAAGAAATACCGGATAATATTCCTCCAGAACATGTACTCACACATGAAAAAACACTTGAACAATTTCATGAAAATATTGATCCTATAAGTATTACATGGTTAGGACATGCAGCATTTTTAATTAAATTAGAAAAAGAGTTTATTTTGACTGATCCTTTTCTATCAAAGACCGCAGGTCCTTTTGGTGTTGGGCCCAATCGGTATGTTCCTGCAGCTATGAAGGTAACTGACTTACCTAAAATTAATACTATTTTAATTAGTCATAATCACTATGATCATTTAGATATTCGAACTCTAAAAAAAATTAAGAATAAAAAAAATATTACTGTTATTTGTCCTTTAAAACTATCCAGAACATTTACTAGCCTTGGTTATAAAAAAATAAACGAACTTGATTGGTACGATGAAAATAAAAATAATAATTTTACTATTACAGCCGTACCAGCCTATCATTGGTCAAGACGCTTAGGACAAAAATACAATTCTACTTTATGGAATGGATACACGATCTCCTATCAGTCAAAGAAAATTTATTTTAGTGGTGATACAGCTTATGGACCTATGTTTTCAGAAATTGGGGAGAGATTGGGACCTTTTGATTTATCAATTATTTCCATTGGAGCCTATAAACCAAGAGGGATGATGCAAGCATCACACTGCACACCAGAAGAGGCTGTTGAGATTACCTCTATGCTCAATAGTAAAAATATTCTCGGTATGCATTGGGGAACTATTCGATTAAGCGCAGAAGATCCGTGGGAATCACCAATAAAATTTAAGAAAGCAGCGCAACTAAAAGGATATCAAGCAAATCAAGTATGGCAACTCTCTATAGGAGAAACAAAATCTTTAATATGATGTTGCTATATTGTACTTGCACTACTTAAGCCTTTTTTATTTTCTTACATTAATGAGATCATTTCGTTAGTTGCTTATATACTATTAACAGGGGTGCAAATTACGATAACCAAATGAACATTTTTTGAATATGAAGTGAATCAAATAAGGGAATATCGCTAAAATTAGGAGCGGGCGAAGGGATTCGAATCTTTGACTTCAACTTCATTAATTTATTGAAGATGTGTAATACATGCACTATCAAAAAATTTAGAATATATAATTACAATTTTTTAATTTTATTGACTGAAGCATAACAGTTTGAGCCTTCTGGTCTTTTTAAATCAGAGCTAAATTTTTCTATTTCTGTAATTTTTTCATCAATTTCATTTATAAAGTAAAAATTGTACCCATTAAGTTTTAAGAGGCCTAAACACTTATCAAAGCAATTTTTATGTATTTCAAAAATTATATCAGGTTTATCTTTATTGATATAATTTTGTGCGCCTTCCAATACTTCAAATTCGTGACCTTCAGTATCTATTTTTATTCCAATAATTGTTTTATCTAATTTAAAATTATCAATTTTAATTTTAGGAATATTAATATTTCCATTTTCTGATATCTTTCCGCTAGTGCTATGGTAGTCAGGCGCATTTTTAACATTAAATTTACCAACATCTTCTTTATTTGATGCAGCTGCCAAAAAACAACTTTTAGGTTTTATATTATTTATTTTTAAATTGGATAAAAGCCTAGAAAAATTTAGGAAATACGGTTCAATAGAAATAATATTATTTTGGTTTTTATTTAGATTTCCTATTATTGAATATATGCCTGTGTGAGCACCAACATCAAAAAAATAACCATCTTTTCTTGTCATGTCATACCAAAGATTAAGTGATAAATGCTCATATTTATTCCTCCACAAATATTTCAAAGGTATGGCATCGTCATTAGAAATATTAATCATATAAAAAGAGGTGTTTTTAAAACCTAATTCACACAAGCCATTAAATGTTGGTAATTTCTGTAATTCATTAAGCGTATAAGTATCAAAGTTATTATTTTTTTTTAAATCATTTATTTTTTTAAATTGTTTTTTTAAATCATTTACATTCATTATATTTCAATATGTTATCAATACTTAGTAGAATAATAAATAGACTTTATTATTAAAATAACAAATTAAATACCTAGTTTAATACCTAAAAAATGCTATGAAAAAAGAATATTAAAGATGTTTAATATATTAAAACCAATAGTTTTTCTTCATATACCAAAAACTGGAGGATTAACATTCAATCATATTTTGGAAAAAATATCAAATCAAAACAATATTAATTATTTACAAGTAGGTAAAAAATTTTATCTTCGCAAATTTTCTTTTGATTATTTTAAGCCACAAGGAGCAAAAAATTTTTTAAGTGGTCATTTTGTTTTTAGTGATGAATGTAAGAATGTTGATTTGTATACTTTAGTAAGAGATGTTCATAAACATTTTTTTTCCAACATATATTTTAAATATTTTCATACTTACCTACAAAAAAAACGCAATTTAGATAATATAAAAAATATTAATGAAAATGTATTTTTTCAATTAACTTTGTCTGAGAACGATATTCCTATAATAATAAAATTATTAGAAAATAACTTTATTACATCAAATATTGTTACAAAAACAATTGCAGGCATTCCGTATGAAAAATATTTTTATGTTGAAAACGATTATAAAATTACTCAATCTGATTATGAAACTGCTATTAATAATTTAAAATATTTTAAACTAATTGGTGATGTAGATTCTTTCAACTTATTTATAAATAAATTTATTTCATACTATGGTTTCAATCTTCCATCTTATGTTCATGAAAATGTAGCAAATTACAATAGGAATTTTATAGATTTAATGATTAAAAAATTATATCAACAGATTATTGATTACAATTATTATGATTCCCTTTTAATGAAAGAAATAGAAAAAAAATATTTATTTTAATTAATAATACTTATGATATATTTTTCTTTATTTGTAGTAAGTTTTTTGGTTGCTACCATTATTCCATTTGGATCAGAAATTTATTTTGCTACCTTACTTGCTATTGATAATTATAATTCTTTATTGCTTTTAATAGTAGCTTCAGTAGGTAATATCCTTGGCTCTGTATTTAATTGGATATGCGGATATTATGCGGCTTATTTTATTCAAAAAAAATGGTTTCCTATTAATCAAAATCAAATTAGCAAAGCCAGCAATTTTTTTTTGAAGTACGGAAAATGGTCTTTACTTTTTGCTTGGGTACCTTTTATTGGTGATCCACTTACATTTGTTGCAGGAACACTTCGTTATTCATTCTTACCATTTTTATTATTGGTATCTATTGGTAAAATAGCACGGTACTTAGTGATTTATTTTTCTGCTTTATGGGCAATCAATATATTTTAACTTTTTTCAAATTATTTATTATTGTGAAACAAAACTTAAAAGAGGTATTATACGTATTTACTTTTTTATCTAGTTTTATTGGATAGTGTTAATTTATGGAATTTAGTAATCAAATAATTATTTTCTTGCTCGGTTTTTTTTCTGGAGCAGGAATTATAGCATTATTATATTACTTCCTTACTTACAAACAAGCTTCCGAAAATAAAGAAAATGATGATTTAGTATCTTTAAAAGATAACATTAAGTCAATTCAACAATCCTTGCAAAATTTTAATTTAGCTCAAGATCGTATTGAAAATAGTTTGATCCGAGGCGGTTCTCAGCAACAAGGGGCATGGGGAGAATTTGTTTTAAAAAATATATTGGATAGTGCTGGACTTAGAGAAGGGGAGGAATACGAGACACAAAAAGCTTATAAGGGCACTGATGGCAATTTACAGAAACCTGATGTTATTGTTCATATGCCAGGAAAACGTGATATCATAATTGATTCTAAAGTCTCTTTAAGTGCCTGGCATGATTATTCTAATGCAAAGGAAGAAAACCATAAGTCGCAACATCTAAAAAAATTTTTGGAGTCTGTTAAAAATTTTGTTAGAGATTTAAGTAAAGATAATTATGCAAGCCTATATGAGCTTAATACCATTGATAACGTATTAATGTTTATGCCTATAGAGCCAGCATTATTAGCGCTTTATAATGAAGGAAAAAAAATTGTTGAAGACGCATGGCAAAAAAAAATCATTATTGTAGGTCCATCAACTCTTCCTTTTTTGTTAAAGGCAATTGAAAATATGTGGCGTATAGATAAACAAACAAAACAAATCAAAGATATAGCCTCAGCAGCAACTGAAATTTATGAAAAGACTGTTAATGTGTATGAATCATTTAATCAAGCCAATCAATCTATAAACAAAGCTAAAGATAAAATGGACGAGGCAAAATTACGACTACAAGATGGGCCAGGAAGTTTAACAAAGAAGGTTCAAAAAATGAAAAATTTGGGTAGGCTTTCAACTAATAAACAATTGCCTATTGATTCAGAGGACGACATAAATTAAGGGAAATGTTCTTTAATTTATGCCTAGTTTTGATGTTGTTAGCCGATTAGATTTTCAAGAAATTGATAATGCGATTGGCAATGCACTGCGTGAAATTGGCAATCGGTATGATTTTAAAGGTTCCAACACAACAATTGAGCATAAAGACAAAGAACTTACAGTAGTCACAGACGATGAATTAAAATTGAAACAAGTACGCGATTTGATAGTTACACATTTTGTAAGACGTAAGGTTGATCCTTTATGTTTAAGTTCTGGCAGTAAAGAAAAGGCAGGAGGTAATAAAATTCGTCAAATCTATAAACTTGTAGAAGGTATCGAGCAAACTATTGCAAAAAAAATTACAGCTGATGTCAAAAACTCTAAAATTAAAGTACAAGTAAAAATCAATGGTAATGAATTGAGAGTAGATGGCAAAAAGAAAGATGATTTACAAACAGTAATGCAAATGATTGAAGAAGCTAAAATCGGCATTCCTGTTCAATTTGTAAACTTTCGCGATTAATTTTATGATTACATGGGAGCTAATTGTTACTATCAGTGTGTATTATTTTGTGATGTATGGGACGCCTGGTCCTAATAATAGCATACTTACTGCATCTGGAATAAAGTTTGGTTTTATAAAATCTATTCCAAATATTATCGGTATTTCTTCAGGACATGGCATTCAACTTGCACTAGTTTGTTTTGGCTTAGGAAGTTTATTTATGCAATTTCCTATACTATTTGAAATATTAAAATATATCGGTGCTTGTTATCTTTTATATTTGGCTTGGAAAATGTTCGGTTCATTAAATATTTCAACAACAGACGAAAAATCATCTCCCTTAAAATATTATGAAGCTATCTTGTTTCAATTTGTTAACCCAAAAGCATGGGTTATTTGTATTACAGCTGTATCGTTATTTTATCCAGAAAAAGAAAATTTAATAATAGGGACACTTTTCCTGGTAATTATGTCTACGATTATAAATCTACCATCAATAAGTATGTGGGCATTTGGCGGAAGCGTTATACGGCATTATCTAAGCAATGAAAAATTAAAGAAAATTATCGAATATCTTTTGGCAATACTTCTTTTTGGAACAGCTATTTCAATTGTAATATAAATTACTTATGTAAGTGGAATCTTTTCAAATGTTCCAACAACATTATAACCTTTAATAACAGCCGGTCTGTCAGCTATTAATTTGTACCATCGTAAAACGTTAGGATATTTTTCTAAATCAATACGTTGTCTTTCAAAGCGTGCTACCCAAGGCCAAGTAGCTATATCTGCAATAGAGTATTTGAATCCTAAATATTCATTTTTTTTTAATTGAAGGTCTAATGTTTGATAAATTCTTTTCGCATAATTTTTATATTTTTCTTCTGCAAATTTACTTTTCCCAGGATTATAAAAAAGAAATTGATGTGTTTGACCTAAAAGAGGACCTACCTGAGTTTGTTGAAACATAAACCATTCGATTACCTGCCAGTGGTATTTAATCGGTAAAAATTTTTTAAACTTATCAGCGAGATACAACATGATAGCTCCAGATTCAAAAATATTTTTTTTAGCTTCTTGATCAAAAATTGCTGGTATTTTATTGCTAGGCGAAATTAATGAAAATTCTTTTGAAAATTGCTCGTTTTTATTAATGTTTATAGGAATAACATTATAAGAAATCTCTAATTCTTCTAATAAAATGCTTATTTTACGTCCATTAGGAGTGGGCCATGTGTATAGATTAATCATTATCGTTGTTTTCTTTTGATTTAATTTTAATAAATCTACATTATCATATTATTCATAAATGTTATCTAGAACCTTAATTGTTTTTTTACTTTTCGCTTTTTCTCTAAAAGCTGATCAAAATGATCCTCGTCTTGAAGATTTATTTAAGATTTTATCTAAAACAGAAAATAAAATTAAAATAAATGAAGTGACATCTAGTATTTGGGATATATGGCATGAAACCAACGATCCTATTATAGAAGCAGATTTTTATCGAGGCTTAGAATCTATGCGTACTGGGGACTTGCTAATGGCAGTTGCTTTTTTTACTCGCGTTATAGATAAAAATCCAAATTTTGCTGAAGGGTGGAATAAACGTGCAACAGTTTACTATATGCTAGGAAAATTTGATGCTTCTATGATAGATATTCATGAAACATTGAAGTTAGAGCCTCGACATTTTGGAGCAATGGATGGCATGGGTTTAATTTTTATTCATTATCAACAGCTTGATAAAGCAATAGATGTCTATGATACAATGTTAGAAATTTTTCCAAATAATTCTTCTATAATCCAAAAAAAAGAAATGCTAATCAATAGATTATCAAACTCTGCCTAATAACTAAATAGTAATAAAATTATTGAGAGTGTAAAGAAACTCACAAAGGTACTAATAACAATGTTAGTTGATATGATATTTTGTAAAGAGTTGTATCTATAACTAAAATAATATGTTTGTGTCCCACTGGGTAGGGCAGCAGCCATTGTGACAATAAAAACTAAAAGTGGTGACATAAACAAAATGTATTTAGCTAAAATAAATGCAATTAAAGGATGAATAAAGTTTTTTAAAGTTGTGAGAACAATAGAGTAAGATAAATTGGCAGTTATCTTAAATCCTCCAAGCGCCATTCCCATTGAAACAAGTACTGTGGGCAAAGCAAGTTTTGCAATTGGTTGCAAGATGTTTTGTAAAGTATTTGGAAAAGGAATTTCAAAATAATTTAGAGCTAGGCCAACAAACATTCCTACTAGAATAATATTCTGCACCAATCCAAATATTGTTTTAATTATTTTATTAATATTTGATTGGTTTCTATTTCGGTAACTTTCAATAATAATTGTTGTATAGGTAAAGTGTATGATACCATGAAATAATACTAGGATCATATAGGGCATAGCATCGACAGGTCCTAAAATTGAATACATTAACGGAATACCAAGTGCTACTGAATTACCAAAGCAAGCTCCTAGACCAAAGAGAGCACTATCATCAACTTTAAACTTATAAAATTGCTTGCTAATAAAAAAGGAAATAATAAATATGAGAATACCAGCTCCAAAAAAACTAATTATTAATTTTAAAACAACAATATTAGGGAAAGCAATAAGCCAAAAGTTTACGATGAGTGCAAGTGGGAGCAAAAAATTAAAGCTAATTGATGAAAATATTTTTTCTATATTAGTGGATACAATATTAATTTTTTTCAAAATATAACCAGCTAAAATATAGCTAAAAACTCCCATAATTGTAGCAAGTACACTACTCATCTATATTTAATAGTTTGTTTATGAGTGAATTAATACCCTCCTCAAATAATTTTTTTATATCTTGAAGTGGTTCCTCTTCATTTTCAGCAAAAACTTTCCCTCCAACAAGAATTTGTGGATTATCAATTTCACCTTTTAATTGTGCTTCAACAAAAATATCATTTTCTTTAAAAAAATATATTGTACCATCAATTTCATTTTTTATAAAATTGTAAGATCCTTTTAATGTAGATTTAGCACTTTTATTTTGAATTAAAATTTCATCGCTCTTAATTAATCCATTTTTAATTTGTAAAACACCAATAAGAGAAGTTGGAATATTAGAATAATTAAACACTATAAAATTTATTGACTTACTAATAGAAGATAAGTCTGGAATTTTTTCAACTAATAATGAAAGAAAAGTAGCCCCAAATTTTTCTTCTTCAGTAGTTGTTAAATAAAATATACCTGTAATAGGAATAGTTCCATTTAAAACCAATAATGGATTATTATCATTAATTTTTCCAGATATACTTAAATTAGTTGAAGATAATTTAATATTTACTCTGTCCCATTTCGCCATTTGAGATTGTTGTAGAAGAGTATTAAGTGAAATATTTTTAAAATTGCCTTTAATATTAAAGGATTGTTTTTCATTAATTTCTATTTTTCCAATTAAATCAACATCTCCTTCAATGATTTTTCCAATAAAGCTATTAATAGTTATGATGTTATTTTGATAGGAGGCATCTATAATAGCATCACGTATTTCTATCCCTTGGTAATTGATAGTAGGAGTTGTTAGATTTAAATTTATTGGAGAAGTAGGCCAATAATTTTTAGAAATATTTATGTTAGCTTTTTTAATAATAAGTTGGATATCTTTTTTATTTATAGTGACATTTTCATTATTAAAATTGATTGAAGGATAAAATACATATTTGCTTATATCATTTAATTTAATATCCAAGCCAGCTTGGTTTTCAATATTTGATATTATTGTTTCAATACTAAATCGGTCACGAACAACAAATATAATTATTACACAGATAAATACACACGATAACAAAATGATAAATAATTTTTTCAATTTATTTTTTCAACAAAATATTTGTTGGATCATGTAGTGCATTTAATTGAAGAGTTGCATCGTATTTAGTTTTTGCCACTTCAATTTGAAATTGTTTTTTTTGTAATTCTTCTTTTGAATCCAACAAATTAAGATAACCCAAAGCCATATTTTTTTTATAGTTAAAGGAATAGTTACCAGATGTTGTTTCACCAATAATTTTTTCTTCACAGTAAATTGGTTCATCATGTAATAACAAGGGTTGGCCTGGTTTGGAGTTATCTAAAGTTAACATAAAAATTCTTTTAGTTAATTGACTTTGTTTGATGTTTTTTAAAGCATTTTTTCCTATAAAATCTTGTTCTTTATTTAGTTGGACAGCAAATCCTAAGCCTGCTTGGTAAGGATTTTCTTCAGGAGATATATCATGTCCCCAATGCAGATACATTTTTTCCATACGCATAATATCCATGGCATGTGCACCAGCGTGAGTTAAATTATGATTTTTTCCAGCTTCAATAATTACATCATAGATTTTTTTGGCATTTTGCATTGGAATATAAATCTCCCAACCTAATTCCCCGACATAAGACAGCCGTTGAAACCAGATACTAATGCCTAACAGTTTTAAAAATTTACCTGTAGCAAAAGGAAATTGTTCAGTATTAAATTCATTCCCAACTAGTTCAGTTAATAATTCTTTACTTTTTGGTCCAAAAATACCTAAACAAGCAAACTTTTCTGTTATGTCATTAAATTCTACATCAAATTTTAGATTACTAAGAATATGTTTCTTATCATGTGTTCGTACTGCAGCCCCGCTAATTACCCTAAAATTATTTTTTTCTATACAAGTTACAGTTAAATCAGCTTCGATGCCACCATTAGGGTTTAACATTTGCGTATACGTAGTTGCACCATCAATGTCTTTAATATTATTTGCGCATAGATATTGTAATAGATCATGTGCTTGTGATCCTTTTATTTCAAATTTTGAAAAAGGAGTTAATTCAAAAAGAGCAGCGTGTTTTCTAGCATGAATAGTTTCATGTTTTGCAGATTCATACCAATTTTGATAACCGAAACTATATTGATATTCTGGTTTATTGGCATTAAGTGCATACCACATAGGTCTTTCATAACCTCCGCCAACTCCAAAGCAGGCAGAAACTTTTTTTAAACTATTATGGTAAGGTAATAGTTTTTGATTACGAGATGTAGTATGTTGTTTGTAAGGCCAATGCATTGCGTATAAATCACCGAGTGTTTCAGTTACTCTTTCTGTAATGAATTTTATCTTCGAATGAAATTTTTCAAAGCGGCTAATATCTAAAGAAAATATATCTTCACTAATTCCACCATTTATCATCCACTCTGCAGTTGCACGACCTGCGCCACCTGAACTTGCAAGTCCAATACTATTAAAACCACAACAAACAAAAAAATTTTTTACCTCAGGTGTTTCTCCAAGAAGATAATTTGTATCCGGTGTGAAACTTTCTGGACCACAAAAGAACTTACGTATCCCAGCTTGCTCTAGTGCTGGGATTCTTTTAATAGCATGCTTTAAATAGGGCTCAAAATGTTCAAAATCTTCAGGAAGTTCACCAAAAGAAAAGTCATTTGGTACTATTTTTGTATTTATGAAAGCTGGTTTAGCATTTGGTTCAAAAATACCAACTAATAGTTTTCCCGCATCTTCTTTTATGTATAAACAATGATTATAGTCTCGTAATACAGGCAATGAACGATCAATACCTTCAACAGGTTCGGTTAAAATATAAAAATGTTCATCTGGATATAAAGGAACACTAACATCAACTTCAGCTGCTAGCTGTCGCGACCACATACCTGTTGCTAAAACAATATACTCACAATCAATTTTTCCTTCATCAGTTTCCACACCAACTATCTTATTTTTTTGAACAAGTATTTTTTTTACAGGGCATTTTTCAAAAATTTTTACGCCTTCCATTTTTGCTGCCTTGGCTAGAACATTTGTAACACCAACAGGATCTGCCTGACCGTCCAAAGGCATATGCACTCCTCCGATGATTTCATCTGTATTTATAATAGGATATAATTTTTTTATTTCAGAAGGATTTAATATGTTTGCTTCAACATCAAAAAGTTGGGCCGTTGTTGCTTGTCTTTTTAATTCCTCAAGACGACTTGTTGTTGTAGCAACAGTGACAGCTCCATTTTGTTTTAATCCTGTAGATAGTTCTGTTTCCTTTTCTAGTTGTTTGTATAAATCTAAAGAATATTTGCGAAATTTTGTTATTGTTGCTGAAGCACCTAATTGACCTACTAATCCGGCTGCATGCCATGTAGTTCCAGAGGTTAATTGATCACGTTCTAAAAGTATAACATCTTTCCAGCCATATTTTGCGAGATGATAAGCAACAGAACATCCTGCCACTCCGCCACCGATTACAACGACTTTTGTAGCAGAAGGAAGATTTTTATTCATAAATTTTACTTCAAATTCAATGGTTTTATGTGAGGTTCAAAAAATTTATTAACCTCTGCAAAATTAATATCATGTATTTTAGCAGGACTCCATGCTGGATTATAATTTTTACTTACTAAAATGGCATCAACTCCATTATTAAAATCATCTCGGTATACAATATGTTGGCTTAGTTGATATTCCATTTCTAAACATTCCTTAAGCGACAGCTTTTTTGCTCTGTT
Source organism: uncultured Alphaproteobacteria bacterium (assembly GCA_902607435.1). GTDB lineage: Bacteria > Pseudomonadota > Alphaproteobacteria > HIMB59 > CACLJX01. Next base: position 53,339 of record CACLJX010000008.1, on the reverse strand, counting down.
TAACAACTCAACTGTTATAGCTAAACTCATAGGACAACGTTTAATTAAACTATTATAAGTATTTTTTGCAAATTCTGAGGGTGAATTTTTTAAAGTATTCATTATAGAAATACAATCTCCTTGAAAAGTTTTTTTAATATAATTTAGATTAATTAATACTTCAGAGGGTTCTTCTTTGATAATTTGAGAATTGGGCAACAATCCATTTTTAATGAAGTTCGATTTTATTGTTTCAATGTTTTTACTATACTGAAAATGAGTTGCTAGTCCAAAAACAATCATTTCTTTAGCATTGATGACTTGTCCAGTCATACCTAGATACAGTCCAACACCTTCATAAATTCTAGATAAAAAATAACTTCCGCCGACATCAGGAAAAAATCCAATGCCAGTTTCAGGCATAGCAAATCTTGAATTTTCAGTAGCAATTTGTGCATTACCATAAATAGAAAGGCCAACTCCACCACCCATTACGATGCCGTCCAAGATACTTAAATAAGGTTTAGTAAATTGACTTATGGCATAGTTGAGAGTGTATTCTTTAAATAAAAAGTTTTTTTTTAAGTTAGAAGCTTTTGTAGACAAGAACATAGATTTAATATCGCCACCTGCACAAAATGCCTTTCCTTCTCCAATTAGTAAAACTCTTTGTATATTTTTATCCTTTTGCCATTTTTTTAATTGTTTTAATAATTCTTCAGCCATTTGTAGATTAAGTGCATTTAACGCCTTAGGCCTATTTAAATGAACAATACCAGTCCTATTAATTTCTTTAAAAAGAATTAAGTTTTTCAATTTTTTATTTTTAGTATTTTTTTAGGAATACCAACTTCTATGGATTTTAAACGATTAATTTCATCACGTAATCGGGCTGCATCTTCGAATTCTAATTTAGCAGCATAATCTAACATTTTTTTCTCAAGTGTTTTAATATGCTTGTCTAAATCTTTTCCTACTAGTTGTTTTGTTTCTTCAAGTTCAATTGTTATATGGTCTTGTTCTGCTGTGTGTTCTAATATTTTTTCAATATTTTTTTTAATACTAAGAGGTGTAATTTTATTAATTTCGTTAAATTTTAATTGTTTTTCTCTACGACGTTTAGTTTCTTCAATAGCATCTTTCATGCTTTTTGTAGTACTATCTGCATACATAATAACCTTACTATCTACATTACGAGAAGCACGACCAATAGTTTGTATTAAACTTGTTTTAGATCTTAAATAACCTTCTTTATCAGCATCTAAAATTACCATTAAAGCACATTCAGGAATATCCAATCCTTCACGTAATAAATTAATGCCAACCAAAACATCAAATACACCAAGACGGAGGTCACGGATAATAGCAATACGTTCAAGTGTTTCAATATCAGAGTGTAAGTAACGAACTTTTAGACCATCCTCGTGCATATATTCAGTTAGATCCTCAGACATTTTTTTGGTTAGAGTAGTAATTATTATACGATAACCTTTTTTTATAGTAAGGCGACATTCATCTAGGAGATTATCAATCTGGTGTTGTGTTGACCTAACCTCAATAGGAGGATCAACTAAACCAGTTGGACGAATAACTTGTTCTACAAAAACACCACCTGTTTTATTTAATTCATAATCACCAGGTGTAGCACTAACAAATATAGTTTGTGGCCTCATGATATCCCATTCTTCTCTTTTTAATGGTCTATTATCTAGACAACTTGGTAAGCGAAAACCATATTGAGAAAGTGTAGATTTTCTAGAAAAATCACCTTTATACATACCTGCAATTTGACTACAAGAAATATGACTTTCATCCACAAATAACAAAGCATCTTCTGGCATATATTCATATAATGTAGGAGGAGGTTCACCTGGTTTTCGCCCAGATAAATATCTTGAATAATTTTCAATACCACTACAATTGCCAATAGTTTCCATCATTTCAAGATCAAAATTAGTCCTTTCATCAAGACGTTGTCGTTCTAGTAATTTATTTTCGGCTTCAAATACTTTTAATTGGTCATGTAAATCTGCCTTTATTTGTTTAATTGCTTTTTTTATTGTTGGTCTAGGGGTTACATAATGAGAATTAGAAAATATGCGTATTTGATTTAACTCTGAAATTTTTTCTCCAGTTAAAGGATCAATTTCTGAAATAATTTCAATGTTATCACCTAACATAGATATTTTCCACGAGCGATCTTCATAGTGTGAGGGAAAAATTTCCAATATATCACCTTTAGCCCTAAAACTTCCTCTCTTAAAATCCATGTCTTTTCTTTTGTATAAAAGTTCAACTAATTTTCTAATAATTAAATCACGATTAATATTTTGATTTTTTGTTAATGTAAAAGACATTGAAGAATAGGCGTCAACAGAACCAATTCCATAAATGCATGAGACTGAAGCAACAATAATAGTATCACGTCGTTCCACTAAAGAGCGAGTAGCAGAGTGACGAAGTCTATCAATTTGTTCATTAATAGAGGATTCTTTTTCTATATAGGTATCTGATCGAGGAACATAGGCTTCAGGAGTATAGTAATCATAATAGCTGACAAAATATTCTACTGCATTATTTGGAAACAAACTTTTCATTTCTCCGTACAATTGAGCTGCTAAAGTTTTATTTGGAGCCATTATAAGAGTAGGTCGTTGTAGAGATTCAATCACCTTCGCCATAGTGAATGTTTTTCCAGAACCAGTAACACCTAACAATACTTGTTCATGTTCTCCGTCTTTTATATTTTTGATTAATGTGTTTATTGCTCCAGGCTGATCACCACTTTCTTTAAAATCACTAATTATCTTGAAAGGCTGGTTATAAGAAGGAATCAAAACTTCTTTTGAAGTTTGTTCAACTATATTCATTATTCATTTGGTATTTATATAATTTATTAAATACTTGTAAGAAGGTAAAAAATCACCATTTTCTGTAATTGTAGCTCTTTTGATTCTTCCATCATCTTTTGCAAAAATATAAGGGAGTACTTCTTTTATAATACCATCTCCAAATTCTTTACTAGAATCTTTTGGAAGTTCAGAAGGCAAATTATCAACTGCCATAATAGCAAGAGCTTGATCGTGTTGGCTAACTTCTTGCAATGTTGTTCGATCTACATAATAAAAAGGATCTAGAATTGAGGAAGGTCTTGAGGTTGTAGGAATAGAACCATTCACATCACAAGTAATATCTCCTATGACTTTAAGATTATTATATTTTTCAATATCTTTTTTATTTAATAATCGCGGTGATTTAGGATCCCAATAATGGGAACTTATAAGCATACTTGTACTAGACATATATTTATCAAGTACAGAAATATACATTTCAGGAGAATTGATGAAATGTTGTAAATTAAAATCACTTCCATCTTTATTCATTACATAGGCAGAAGTAGGTAGATTACAAAAGACAGCTGAAGAATTATTATTTTGTAAATATTCATCTGGTAATACTTCTTTTATATTTGTAAAATCTAAAAACTCTAAAGATCCTTTAGCTACACGTCCATCACCTGTAATAATAATTCTAACATTTCCAAAATTTTTTTTATTAATGTTATCTTTTAATTTTTCATAAGAATTTAATTCATGGGCACGGGGCATTGTTTTTTGTCCCAAAGTTTGTAGGTATAAATTAAGTGAATTATAGCAACCGACAATACCAGCAAAACGACCAAAGCCAAGATAACGTCGACTACGATCATCACGTATGTTTTCATAGTCAATTAAGGTAATTTTTTTTTTTAATATTTCTTTAAGTAATTCTTTTTTATCCATTCCTGGCGTTCCTTGTGCTGCTGCAGAATTATCTGGTTGAATTTTACTTGTGTGAGAAAAAAACATGTAGCTTTTTGAGGGAATTAAAAGATTAGGTTCTATTTCCTTAATTCCTAAAATCAAGTCACACGCACTTAAATTTTCACTGATGATCGTACCTTGTTCTTCGTATTCTTCGTCTGAAAAACAGCGATGCTTGGAAGGCTGGACGGTAATACTTAATCCAGGAAAAGCACTTAGTAGATCTTTAATATGTGTTGGAACTAAAGGGGTCCGTCTGTCATCAGATCTAGATTCTCTAATTATGGCAATCTTATACATATTTAATGATGATCTATTTTTATTGAGTAATCAGATAATACTTTAAAAAAATAATCAATAATATTTTTATTTGACGGAGCAGCTTGAACCCCTGGTCGAATTTTATTTTGTAACATTAAATCTATAGCAGCACTTAGTGTAATAGAAACTAATTTTGCCATTGCCGTATTTTCACCCGAACCTTTTTCATCTAACTTATAAGTTGATGAAAATACTTTTTTGTCTTGCTGCTTAGCTTCCAAATTAACCCATAACACAACTCGATCTTCTTCATTATTATCGTATCTAAAGTTCTTCCAAAGTTCATCACTTTTTTGTTGAATTTGTTCTTCAATGTTAGCATCTTGCTTTTCAAGCATTTTAAATATTTCCTCCCAAGCTGATGTCCAACCATTTAACCTAAGCGTACCTCTGACAAATTCTTTAATTTTCCATTGTGGAGAAAATAAATATTCTTCAATGTAAGGCAAAGAATCTCGATTTGGATAAGCTTCAAAGTTTTCATTATTAATTAAGTAATTTTTGATTTCTTTATAAGGTTGAAGAACAAGTTTTTTTTCAAAATTTTGAATATATTTAGCTGGACTGTTTAAAGCTTTAATTACCCCAACAGGAGACCAACTAAACTTATATTTAAAATCATTAGGTACCGCAGGTATTCCCCCACAGTAAGATTTATAACTCACTGATAAATTACTAAGGTTCAGTGATTTAAGTTCTTGGACCAGTAAGTGTGAAAAAAAATGATCAATGCCTGGGTCAAGCCCAACTTCATTCATAAAAACAAGATTTTGAGCAACTGTTTGTTCATTCAATTTTTTAATATCAGGAGATAAATAGCTTGTTGTTATAAAATGACATTTTTTTTCAAGACAAATTTTTGCAATGTCCAAATGCATACTTGCTGTAAGTTGGGATACTATAATATCACCTTGTTTAATGTTTTCTGCAATTGAATCTATATTAAGAGTTTTCGCGGAAACTTTATCTGTTTTAATGTGATCAATGCTTTTTTGGGCCTTTGAGAGAGTTCTGTTCCAGACAGTTAAATTGTAATTATTTGATGCTAAGCGCCTGATACCAGGGATAGAGGAAAGACCCGAACCAAGCCAATGAATGTTTTTCATATTGCTAATTTATTTTTATAACTATTATCTTTATTGTAGTAAATATAAAGATTAATTACTTAAATCTGATGAAAACTATACCAGAAATTGTTAATTTTTTTAATGATGAAGAAGCCTATATCTTCACAGAAGATCAACCGGTTTTCACTTATGCTGATTTAAACAGACAAATTGATTGGACAAAAGATTTTTTTCATAAGAATCACATACAAAAAACAGATACCATAGCAATTGTATGTGAAAATGGTCCTGTAATGGCTACTTCTTTTCTTGCAACAGCAAGCAATTGCTGTGCTGCACCACTTAATCCTTCATATACTGCTTCTGAATTTGATTTTTATCTTGAAGACTTAAAACCTAAAGCACTTATAGTAAAAGAAGATTCCAGTTCACCAGTAATTGAAGTGGCAAAAAGAAAAAAGATTAAAATATTTAACCTATTAGTTAATAATATAGATCCCTCAGGAAAATTTAGTTTAAGATCTAAAAATGAAAATATATCTAATACTATAAATCAAAATGATATTATTATACCTGATGACATAGCTTTAATACTTCATACTTCAGGGACAACTTCAAAACCAAAAATGGTTCCTTTGACTCATTTAAACCTTTGCACTTCTGCAAAAAATATTGTTCAAACTCTAAATTTAGATAGATCCGATAAATGTATAAATATCATGCCTTTATTTCATATTCATGGAATTGTTGGTTTGTTGCTTTCTTCACTATTTTCAGGAGGGAATATTTTCACTTCACCAGGATTTAACGCATTGAAATTTTTTTCGTGGCTTAAAGTATTTTCTCCAACTTGGTATAGTGCTGTTCCAACAATGCACCAAGCAATTCTCACTCGGGCTAATAGAAATTCTGAAATTATTGAAGAGACAAAATTAAGATTCATCAGATCTAGCTCAGCACCATTACCTTCAATGACAATGAAAGAAATTGAAAAAATCTTTCATTGTCCAGTTATAGAATCATATGGCATGACCGAGGCCTCACATCAAATGACAAGCAATCATTTACCTCCCGGAAATAGAAAAGCTATAAAAGTTGGATTTGCAGCAGGACCTAAAGTTTCAGTTATAGATGATAGTCATAAGATTTTAGAAAATGGAAAGATTGGAGAAATAATTATTAGAGGAAAAAATGTCACAAAAGGATATTTAAATAATTCTCAAGCGAATAAAGATTCATTTATAAATGGATGGTTTCGTACGGGTGATCAAGGTTTTTATGATGAAGAAGGCTTTCTTCAAATAACAGGTCGTATCAAGGAAATTATAAATAAGGGAGGAGAAAAGATTTCACCTTTAGAGATTGATGACGCAATTATGCAACATGAGAGTGTTTTTCAAGGCATAACGTTTCCAATTGTGCATGCTAAGCTTGGAGAAGAAGTTGCAGCCGCTATTGTTTTAAAAAATGATCATCAATTAACAGCTCAAGAACTTAAAGAATTTCTTAGCAAAATATTAATATCTTATAAAATTCCTCAAACAATTGTTTTTTTGGATGAAATACCAAAAGGCAAAACAGGCAAACTTCAAAGAATTGGTTTAGCTAAAAAACTAGGATTAGAGAAATGAAAATTTGTATCGTAGGAGCTGGAGCTACTGGCGGCTATTTAGGGGTTAAGCTAATTAATGCAGGTCTTGATGTTTCACTTGTTGCAAGAGGAGCTCATTTAGAAGCAATGAAAAAAACAGGACTTACTATAATTGAAAACGAAAAAGAAATTACCTGCAAACCTAAATGTTCAGATTCAATGGAGGAATTAGGTGAAATGGATTTTATTTTTATTACTCTTAAAGCATACTCAATACCTGGAGTAGTTAAGGAAATTGCTAAAATGTTTCATGACAATACTTCAGTAATTACAGCTTATAATGGTATACCTTGGTGGTATTTTTTCAATATTGGTGGACAATTTGATAACTATCGATTTCAATGCATTGATCCTGATAATATTCAATGGAAATTAATTACACCTGAGAGAGTAATAGGATGTGTTGTTTATCCAGCTACTGAGATTATACAACCTGGGGTTATAAAACATCTAGAAGGTAATCGTTTTTCACTCGGAGAACCAAGCGGAATACAATCTGAAAGAGTCTCTATAATAAGTAAAGCCTTAGTCAGAGCTAATCTAAAAGCTCCAATTCGCAATAATATTAGACAAGAAATATGGATGAAACTTATCGGCAATCTTGCATTTAATCCTCTAAGTGTCATTACGGGTGAAACACTTGAAGTATTGTTATCGAAAGAAGAAAACAAAAAGATTGCATATGCAGCAATGCAGGAAGCAAGTTTAATAATGAACAAATTAAACATTTCACTTAACATTAGTATTGACCAACGTATAGAAGGTGCCGCTAAAGTAGGAGCTCACAAAACATCTATGTTGCAAGATTATGAAAAAGGTAAAGAATTAGAATTAGATGCGCTTATCTTAACTGTAAAAGAAATTGGGGATTTACTTAGTATTAAAACTCCAACAATTGATAATATTTTAAACAAAGTTTCAGAAAGAATATCAAAAACTAATTAGTTTTATGGAATTAGAATTTTTACAATTTTTAATTTTATTAATAATTACTGGTGTGTTTTCAGGATTGATTGCTGGGTTACTTGGAGTTGGGGGAGGACTCGTAATTATTCCAGTTGTATTTTATATTTTGAATTTTTATGGTTATTCCACGAATATTATAATGCATGTTGCCATTGCTTCATCAATCGGAGTTATATGTATTACTTCGCTCTCATCCATTTATGCTCATAATAAACTAAAGAATATTGAAGTGAATGTAATAAAAAAATGGTTTATGGGCGTTGTCTTTGGGTCCATTATTGGCGCAATTTTAGCTAGTTTTTTTAATGGAAATATATTGGTTATTATTTTTGGAGTCATAGCGAGCACTGTTGCAATCAGCATGTTTTTAAATATAAATATTGTTTTATCAAACGACATACCACAAAATTTTTTTTTAAATAATATTATAAGTTTCGTGATTGGATTTTTTTCAGTATTGATTGGTATAGGAGGAGGAAGTTTTAGTGTTCCTACTTTGACTGCTTTTGGAAAAAATATTCATCGTGCAGTTGGGACCTCAGCAAGTATTGGTTTTTTGATAGCACTTCCAGGCTTTATAACTTACGCTTCAACTGGATGGATGATTGAAGGACTTCCAAGATACTCATTGGGATATGTTAATTTGCCAATTGTTTTATCAGTTGCATCCGTGAGTGTATTAACAGCTCCTTTAGGGGCTAAACTTTCAAAAAAAGCCAATAAAAAAACATTAAAAAAGATTTTTGCTATTTTTTTATTGCTCGTATGTGTAAGTCTTGTATTTGATCAATTTTATTAAAATATAATGAAAGATATATTATCTAAACGATTGGAAAACATTCAACCCTCCTTAACAGTAGCTATAAATGTTAAGGCTAATGCTCTGCGTGCTGAAGGTCGAGATGTATTAGTCTTGGCAGCAGGTGAACCTGATTTCAATACTCCTAAAAATATTTGTGAGGCTGCTAGTAAAGCAATGAATGAAGGACAAACACGTTATGTGCCAGGTAGGGGTACTCCTGCTTTGCAGCAAGCAATAATTAATAAATTCAAACGTGATAACGATTTATCCTATAATTTAGATGAAATTATGGTGGGAGTAGGAGGTAAACATATAATTTATAATGTTATGATGGCAACACTCAATCCTAATGATGAAGTTATTATTCCCGCACCTTATTGGGTAAGTTATCCTGATATAGTTCTATTAGCAGAAGGAAAACCAGTAATTGTTCCTTGTGATGCCAAACAAGGATTTAAAATTTTACCACAACAACTTGAACAACATATAAACCAAAACACTAAATGGCTTATGTTAAATAGTCCGAGCAATCCAACAGGAGCAGTCTATTCGTATAATGAACTAAAAGAGCTTGCAGAAATACTTTTGAAATATCCTCAAGTTTTTATTCTATCAGATGATATCTATGAAAAAATATTGTACGACAATATAGATTTTTATACTATCGCCACAGTAGAACCTAAATTAAAAAATAGGACAGTAACAATGAATGGCGTTTCCAAAGCTTATTGTATGACAGGTTGGAGATTAGGATACTGTGGGGGACCAGAGGAAATCATCAAAGCAATAAATAAAATACAATCTCAAAGTACTACTTCAGCTTCTTCTATTAGTATGGCAGCAGCTGTAGAAGCACTTAATGGTAATCAAGATTTTATACAAACTCACAATCAATCCTTTAAAAAAAGAAGAGATATGGTTGTAGAAAAATTAAATAAAGTTCCTGGTATTACTTGTGCTAATCCTTCAGGGGCTTTTTATGTGTATCCAAGTTGCAAAGGTTGTATTGGCAAAAAAACACCAAAAAATATCACTATTAATACTGATGAGGATTTTATGAATTATTTATTAGATAGTGAAGGAATAGCAGGTGTACATGGAGAAGCTTTTGGACTTTCACCATATTTTAGAATTTCATATGCAACAGACGAAAATACTTTGAATGAAGCGTGCGAGAGAATTATGCGGGCTTGTTCAAATCTTAAGTAAGATCTTTGTCATCTATAATTTTTGCAATTCGAAGTAAATTTGTTGCTCCGGCATTTCCAAAAGGCACACCAGCTGTAATTACAACTGATTCCCCTGATTTAGTAATTTTTTGATCTTTTATAATTCTACAAGCTATGTCAACCATCTCTGTTACACTATTAGCATCTTGTGCATGACATGAGTGAACTCCCCAAGCAATTTGCAACTTTCGCGAAGTAGAGATGTTTGGAGAAACTCCTATTACTTGAACAGGGGCTCTTTCTTTTGACATGCGCAATGTAGTTCCTCCGCTTACTGAAAAAGTAACAATTGCTTTTGCTTCAGCATTTTTTGAAATAGTATAAGCAGCACTTGTAATGGCATCAGTTGTGCCAATTCTTTTTTTATTTTTTTCTTCGATATTAATATTTGAAAGATTATAATTTTCTTTATCATTTTCTACACTTAGAATTATGCGATTCATCATAGTGACCGTTGCAATAGGATATTTTCCAATTGCTGATTCTGCAGATAACATGACTGCATCTGCTCCATCGTATATAGCATTTGCAACATCGGAAGCTTCAGCTCGAGTTGGACTATGATCATTAATCATACTTTCAAGCATTTGTGTTGCGACAACCACAGGTTTACCTTTTTCTCTACAAAGATTAATAATCAGTTTTTGAATGGATGGGATTTTTTCTGGGGGCAATTCAACCCCTAGATCTCCTCTAGCAATCATAATACCATCAGCTACTTCTAAAATTTCCTCAATATTTTTTAAAGCAGATGGTTTTTCAATTTTAGCCATAATAGAGGCTTTGTTGCCTACTAATTTTCTTAATTCTTCTACATCTTTTGCATTTTGAACAAAGGAAAGCGCTACCCAATCTACTCCCATTTCAAGGGCTTTTAATAAATCTCCCTTATCTTTAGAAGTTAAAGAAGATATGGGAAGTATAGCATCAGGGATATTGACCCCCTTATTGTTAGAAATGATTCCTTCACTTAAAACTTCAGTAATTAAACGATCTTTATGTTGTTCTATGATTTGCATTTTAATACGACCATCATTTAGCAAAATTATTGAATTAGGAGTTAAAACTTCATAAATTTCAGGATGAGGAAAATTAACTCTACTGTGATCACCCTGATCATTTAGAAGATCAAGAGTGAATTTCTGGCCATTTTTTAATGATACCTTATCATTTTTAAAATTTCCTATTCTTAGTTTAGGACCCTGTAAATCAGCTAAAATACAATTGGCATAATTGTATTTTTTTTCAATATTTCTAATAGATTCAGAGTTTTTTCTATGTTCTTCGATAGTACCATGTGAAAAATTTAAACGAAAAACATCAGCGCCTTCTATAAAAAGTTGTTCAATCACATCAGAAGAAGCAGAAGCAGGGCCAAGAGTTGCTAGTATTTTGGCCTTTCTATTACGTTTCATATTAAAAGTGTATATAATTCAAAAAGCTTTTGAATGTAAGTATTATTAAGAGAGCCAATTTTTTAAAAATAGGAAAAAATATGGATAAAGCAATTCAAAGAGAAATATATGCTGATGTATTAGAAAGATTAATTATTCATTTACAAAAAAGAACTGATGTTCAGAATATTGATTTAATGAATTTGTCAGGTTTTTGTCGTAATTGCCTATCGAAATGGTATGTTAGCGCTGCGGAGAAAAAAAATATTAAAGTAGATTATCAGAAAGCAAGAGAATTAATATATGGTATGCCTTACAATGAATGGAAAGACAAATATCAATCAGAAGCTTCAAAAGAACAACTTGAAAAATTAAAAAAAAATAATTTAGTTTAATATAATTTCTCTAATTGATTAGAATAATTTAATTTTACCTGAAAACGACGAACTTTCATGGTTGGTGTCATCATTTCATTTTCAATAGTAAATTCATTATCAATTAATAAAAATTTTCTAATTTTTTCTATTGCAGATAAATTCTTATTAACTTTTTCTGTGGTTTGTTTTATTACCTTAAGAAATGCTTCATCTTTTATTAATTCTTTAATTGAAAATTCTTTGTTATTATCCTCTGCCCATTTTTTTGCAAACTCTCTATCTGGAACTATGATTGCAACTAGGTAATTTTTATAATCACCGTACATCATAGACTGAGATATTTCTGGCTCAATATTTAGTTTTTCTTCAACACGACTTGGAGAAATATTATCTCCTCCTGCATTTACAATAATATCTTTTTTTCTATCTGTAATTTTCAAATATCCTTCATCATCAAAGGCACCTATATCCCCAGTATGAATCCAACCATTAATAAGAGTAGAAGAAGTTGATTTTGGATCATTCCAATATCCATTCATCACATTTTCACCGGATACTAAAATTTCACCGTCATCTGCAATTTTTACTTTAGTCCCTTTGAAAACTATTCCTACAGTATCAAGTTTTATTTTAGAAGGTGGATTTGCACTAACAACAGGGCCTGTTTCTGTTTGGCCATATCCTTGCAACAAAGGCAGACCCAAGGCAGTTAAATATAAACCAACCTCAAAGTTAAGAGCTGAACCTCCAGAAATTAAAGCCTTCAAATCTCCCCCAAATCTTTTATTAACTTTTTTTCGGACAATTTTATTTAAGATAGAGTTTTTAAAATGCTCAAATCCAGAAAGATTTTCTCCTTGGTATATTTTCTTTCCTAATCTTATTGTTTCAGAAAAAAAGATTTGGGAAAGTTTACTTTGTTTTTTCAAACCTTGCGAAATCTTTGCATGTAATGAATCATAAAATCTTGGAACAGCTGTCATAAAATGGGGTTTTGTCTCACCCATATTAATAAGTAATTTATCGATCCCTTCTGCATAGTAAATTTGTGCACCTATTCCTATTATATAAAACTGTAAAGTGTGTTCATAAGAATGAGATAAAGGAAGCCAAGATAAAAAACGAATTTCATCTAAATTAGAGACAATTTCTTTTAATAAGTATTCTGCCCCAGAACAATTTGTAAGCATTGCTCCATGACTTAACATGACACCTTTAGGATAGCCACCTGTACCTGAAGTATAAATAATACATGCTGTATCTTGACGTTTGTGTTCTTCTACGGCTGTTGTTAAATTAAAAGATTGTTCTATATTTTCTTCAAGTAAACTTTTCCAAGATAAAACAGAAACTGGATTATCATAAATTTCATTATCATTTTCAATTTTTATAACAGTTTGACATTGAGAGCATTTTGCAACTGCGGGTAAAACTTTTTGTGCAAGATTATGATTTGAAAGAATAAGACAGCGTGCACCTGAATGTTTTATAATATGTTCATGATCAGAAATAGTATTCGTTATATAAGCTGGTACTGTAATAGCCCCAATAGCCATTATAGCTAGATCTGAAATTAGCCATTCAGGTCTATTTTCTGAAACGATAACAACTCTGTCTCCCTTTAAAATTCCAAGATTTTTTAATACAATAGATAACTTTTCAACTTTATTACGAACTTGTTTCCAAGTTAAAGCGATGTACTCATTGTTAATTTTATACCATAAATAAGGTTTTTCGCTTAAAGTAGTAGATTGTTTATCAAATAAACTAATAACACTTTTAAATTTATCAAAATCAACAGACATTATTCTTGTTCTCCTTAACAAGGCTAGATATTAAACCTATATTTAATTTATTCTAATGATAAAAAAAAATAATAAAAATATAGAAATTAACAATTCAAAAAAACTAGGAAATCTGCCTATTTGGAACCTATCAGATTTATATGATTCCCCAAAGAAAATACATATTGAGTCTGATTTGAATTTTATTAAAAATTCATCAAAGAATTTTGAAAAAAAATATGAGGGCAAAATAACCTCTTTAAAAGCTTCAGGATTATTTAAAGCTATAGAAAAATTGCAAGATATTAATGAAACGATCGGACGCATAATGTCTTATGCATTTCTTTTGTATGCAGAAAATATTGACATTGAGAAAAATAAAATTTTTTTTCAGCAAATAAAAGAAAAAATAACTAAGTATTCTTCATCATTAATTTTTTTCACTTTGGAATTAAACAATATTGATGAAGCTTGTTTAAAGAATCTATTGAATCACAAAGGTTTAGCTAAATACAAAACTTGGATTAAAATAGCTAGAGCTTTTAAACCCCACCAACTTGATAAAAAAATAGAAAAATTAATGAAAGATAAAAGTATTACTTCATCAAGTGCATGGATTCGTTTGTTTGATGAAACAATTGCTTCTTTACGTTTTCCCTTTAATAAGAAAGAATTATCTAGTGTAGAAATATTTAATTATTTTTCGGATGAAAATCCATTAAAAAGAAAAGAAGCAGCAAAGTCAGTAGGTAAAATTCTTTCTCAAAATGTGAGAATTTTTTCAACTATTACAAATACTTTAGCAAAAGATAAATCTATTAATGATGAATGGAGAAATTATGCAAATCCAATAAGTTCTAGAAATTTATCCAATGTAGTAGAAGATGAAGTTGTAGAAGCACTAGTACACTCAGTAACATCTTCTTATTCAAAACTTTCTCATCGATATTACAAAATTAAAGCACGATGGTTTGGAGATAGTACAATGAAATATTGGGACCGCAATGCACCTCTTCCATTTCAAAGTAATCGTTTATATAAATGGGATAATGCAACTGAGATAGTTTTGGATGCTTATTCAAAATTTAATTCTAAGATTGGAAAAATAGTTCAAAAATTTTTTGATAAGTCTTGGATACACGCCCCTGTTTTAAAAGGAAAATCCCCTGGAGCCTTCTCTGCTTCAACAGTTCCTAAAGCACATCCTTACATTTTAATAAATTATCAGGGCAAAACAAGAGATGTTGCAACTCTTGCTCATGAATTAGGACATGGAGTACATCAATACTTATCAGCTAAGAAACAAGGTTATTTTAACTCATCTACTCCTTTGACATTAGCTGAAACAGCTAGTGTATTTGGTGAAATGCTTACATTTAAAGCATTATTGAATAGAGAAAGTGATTCTAATGAAAAAAAAGCACTTTTAGCTAACAAAGTTGAGGATATGTTAAATACAGTTGTTAGACAAATAGCTTTTTTTGAATTCGAAAAACAAGTTCATGAAAAAAGACAGTTAGCTGAACTCACCGCAGAAGAGATTTGTCAAATTTGGATAAAAATACAGAAAAAAAGTTTAGGTCCAGCAATAAAATTTGAGGAAGAATATAAATATTATTGGACATATATTCCTCACTTTATCCATTCCCCTTTTTATGTTTATGCCTACGCTTTTGGTGATTGTTTGGTCAATTCATTATATGCACTATATGAAGAAAATTTTGATGGATTTGATAAAAAATATATTGCATTATTAGAAGCAGGAGGATCTTTAAAATATAGGGAATTGCTTAAACCATTTGGTCTTGATCCCTCTGAATCCGATTTTTGGTTTAAAGGATTATCAGTAATAGAATCTTTTATTGATCAACTAGAAGATCTTAATTAGCAATGGTATTAAATAAAGATAAAGAATCAATATCTTTTGCAAAACAAATAAAACGTTATGCTAAAGTTGGAGGAGTGGTTGGCACTTTAGCTACTAAACTAGCTGGTCAAAAATATCTAGGTATAAAATTAGATAAAAAAAGACACGCAATAGAAGTTAGAAATACCCTTGGAAATATCAAAGGACCCTTAATGAAAGTTGCCCAATTATCTGCTACGATTCCTGATTTATTACCACCAGAATATGCAACTGAATTAACGCACCTACAATCAAATGCACCTTCAATGGGTTGGTTATTCGTTAAAAGAAGAATGGCTACTGAATTAGGACTTAGTTGGTTAAAAAGTTTCAAAGAATTTAGTAAAACAGCATCAAGAGCTGCTTCTTTAGGGCAGGTACATAAAGCAAAGCTCCCCAGTGGACAAGAAGTTGCTTGTAAATTACAATATCCTGATATGGGATCAGCAGTTACAGCTGATTTATCTCAACTAAAGTTAATTTTTTCTATTTATCAATCTTATAATAAAGCCATAAAAACTGAAGAAATTTACAAAGAAATTACTCAAAGATTAACAGAAGAACTTGATTATGAACGCGAAAGAAAACTTACACAAATATTTTATAAAATATTTTCTCAATCTACATATGTTCATATTCCTAAAACAATCAAAAAATTATCAACAAAAAGATTATTAACAATGAGTTGGTTAGAGGGCAAACCTATATTAGATTTTAAAAAAGCGAAGAAAGAAGTTCGCAATAAAATTGCAAAAAATATGTTTTATACTTGGTATAAACCATTCTATGAATACGGAATTATTCATGGAGATCCACACTTAGGAAATTATACTATCCAGCCAAATCACACAGTAAATCTTTTTGATTTTGGATGTATGAGAATATTTGAAGGCAAATTTATTCAAGGTGTCATCGATCTTTATTATGCTCTTCAAAGTAATGATGATGAAAGAGCTGTTTATGCATATACTCAATGGGGATTTGCGGATATGACTAAAAATAAACTTGAAGTATTAAATAAATGGGCAGAATTTATTTATTCTCCTTTAATGGAAGATAAAGTTCAAAAAATACAACAAAGTGATAGTGGAATTTATGGAGCACAAGTTGCAGCTGAAGTCCATAAAGAGCTTAAAAAATTAGGAGGAGTTAAACCACCTAAAGAATTTGTATTTATGGATAGAGCAGCAGTTGGACTAGGATCTGTTTTTATGCATTTAAAAGCTGAAGTTAATTGGCACAAAATTTTTCATAGTTTAATAAAAAATTTTGAAATAAAAAAAATGAAAACTAGACAACAAAAAATTTTGAAATTAGTAAAGCTTTAGATATTTATCTATATGCAAATTTCAATCATTAAAGAAATAAGTTCGCGTGAGCAACGTGTAGCAACTTCTCCTGAATCCGTTAAACTTTTACTTAGGTTAGGTGTCGATGTTTTGATTGAAAAAGGAGCTGGTGTTTTATCTGGATTTGTTGATGAATCTTTTCAATCTGCTGGTGCTAAAATAGTAAATCGTTCGGAATGCTTAGATGCAAACATATGTCTTTGCGTGCAGATGCCTCCAAAAGAAGATATTGATAAAATGAATAATAACACAATTTTAGTTGGGATACTTAATCCCTATGAAAATAAAAATAGTTTTAGTGATTTAATTAATAATAAAATAACTGCATGTTGTATGGAATTAATTCCAAGAATTAGCAGATCACAAAGCATGGATGTCTTATCTTCTCAGGCAAATCTATCAGGTTACAGGTCAGTCATTGATGCTGCTGAGCAATTTGGAAAAGCATTTCCTATGATGATGACAGCAGCAGGAAGAATTAATCCGGCTAAAGTTATGGTTTTAGGAGTAGGCGTTGCAGGCTTACAGGCAATCGCCACAGCTAAAAGATTGGGAGCAGTTGTATCTGCTACAGATGTAAGAATTGCCACTAAAGAACAAGTAGAAAGTTTAGGGGCTAAATTCATAATGGTGGAGGATGAAGAGATAGAAAATGCGGAAACCAAAGATGGATATGCAAAAGAAATGAGTGAAGAGTATAAAAAAAAACAATCTCAATTAATTGCAGAAACTATATCAAAACAAGACATTGTAATTTGTACTGCTCTCATACCAGGAAAACCAGCGCCGGTGTTAGTAAGTGAGGAAATGATAAACACGATGGCCCCAGGATCAATAGTAGTTGATCTTGCTGTGGAAGCTGGTGGTAACTGCCCACTTAGTAAATTAGGCGAAATTGTAATTCATAATAGTGTAAAAATTATCGGTCATGCAAATGTTCCAGGGCGTGTTGCAAAGGATGCTTCTGCTTTGTATGCAAAAAATATTGTAAATTTTCTTTCACTATTCATAAAAAAAGATGAGAAAAAAATTGATATTGATTGGAACGATGAAATTATTAATGCGGTCGTGTTAACTCATAATGGAGAATTAAAATTAGAGGAGTTTAAATAGGATGGATGGAATAGTAAGTCATAGTTCAGATATATTTGTAATCGGTCTAACAGTTTTTTTTCTTGCTTGTATAATTGGATATTATGTAGTTTGGTCTGTAACCCCAGCACTTCATAGTCCTTTAATGAGTGTAACAAATGCGATTTCAAGTGTGATTATTGTTGGTGCTATTCTTGCGGCAGGTCCAGGAGGGTATGGGGTTTCGAAAATTTTTGGAATGATCGGCGTCATATTAGCTACTGTTAATATTTTTGGCGGATTTATTGTGACCTATCGGATGCTTTCAATGTTTAAGAAGAAACCTAAGACAAAAAAAGAGGAACAATAATGTCATCAAATATAGTATCAGTATTATATTTAATTTCTGCATTACTTTTTATATTTGCTCTTAGAGGTTTGTCGCATCCAGAATCATCACGCTTAGGAAACATTTTGGGCATCATCGGTATGGTCATAGCTATAGTTACAACGCTTATGTTTAAGAGTGTTTTAAGTTATACAGAAATTGGTGTAGCTGTTTTAATTGGTGGTTTTATTGGGACAATAATTGCACTTAAAATTGAAATGACAGCATTACCCCAACTAGTTGCAGCATTTCATAGTTTGGTCGGTCTTGCAGCAGTGTTTGTTGCTGCAGCAGCTTTTTATGATCCTATGTCATTTAATATAGGAAATGTAGGCTCAATTTTTAAAAGTAGTCTTGTTGAGATGAGTATTGGTACTTTTATTGGAGCAGTAACTTTTTCTGGTTCTGTTCTTGCTTTTGGAAAATTGCAAGGAACAATATCTGGCAATCCAATTGTATTTAAATTTCAACACTTAATTAATGCTCTAATATTTTTGTTTATTTTAGCATTAATTGTTATTTTTGTTTTAACACAATTATCTTCTATTTTTTGGACAATAGTTATCATTTCAATTTTATTGGGTTTTTTAGTAGTAATTCCGATAGGTGGAGCAGATATGCCTGTTGTCATTTCAATGTTGAACTCTTACTCAGGGTGGGCGGCTTGTGGTATTGGTTTTACCCTCAGCAACAACCTATTAATTATTACTGGCGCACTAGTAGGGGCGTCAGGAGCAATACTGAGTTACATTATGAGCAAAGGAATGAACCGATCTATTATCAGTGTTGTTTTAGGTGGTTTTGGTGGAGAACAAGCTAGTGTAGGAGGTTCTGACAACTCTGATAAAATTGTTAAACAAGGTAACGCTGAAGATGCAGCCTACATTTTGAAGAATGCTGATTCAGTTATAATTATTCCTGGCTATGGAATGGCTGTAGCACAGGCACAACATGCTTTAAAAGAAATGGGCGATCTTTTAAAAAAAGAAAACATAAACGTTCGTTATGCAATTCATCCTGTAGCTGGAAGAATGCCAGGTCATATGAATGTACTACTTGCTGAAGCAAATGTGCCATATGAAGAAGTATTAGAGCTTGAAGAAATTAACCATGATTTTCCCGTTACCGAAGTTTCATTTGTTATAGGTGCTAATGATGTAACCAATCCAGCAGCTAAAACTGATAAGACATCTCCAATTTATGGTATGCCAATTTTAGATGTTGAAAAATCTGATTCAGTGCTTTTTGTTAAAAGATCTTTAGCAACTGGATATTCTGGGGTTGATAATGAACTTTTTTACAGAGATAATACAACGATGCTTTTTGGTGATGCTAAAAAAATGTGTGAAAATATAGTCAAAGCATTAAGATAAAAATAAATATTTTAATTAATCGTTATTTCTTTTAAGTTTTCTTACTCTTCTTATAGATTCTTCTTTTTCTCTTGCTTTGCGAAGAGAAGGTTTTTCATAATGTTTTCTGAGCTTCATTTCTTTGTAAAGACCCTCTCGTTGCATTTTCTTTTTTAAGCTTCTGAGAGCTTGTTCAATATTATTATCTTTAACTGTTACTTGTATTGTCAATTTTATTCCTTTTGCGTTAATCGGACTAACATAAAGCAATTAATAAAGCAAATGTTCTAATTGTTTTTATTGATTATTTAATTATTTGAAATACATGATAGAGATTTATATAATACTATTATGTCTATTTTAAAAATAGCAAGATTAGGGCACCCCATCTTACAAAAAAGAACATCAATTGTTAAAAAAATTCCTCATCCATCAATTAAGAAACTTATTAAAGATATGACAGAAACAATGCTTGATGCTAAAGGAATCGGTTTAGCAGCTCCTCAGGTTCATGTTAGTAAAAAAATTATTATATTTAGAGTGCCTGAAGAAGCAGTAAAGAATAAAAATAGTACAATAGAAATTACAGCTTTGATTAATCCAAAAATAACAAAAATTTCAAAAGCAACAGAAGATCAGTGGGAAGGATGCTTGTCTATTCCGGGTATGACTGGATTAGTAAAAAGATCTTCTAAAATTACTTATAAAGGGCATGATATGAATGGCAATTTAATAAAAAAAGAAGCAGAAGGACTACATGCTAGGATAGTGCAACATGAGGTTGATCATTTAATGGGTATTCTTTATATACATAGGCTTGTAGATAGTAGGGCTTTTGGCTTTGTTAATGAAATAGAAGATTATTGGAAAAATGAAAAAGAAAGAAAATAAATTAAATAACATTCGCATAGATATTGTAAGTGTAGCAAAAGAACATATTATTTTAAATGGATGGAACGATAATATCGTTGATTTTATTGTCAGCAAAAATAAATTTAGAAGAGAAGTAATATTAGCTCTATTTCCTAAAGGATATAAATCAATTCTTGAATTTTATCTCTCAATTTTGAATGATAGAATGACTAAGGCAAGCCAAAAAATTAATTTAAGTAGAATGAAAACACATGAACGAGTTAAGGAAATAATTTTATTAAGATTAAAAATGAATAAGAAAGACAAAAAATTACTAAAAAAAACTATGTTTACATTAATGCTTCCTCAACATTCTAAAATAGCAACTTTATCTCTTTATAATATTGTAGATCAAATTTGGTTTATTGCAGGAGATAAATCTACTGATTTTAATTTTTATACTAAAAGAGCAATTTTAGCATTAATTTATAGTTCAACAATTTTTTATTGGTTAAATAATGATAAAGACTTTAATCAAACAAAAAATTTTTTAAATAAACAACTAGAAAAAGTTTCTATAATTCCGAAAATTAAGAAAAAGCTCAATAAAGCTTCTATTTTTTTACCAAATTTTTTTAATTTAGCTAAGGAATTTAAGCAATAATATCAGGTTCAATTTTATCTTTTATATTAGCTATTTTATCTTTTAGACCTAATTTACGTTTTTTTAACCTTTGTATTTGTAATAAATTAACAGTTTTGCCTTCTTGTATCCTCTGTAATATTTCATCAAGATCTCTATGTTCTTGTTCAAGTATTAACAATTGTTCAATTAATTCTTTTTTTTCAACATTCATAATAGAAATGTAATATAAACTCTTTGATAAACTAATATCATCTTTTTTTTCTTAATATGATTTAGTATAGTAGTAGTTTGTGATAAAAAAAATAGGAATATTGACAAGTGGTGGAGACTGCGGAGGTTTAAATGCTGTTATTAGAGCAGTTACTTTCAGTGCGATTAATGAACATGGTTGGCAAGTTTATGGAATAAAGGATGGAACTCTTGGTCTAATGAGTGACCCTCTTGATGTTATTGAATTAAAACTTAACAATTTTGATGGAAACTTAATGAGAATGGGTGGTACATTTTTAGGCTCAAATAATAAAGGTAATCCATTCAAGTATCGACAAAAAGATGGAACTTTAGTTGATATGTCAGACAGAATTATTCGAGGGTTTAACAAATTGCAATTGGATGCCTTAATTGGTGTAGGAGGAGATGGAAGTATGAAAATACTTAAAGCTCTTACAAAAAAAGGTAAAATAAAATTTGTAGGTATCCCAAAAACAATTGATAATGATGTAATGAATAACGAATTATCTATTGGCTATGATACTGCAGTTGATGTAGTCACACATGCCTTAGATATGTTACAACCTACAGCTGCTAGTCATAAAAGAGCAATGATATTAGAAGTTATGGGTAGGGATGCAGGTCATATTGCTTTAAATGCAGGCATTGCTGGAGGAGCAGATGTTATATTGATTCCTGAAATAAAATATTCTCTCAAATCTATTGCAAAACACATTGAAAAAATTCGAAAAGATGGAAGAAATCATGCTTTGATCGTAGTTGCTGAATCAGTAAGAAAAGAAAATGGTTCTAAAGCTTTTATAAAATATATTGATGGGCAAGTAAGATTAGGAGGGATAGGAGCATACATCGGAGATAAAATTTATAAACTTGCTGAAGCTGAAACCAGGGTGACAGTTTTGGGCCATGTTCAGCGTGGTGCTCAACCAAGCCATAGGGATAGGTTGATAGCTAGTGCTTTTGGTGTCCATGCCGTAGATTTAATTGCTCAAAATAAATTTGATCGAGTAGTTGTATGGCAAAATAGAGGAGTAACTGATGTAGATTTAAATACAATAGCAGGTTTCTCTAAAACTATTAATATTAATGATCCCTTAATAAAAGTAGCTAAAGCTCTTAACATTTATATTGGAGAAATATAATTTTTAATAATATTTATTATTGCTTTCTTATTATTTGAATAATTTTATCGTCTTTCGTGCTTTTAAACTTAAATTTCATTAATTCTTTATTTTTTGAATACCAAAGAGTGTATTCTGGAAACTGTTTTTTATCTTTTTGATGTTTTTCTGCATTAAGAGTAAATTTAATACAATCAACTTTTATATTGTTAATTTCAATTGTATCTGCGCCAATTTCCTTAACATCTAATTTCCGAACAATGCCCTTTTGGGTGTCAAAAATTTGTTTTTGATACATTACATCTTGATTCCAGAAATTTGAGGGAATTAGATTTTTATCCAATTTAAGTTCACCATCCATACCACTTGCAAAAAAGAAATCATCTTTAATCTCTCCTTTAATAAAATACTCTCTTTCATCTTCAAAGTCAGAATATCCATTTATTTTTATAAAATTTCCATCTTTCCAAACTTCAGTAGATTGATGGAAAAATTCGTAAGCAGTTACAAAAAAAATTTTTACTTCTACATCTATATTTGTTTCTATATGTATGTATCCATTTTTTTCTGAAAATAAAATTTCGTGTGATCCAATTACTTTATTTTTCCGAATTACATCAAAAACAACTTTATTATTTTTTGGAATTGGAAAACCCTGAACTGAAGTTACAAATAAAAAAGTAAATATATATAAAAAAATTGTTAATATTCGCATATTTAACTAAATTAGTGTTAAAGAAAAATTTAAATCCTCATTTATATAAATAATTTTCTCTTATCAATCTATTTATATATTAACCTATGATAGGCAAATATCATTGAAGCAAGTAATAATGTGGCATTAATTTGATGAAGAATAGCTAAATTAAGTGGTACGGAGTAAATTAAAGTCAATATACCTAAAAAAATTTGTATCAATAATAAAGATAAAACTAAAAATAGAGAAAATTTATTATAATTATCTTTTTTCACTAAATACAATGTCAAAGAGGAAATAAATATAAAAGTAAAGATTGCTAACCATCTATGATTGAAGTTTATTGCAATAGTATTTTCAAAAATATTTTTCCAACCGTATTCATTTAAAAAATAATCATCTGGGAAAAATTGTTCATTCATCAATGGAAAAGTATTAAAAGATTTTCCAGAGTCTGTGCCAGCCATAAAACCACCAGAAATAATCGTTAAAAAAATTAACATTAATGATATATGAAATAAATTTTTGATAAATTTTGGTCTATTGTAGATTTTTTCTTTTCCATAATAGTAAGTTAATGAAAGCCATAAAAGGATGCTAAAAATTACCAAAGCAATACCTAGATGGATAGTTAACCTATAAGCGCTTACATAAGGATTATCAACTAGACCACTTTTAACCATCCACCAACCAATAATTGCTTGTATCAAGCCAAAAATAAAAACAATAATTAAAGTAAAACTTAAATAGTTATCTAGTTTTTTTTTTAAATAGAAATAAATAAAAGGTAAGATAAAAACAATACCCAAACATCTTGCAAAAAAACGATGCAACCATTCCCACCAAAAAATTTGCTTAAACTCATCTAGGGTTATTGATGAATTAACAATTTTGAATTCCGGACTTAATTTATATTTTTCAAAAACTTCAATCCATGATGAATAAGATAGGGGAGGAATAGTTCCCATTATTGGTCTCCAGTCAACCATAGATAAACCTGATTCAGTTAATCTTGTAAGACCACCAATGATAATCATAATTAAAATAAATACTGTAAGAGATATTAACCAAACCAAAATACCCATTCTATTATTTGTTTTTTTTGAAACTATAGTCATAAAATACTATATAATGATTATAAATTATAATTTAAGTTCTTATTTTTGAATTTATTAATTTATCAATGGTATTTTTGACGCAGTTCGTTTATCTAAACATTTTTATTAAAGATTTGTAAATTCATGGAACATAAAACAGATGTTGTGATTATTGGAGCAGGACCTGTGGGTCTTTTTGCAATATTCGAATTAGGTTTATTGAATCTAAAATGTCATCTTATAGATAATTTAGATAAAGTAGGAGGACAATGTGCAGAATTATATCCTGAAAAACCTATTTTAGATATTCCTTCAAGAATTAGCATTACAGCTCAAGATTTAACGGATAATTTGCTTAAGCAAGCTAAAATTTTTGATCCTGTTTTTCATTTAAATCAACAAGCAGAAGTAGTTGAAAAAACCGAAGACAAGAAATGGAAAATAACAACATCTGAAGGCAATATAATTATTGGTAAATGCATTGTTATTGCTTCAGGCGCAGGTAGTTTTGTTCCAAGGAAGCCACCTATTAATAATATAGATCTGTATGAAAACAAAAGTGTTTTTTATGCAGTAAAAGATATTTCTATAATGAAAGGAAAAAAAATTCTGATAGTGGGAGGTGGAGATTCTGCCTTAGACTGGACAATTAATTTAGCAGCTATAGCTGATGTTACTTTGTTACACAGACGAAAAGAATTCCGAGCAGCGCCAGATTCTGTTTTAAAAATGCTTAATTTAGAAAAACAAAATAAACTTAAATTTTTAGTAGGTCAATTATCTTCAATTGAGGGTGAAAATGGGAAAATCAGAAATATTGAATATAAAACCGAAGATCAAACACACTTAATTCAAACTGATTATTTATTGCCATTTTATGGTTTAAAAATGGAGCTAGGACCTGTTGCTGAGTGGGGACTTAATTTAAATGAAAACTTAATAAAAGTTGACACAGAAAAATTTGAAACTTCAATACCTTCTATTTTTGCAATAGGTGACATCAATTCATATCCAGGAAAATTAAAACTTATTCTTTCAGGATTTCATGAAGCTGCTTTAATGGCTCAACAATGTTTTAGGTATTGCAATCCAGATAAAAAATTAGTTTTTAAATATACAACAGTATCTAAGGATTTAAGGAAAAAGATTGGTGTATAATGGGAAGTATCTTTGTTAATGATAGAGATGGGAAAACCCATAAATTAGATGCTCAGAAAGGTTCAACATTTATGGAAATAATTAGAGATGCAGGATTAGATATTGAAGCAGCCTGCGGTGGTTGTTGTGCCTGTGCCACATGTCACATTTATATAGATCATAATTGGTTTGATATGCTTCCTATTAAAGAAGGCGATGAAGAAGCAATGCTTGATCAAACATTTCATATCTTAAAAACTTCCCGTTTGGGTTGCCAAATTGAGTATGAGGATAAATATGAAGGAATTAATCTTACTTTAGCACCAGAATAATATTTGACAAATTATTTAATTTGTATACAAATAGTTTGTATACATAATAAATGGCAGACACTTCTCTATCTGAGAAAAAAATTGGACTTTTAGTTTGGCAAGTCTCTAACCTTTGGCAAAATAAACTAAGGCATATACTTAAAATCTATAAATTAACTCTTAATGAATACTTGATATTAGAGTCTATTATAGAATTACAAAAAAATTCAATATTATTGAATCAAAATATCGTATCTATTTTTGCTAGTATTAACGTAAGTGTAGTTAGTGTTGTTTTGAAATTACTTGAAAGCAAGAATTTAATAAAACGAACAATGAATATAGATAATAGAAAAAAAACAATAGAAGTGTTAAGCATAGGGAAGAAACTATATAAAGAAATTCAACCTATAATAGATTTAGAAGAAAAGAGAATTTTTGATAAACTAGATAATGCAAAACCATATTTTATAAATTTATTAAAATTAATTTTAGGAAAAAAATTAAGAATTAAAGTAGATAAAAATTGAAGGATTTATGAGTGTAATTAATGAAAAATTTTATGAAGATTTGAAAGCATGGCCTTTTATAGAAGCAATTAAAATTATTAATAAATTTGGTGGTTTTGAAAATTTCCGAAAACCAAAAAAAGAATATGTAATTTTTGAAACCGGTTACGGTCCTTCCGGGCTTCCTCATATAGGTACCTTTGCAGAAGTGTTAAGAACTACAATGGTTCAACACGCATTTAACTCTTTAATACACTGTAAGACAAAGTTAATAACCTTTTCTGATGATATGGATGGTTTAAGAAAAATTCCAGAGAATGTTCCTAATAAAAAAATGCTTCAACAATATCTTGGAAAACCTTTAACATCAGTTCCTGACCCTTTTGAAAAATTTGAAAGTTTTGGTGATCACAATAATGCAAAATTAAGATCATTTTTAGATAAATTTAATTTTAATTATGAATTTATAAGTTCAACTGAAAAATATAAATCTGGAAGTTTTGATATGATTCTTAAAAAAATATTAGAAAATTATGAAAAAATTAACTTAGTTGTTAAACCGACTTTACGAAGTGAGAGACAACAAACTTACAGTCCTTTTTTGCCAATAAGTCCACTTACGGGAGATGTATTACAGGTGAAAATAGATGAATATCGACCAACTTCAAATTCTATTGTTTTTACTGATCCATCTAATAACAAAAAAACTGAAGTTGAAATAACTAAGGGTAATTGCAAACTTCAATGGAAAGTAGATTGGGCTATGAGATGGATAGCACTTGAGGTTGATTACGAAATGTGTGGTAAAGATTTAACCGAGAGTGTTGATCTTGCATCTAAAATTTGTCAAATTATGAAAGCAAAACCACCAATTAATCTAATATATGAAATGTTTTTAGATGAAAATGGAGAAAAAATATCAAAGTCAATAGGCAATGGTATCAGTGTTGATGAATGGTTAAGATATGCTTCACAAGAAAGTTTATCCTTATTTATGTTTCAAAAACCTAAATCTGCAAGAAAACTTTTTTTTGATGTCATTCCTAAAAGTGTTGATGAATATTTATCTTTTCTTAGTAAAATTTCTTTAGAAGAGTTGCCTAATAAATATAATAATCCTATTTGGCATATTCATAAAGGAATTCCCCCTAAACCTGAGAGTGAAATAAACTTTAATTCTTTAATGAATCTTGTTAATATTTGTAATTCAACAGATAAAAAAGTTATTTGGGGATTTCTTAAAGAATATGACAAGTCACTCAAACCTAATAATTCTCCAATACTTGATAATTTAATTGATCATGCCATCAATTATTACATTGATTTTGTTATTCCGAAAAAAAAATATCTTTTGGTAAATAATGAAAATAAACATATATTTCAAGATTTGCTTAATTTATTAAAAAATATGAAAGAAACATCAACTTCTGAGCAGATTCAGTCAGAAATTTACGAAATAGGAAAAAAACATCATTTTTCCAATTTAAGAAATTTTTTTAAATTAATTTATCAAGTTTTATTAGGCCAAGAACAAGGACCAAGATTGGGTTCTTTTGTGAAACTCTATGGAAAAAATAATACATGTCTATTGCTCGAAAAAGTTTTGAAAGGAAAAAATTTATTTAATTAATATGTACTATGATTAATTTTCCCTTGTTTTTTATTAAAATTCTTCCCCCAGAACTAGCACATGATTTAAGTATAAAACTTTTAAAAATAAAACCAGAATTTTTAAAAAATAAACATCAAGATGATTTAAAATTGTATCAACATTTGTGGGGACTTGATTTTTTTAATCCAGTTGGACTAGCAGCTGGGTTTGATAAAAATGCAGAAGTTGTTATGCCATTACTTAATATGGGTTTTGGATTTGTAGAGGCTGGAACAGTTACTCCAAAACCTCAAATAGGTAATGAAAAGCCCCGTGTTTTTCGTTTATCAGAAGATGAAGCTATAATTAATCATTTAGGATTTAATAACCAAGGAATTGAATATGTTGCAAAAAAATTAAACAAACTAAATTTAAATGTTTTGTCAAAAGGAGTAGTAGGAATTAATATTGGTAGCAATAAAGATTCAATAAATATTGTAGAAGATTATTGTAATGGACTAGAAAAACTTGGTCCTTTGGCACATTATGTAACTATAAATATTTCATCACCAAACACACCCGGTTTAAGAGATTTACAAAAAAGAGGTCAAATAGAAAATTTGGTTAAGTCATTAAATAAAATTAGAAATAATCATGAAAATCTAGCAGCAAAAGTGGTTTTATTTAAAATCGCACCGGATATTGACGAAGAGCAACTAAGAGATATTGCATTAATGAGTTTAGCTCTTGGAGTTGATGGTCTTATAATTGGAAATTCAACAATAGATCGTCCTGGTACACTTATTTCATCAAAAAAAAATGAGATTGGAGGTTTGAGTGGTAAACCATTATTTTTAAAGTCTACACTTGTGCTTAAAAAAATGTACAATCTTACTAATGGTCAAATACCTTTAATTGGAGTAGGGGGAATAAGCAATGGCATTGAATGTTATGAAAAAATTAAATCCGGAGCTTCATTGATACAATTGTATACAACTTTGGTATATAATGGTCCAAAAATAATTAATAAAATTAAAAAAGAAATTTTAATATGTTTAAATACTGATGGTTATAACAATATTAAAGAAGTTGTTGGTATAGACGTTTGACACTAGTTCCCCATGTAAAATTTTTTTCTGAAATAGTTAATAAATATGATGTATTTATTTTAGATCAATGGGGGGTAATGCATGACGGCAAATTTGGGTACCCTCATGCTATTGATTGTGTTAACAAGTTAATAGAATTTAAAAAAAAATTAATTATAATTTCAAATTCGTCAAAAAGAAAAAAAATCACCTCTAATAGATTGTTAAAATTGGGTTTTGAAAAAAAACATTTTGTTGAAGTGATGACTAGTGGAGAGATGATATGGCAAAGTCTTTTTCTTAAATCTCATGAATTTATTAAAACTTTAGGTACTAATTGCTATTTTCTTTTTGATAAATCTCAAAAAGATGGTTCAAAATATATTGATGGATTAGATTATAATTTTGTTAACAATATAGAGGAGGCTGATTTTATTTTGGGTTGTTCTCTTTCTCCGGGACTTACTACTCTTGATTATGTACCATTACTTGTTAAGGCAATTAAAAAGAATATCCCTTTCATTTGTGCGAATCCTGATTTTGAATCAATAAATTCATCATTTAAGGATTTGCATATTTGTATGGGAACAATAGCAGAGCTTTACAGAGATTTTGGTGGCAATGTTTTCATAATGGGCAAACCAAGTATTTGTATTTATCAAGAAGCAACTAAGAACATACAAGGCATTGATAAATCAAAATTTCTGGCTGTTGGAGATTCAATTTATCATGATATTAAAGGGGCAAATGAATTTAAAATAGATAGCATGTTAATTACATCAGGAATTCATAGATCAAACTTTAACACAGTTAATCCAAAATGGGAGTCAGATAGCAATGAATTAATAAAAAACAACATTACACCAACCTATTTGAGTTCAAAATTCCAATTTTAGTATATCTGTCTTGACCTTAATGAAAATTATCAATAAAAGCCTCATCATCATGTCGAAACGGTGCCAACTTACTGGTAAAAACTTTCTTAGTGGCAACAATGTTAGTCATGCAAATAACAGGACAAAAAGACGTTTTTTACCTAATTTACAGAAAATATCTTTTATAAGCGAAAAACTTGGCAAATCTATCCAACTTAAAGTAGCTGCAAGCACAATTAGAACGGTTGAAAAAAAAGGTGGATTAGATGAATTTTTATTAAAAACATCAAATAATAAACTTCCAACTGAAGCCAAAAAACTAAAAAAACTTATTTTATCTGTTTCATAAGTAAACAGTGGATTTTTATAATATTTTCTTTGGTTTTATTCAGATATTTAAATTAGATTTTCAAAATTTCGTTACAATCTATAATTCTATTTCTATTGAGTATACTTGGATAACATTTCTAATATTTAGTTTTGTAAGTGTCTTAATATTTCTAAAGATTTTTGGGGAAGTAGGCTTATACATCTATACAGTTGTAGCTGTAATTGTTGCTAATATACAAGTTTTAAAACTTGTAAAATTTTCTTTTTTTATTGATCCTGTGGCTTTGGGAACAATACTTTTTGCCTCAACATTTTTATGTACTGATATTTTAGCAGAGTATTTTTCTTCTAGAAAAGCGAGAAAAAATGTTTTCCTCGGATTTTCGGGTTTTTTATTAATGACATTATTTATGCTTTTCACACTTGGTTTCAAACCTCTTGATTCAACTACAGTAGATCAAAATTATTTTTGGGCATTGGAAATTCAAAATAATTTATTTAATATATTTATGCCTCTTCCAACTTTTTTTGTTGCTAGCATGATTTCTTTTTTATTTAGTCAATTTTTTGATGTTTGGTTTTTTGAAAAAATTTCAAAATTAACAAATAGACGCTTTTTGTGGTTAAGAAATAATCTTTCAACGATGACTTCTTCTTTGATTGATAATACAATATTTAGTCTTTTTGCATGGATTATATTAAATCCCAATCCTTTAAATTTTAGTACTGTTGTATTTACTTTTATTCTTGGTACTTATTTTTTAAGAATTTTTATAGCTCTAATTGATACTCCTTTTATATATTTAGCAAAATTTTTTCTTCCATCTAAGAACAATGAAACAATTTAATTGGAAATTATTAAATAAATCTTTAGTATCTAGAGCACGAACAGGTGTTATCACAACTCCACATGGAAAAGTTAATACACCTGCTTTTATTTTTTGTGGAACTAAAGCTGCTTTAAAATCATTAAATTCAAAAGAAGCAAAAGAATCAGGTACTCAAATTATTTTGTCAAATACATACCATCTTATGCTTCAACCTGGAGGAGAAATTATAGCTAAACACGGAGGAATTCATAAATTTATGAATTGGAACGGACCTATGCTTACAGATAGCGGAGGCTTTCAAATTTTTTCTCTTGGATATGGATCTGTAGCCGAAGAAATTAAAGGCAGGAATATAAATAATAAAAGGAATAAATCACTTATTAAAATTACAGAAGAAGGGGCTTTATTTAAATCGTATATTGATGGATCAAATCAATTATTAACTCCAGAAAAATCTATTAGTTTGCAGAGGCAGATAGGAGCAGATTTAATTTTAGTATTTGATGAATGCACACCTTTTCATGTAAAAAAAGATTATACTGCATTATCAATGGAAAGAAGTCATAGATGGTCTAAAAGGTCTTTAGAAACCTTTCAGATAGAAGGAGACTATGGTTCTTGTAATGGTTCTGCGGGAAAGCAAGCACTGTATGGCATAATTCAAGGAGGGATATATCAAGATTTAAGAGATATAAGTATTTCATTTAATCTTGAAAACAATTTTTTTGGTTTAGCAATAGGAGGTAGTCTCGGTTCTTCTAAAGAGCAAATGTATGAAGTGGTGGGATATACAGCTTCTAAGCTCAAAGCAGATCATCCGGTACATCTTTTAGGGATTGGTGATACAAAAGATATTTGGAAATTAGTAAAATATGGAATTGATACATTTGATTGTGTTAGTCCTACAAGATTAGCAAGACATGGCGTGGCTTTGTCTAAAAAAAATAATGGTAAAATTAATATTAAAAATGCTTCTTATAGAGAGGATTTATTTCCCTTAGAAGACACATGTAGTTGTAAAACTTGTGTAAATTATTCAAGAGCATATTTACATCATTTATATAAAGCTAATGAATTGTTAGGATTTCAGTTATTAACTTTACATAATGTTTATTTTATGAATGCTTTAATGTTGCTTATCCGAGATGCTATAAACAATGATACGCTAGAAGAAGCAGAAAAAAAATGGTATTTAACTTAGTTTACATTTAGTTTATTTTGAGGGGTAAAAATATTAGATAATTCATTTAAAAGCACTTCACCTAGTTGATCTACATCCATAATTGTTACGGCTTTTTTATAATATCTAGACACATCATGGCCTATGCCTATGGCAATTAAATCTACATCAGATTTATTTTCAATTTTTTCAATTGATTCTTTAAGGTTTTTTTCTAAATAATTACCTGGATTTACTGATAGAGTTGAGTCATCTACGGGGGCACCATCACTAATTATAATTAGTATTTTTCTTTTTTCTTGACGTCTTTGCAATCTATTAAAAGTCCAGATTAAAGCTTCTCCATCAACATTTTCTTTTAAAATTCCTTCTCTTAGTAATAAACCTAAATTTTTTTTAGAACGTCTCCATGATGTATCTCCATTTTTGTAAATAATATGTCTTATATCATTTAATCTTCCTGGATTAGAGGGTTTCCCATTATGAATCCATTTTTCCCTAGACTTACCTCCTTTCCAGGCTTTTGTAGTAAAGCCAAGAATTTCAGTTTTTATTAAGCATCTTTCTAGTGTTCGTGCTAATATATCAGCACATAAGGCAGCTACCGTTATAGGTCTTCCACGCATTGATCCAGAATTATCTATTAATAAGGATACAATTGTATCTTTAAATTCAATATTTTTCTCTTTTTTAAAGGAGAGCTTATTATTTGGATTAGCAACAATTCTAGCAAGTCTTGCAGTATCTAGATAGCCTTCTTCAAGATTAAATTCCCATTGTCTGTTTTGAAGAGCTAAAAGTTTCCTTTGAAGTCGATTTGCAATTTTAGCAATTAGAGGCTTAAAAGAAAAAACTTGTTGATCTAAAGATAATCTTAAACGTTCAAGTTCCTTTAAATCACATAATTCTTCCGCATCAATTATTTCATCAAACTCTTTTGTATATGACCTATAGTTATTTTCTTTCTTTAAATATTCAATATTTGTAAAATAATCAATTTCATTTTCAACTGATTCATCACCTATTTCTTCTTGCTCTTTTGTTGTAGTTGTTTTCTGAGTCTTAGCAGAAGAATCATTTTCAGATTTTCCTTCAAACTTTTCTTCTTTCAATTGATTTTCTTTATTATGTGATTCATTATTTTCCTGATCTAGGCTGTCTATATCAGGATTATTTTCTCCTATAGAATTTAACAAACCCAAATTATCTAGCATAGAATTAATTTGGTTTGCATATTCTTCTTGATTGTTAATATTATTTTTCAAACATTGAAAATATTTTGAGTATTGATTGCCTAATTTATTTTTTATTATTTTTTTATAATAAGAATAGTTTCCTGATAAATTTTGATTTGTTAACTCCCCATAACTAACATACTTAAATGCATCGATAAGATCATTATTATTTTCCTTAGATATTTTTTCTTTTATATCAATATTATGTTTTTTAAAAATATTAGATTTAATGCCTTGAAAAATAAAAGAACCCATAGCTTCAACTCGAGATTGTTCAATTACATTAAAAATCTGATTAACAGTATTATTTGAGCCTAAATATTTAAGGTGTATTTTAGAATTGTGTAAACGTAATTCTAAAGCCATAGCATCAGCCTCACCCCTGACATAATTCAAATTATTTTTTATGGATGAAATGCTTGGTATAGATAAATTAATTTCTTTTCCATTTATAGAAGGATTTTCAGCAACAAAACTTATCTCTACATCTTTAGTTTTGCCAATAGATTTAATTGTTGTAGCAAGAGATCTTTTAAAAATATCAATTAAATTTTCATTCTCTAACATTTACAACTTTAGCTTCAGAAAGATCCACTCCAAACGCACGCTGGTAATATTCATGAATTACAGATCTTTCTAATTCATCACATCTATTTAGAAAAGCGAGTTTAAAAGAATATTCAATGTCGTTAAACATAAGATAATTTTCTGCCCATATAATTACTGTTCTGGGACTCATAACAGTAGAAATATCACCATTTATAAAACCTGAGCGTGTAAGATCAGCTGTTGCAACCATACATTTAATAATTTCTTTTCCGTTTTTGTTATTTAATTGATTAATCTTACTAACTACTATTTCTTCTTCTTCTGCATTTTCTAAATAATTTAAAGAAGTTACAATACTCCATCTGTCCATCTGTCCTTGATTAATTTGCTGAGTACCATGATATAGTCCTGAGGTATCTCCCAAGCCAACAGTATTAGCTGTTGCAAATAATCTAAAATATTTATTTGGATTAATAATTCTTGCTTGATCAAGTAAAGTTAATTTTCCTTCTGCTTCTAATATTCTTTGAATAATAAACATTACATCTGGCCTTCCAGCATCATATTCATCAAATACTAGAGCTATTGGGTTCTGATAAGCCCAAGGAAGTAATCCATCTTGAAATTCAGTTATTTGCTTTCCATCTTTAATAACAATTGCGTCTTTTCCTATTAAGTCAATTCTACTAATATGACTATCAAGGTTTATTCTAACACAAGGCCAATTTAATCTTGCTGCGACTTGTTCTATATGTGTAGATTTTCCTGTACCATGAAATCCTTGTATAAGTACTCTTCTATTGCCTGCAAAGCCAGCTAAGATTGCCAAAGTAGTTTCAGGATCAAATTTGTAGGATTTATCTATTTCAGGAACATGAGAGTTATGATTTGCAAATCCTTGTACTTTAAAATTGCAGTCAACACCAAAAATTTCTTTTGTATTGATATCTACAGATAACTTCTCTTCAAAATTTATAGTTTTATCTTTATTAATCATATTTGCTTAACTCTCTACAATGCTTGTTTTAAGAAACTTTTTAAGTAAGATTTTATATGCTTCATTAATTTCTTTAAATCTTTTTTCTGCTTCTTTGCTATCTTTATTTACATCAGGATGAAATATTTTCACTAACTTTTTATATGCTTTTTTAATATTATTTACATTTATTGGCATAGAAATACCTAAAACATCAATACATTTTTGTTCTAAAGGCGATAAATTTTCATCAATAATCTTGTTTTTTAGAAATTTTTGTAGATCTTTTTCTTCTTCAAACAAGCTATAATCATTATTTAAGAAACGTTTAATTTGATTCATAATTTCTAATGGATTGCCAGTTAATGGCCATGATGGTCTATCCCACACAGTGTCTTTTCTTATAGATAATTCAATTTGATCAACACTCAATCCTTTATAAAAATCCCATGATTTATTATATTCTTTAACATGTTCAAGACAAAAATAGAAATAAATGTTTAGATTAGATCTAGATTTTGGAGCTTTATATTTTCCATTTTTAAAACAATTATTACGATCACATAAATAATTTTTTTTATTATTTTCCCATGACAAATTGTTTTTAGCTATACATGGTTTAATTTTAGTCATAAAGACTAATATAATACAAATTTCATGAAACGTAAAAAAAGAATTGAAAAAATTTTAATAGATAATTTTAACTCATGGTCTATTTCAGTTGAAGATAAATCCTTTCTTCACTATGGACACAATAATTTTAGTGGAAAAGATGAAACACATTTTAAAATAACATTACAATCGCAAAAAATTAAAGGTTTTAAAAAGTTATTAATTCATCAAAAAATTAATAAATTATTAAAAAAGGAATTTTTAAGTGGTCTTCATGCACTAGAAATAAAAATTAATTTTTAATTTTTGATATTTCTAATCTTAGAATTTGTTTTCTTGAATGAGATAGAACTTTATAATTAAAAAATTTATCTTTAACAGTTTCACCATATAAAGGAATTTTTTTTGCAAGATTCATTACATAGCCGCCTATTGTACTAGCATCACTTTGATCAAGATCTAAATTAAATTGTCTATATAAATCTTTTATATTCATTCTTCCATCAGAGATAATTTTTCCTTGATTATTCATTCCAAATTCTAAAAGTGGAGCATCATGCTCATCAACAATTTCTCCAACTATTTCTTCAATTATATCCTCCAACGTAATTAATCCTAAAAGCTCCCCATATTCATCTACAACAAAAGACAAATGTTCTTTTCTTTTTTTAAATGAAACTAATTGATCAAGAAGATTAGTTGTTTCGGGTATAAACCAAGGTTTTTTAAGTAGTTTTATAATATTATTTTTATTTTCTTTATCCAATGATATTTCAAAATGGAGCGATCTTTTATCTAAAATTCCAATAATATTTTCTGGATTGTTTTTCCAAAAAGGAATGCGAGTAAAATTACTTGTATTAATTTTTTTAATTATGTATTTTAAATTAAGCTCTATATTTATGGAATAAATATTTTTACGATGTGTAAAAACTTCTTCAACAGTTGTATCATTTAAATTCAGTATACTTTGTAGCATTTCCTTTTCATGCTCGGAATCAGGATTAGAAGTTCTATATAAATCAATAATTCCTTTTAATTCTTCTTCAGATTGTTCATCTTTAAATTGTTCATTAGAAGTAGTAATTTTTTTTATTAGCAAATTTACAATAAAATTAATTAATATTATAAAAGGATAAAGTATCTTGTTAAGATAATAAATTATTGGTGAGATTAAGATAGCCGTACGTGTAGGTTTTTTAATAGAGTACGTTTTAGGAAGTACTTCAGCAAAAATGACTAATAGGAAAGTCATTAATAATGTTGCATAAAAAATCCCAGAAATGCCAAATAATTCATAAAAAAAAGCAGTTGCTAGTGATGATGCTAAAATATTTACTAAATTATTAGATAATAATAATGCAGAAATGACACTTTCTTTTAAATCTATTATTTTTTTTACGTAAATAGCTCTTTTACTGCCTTGTTTAATTCTTGAGATTATTCTTGGTTTTGAGACAGCTGTTATAGCTGTTTCTGATCCTGATAAAAAACCTGAAATCAAGATCAAAAAAATAATAAATATAAACAATAAAAAATCAATTATATCCATCTATATATTATAAAATTTTTTTATTATTAAAAATTGAATCCTTAATATCTTTAATATCAAAATTTCTAGCAAAGTATGCACTTCCAATTCTCTTTAATAAAATAAGATTTATTTTTTCATTTATGTTTTTTTTGTCATTCATTAATTTCTTATAAAATTGATTTTTTTTAATCATATTACTATTAATAGGTAATTGAGCATTTTTAAAATGAACAATTAAATCTTCTAATTGATTTTTTGAAATTTTTCTTTTTTTGTATGATACTTTTGCAGCTAGAATCATTCCGATTGAAATAGCTTCACCATGTGTTAAATTGGAATTGTAATTATTCATAGATTCCAAAACATGTCCGAAGGTATGTCCAAAATTTAGCATAGCTCTAGATGAAGAATTTTTAAGATTTTCTTTTTCATCATTGATAATAAATTTTAATTTAATTTTAATACTTTTTTCGATAGCCGAAATCAGTATATTTTTTTTTAGTTTGTATAAATCATCTAAATTATTTTTTAACCATTTATAAAATTGATTATCATTTATAATGGCATGTTTAACTATCTCTGCATATCCCGATTTAATTTGTTTGAACGATAAAGAATTTAAAAAAGAAGGATCAATAATTACTTTATTTGGTTGGTAAAAAGTTCCTATGAGATTTTTTCCACGTTTTGTATTAATGCCATTTTTGCCTCCTATTGAACTATCAACTTGTGATAGCAAAGTTGTAGGAATTAAAGTGAAATTAACACCTCTTAGAATTGTGCTGGCTATAAAACCGCTTAAATCGCCAATAGTACCTCCTCCTATTGCAATTATCAAAGAGGATCTATCAATTTTTTTGTCAAGTAAAATTAATAAAATTTTTCGATAATACTCAAATGATTTAATTTTTTCAGATACGTTAATTTTGATTAGATTTAAATCCTTATTTTTATCTAAAAAATTTTTAAATATGTTATAAATTTTTTTATCTATGATTACATATTTTTTTGATCTTTGATTAATTAATGATTTCAAATATTTTTTAAATGAACCATTTTGAATAATTATATTATAATTTAAATTATTCTTTTTAATTCTTATTGTTTTTTTCATTAAGTTTAGAGAACATTTCAATAAAATTTAAGTAAGTTTTATTGATTGAATTTGCATTTTGTATTCTTATATCTGCTTTTAAATAATACTTTCTTCTTTCGGTGTCTAGTTCTTTCAATTTTGAAAAAATATCAACATTTTTTAATAAGGGCCTTTTATGAGATTGAGCAAGTCTTTTTTTAAGATCTCTGAGATTAGTATCTAAAAAGACTGTTATTGAATGAGATTTAAGTTTATTCCTTGTTTGTCTACTTAATATCGACCCTCCTCCTAAAGATAACACAATATTTTTTTGATCTAATGATTTTGTTACTATTTTAGTTTCAAGATTTCTGAAATAAGTTTCTCCCTTAGATAAAAAAATATCATTAATTGTGCTATTTTCAAATTTTGATAATACTTCATCTGTATCAATATGGTAAATATTTAATTTCTTCGCAATTATATGCCCTAATACTGATTTTCCCGAACCCATATGTCCAATTAAAGCCACATTTCTTTTTTTTAGAAGTAATAATTTTTTTTTAAAGCTGTATTTTTCCATATTTTTGACAATATTTTAATGAATTATTCAAAAAAAGCTTAAAAAAACAATATATATCTATATTTAGCCCGATTTATATATCCTTTTTAAAACAATGAAAAAAAAATATATTACATTATCTATTCTAGTTCTTTTTATTGTTTTTTTTACAATTTTATTTTTTGTTGAAATACCCTCACCTTCAAAAATTATCAATGAAAATTATCAATTAGATATCAAATGACTTATTATATTATTTTTATTATATTTTTTTTCTATTCATTCTCAAGTTATGCAGCAGATATTAAAATAATTAATCTGCATGATAATATAAAAAATAATGAAAAAAATACTACTGAAATAATAATTTCAGATGAAAAATTACTTTCTAATCAAGATGAAGAAGAATTTATCGATATTACAGAAGAAGAATTAGCGGAAAATTTAACTCACAATGATGAATTAAAATTATCTTTAGAAGAATTTAAAATTAGAAAAAAAAACTATGAAACTTTAATCAATAATAATAGTAAAGACAGTAGAACTGAATCAGTTAAAAATTTACCTGATTTTTGGCAAAATTCCGATAAAGATGACTTAGAATTTCTTTTTAGTAATTTAAAAATAAATAATTCAAAAATCTTAACTAGATTACTACTTGACACTATGATTCAATATATCAATGCTCCAAAGGTATATTCTCAAGCAGAATTTGATAATTTAAGAGTAAGGACTTTAATTAATCTTGGGCAAAGAGAAAAAGCTTTAGCATTAATTAATAATATAAATACATATGATAATTACAAAAACTATTATGATTTATTGAAACTGAATTATTATTTTTCAATAAATGATTTAACTAAGGCATGTAATTTTAAAGAAAGTTATCAAGAAAATCTAGATGAAAAAAATAATATCTTATTAAAGATAAATATATTTTGTTCATTTATTCAAAATAATATCGAAGAAGCAGATTTATTAAATTCATTATTACTAGATACAAATGATAATGATGAATATTTTCAAAAAATATATTTTAATCTTAAAAATAATTCTAATGAATTAATTAATATTAGTTCTTTATCTTTTAAAGATGAATCCTTTGCCTTGTATAGTTCAATGTTGCGAATTGGAAGCATCCCTTTAAACGAAAAATTTCTGGAATACGATCCAATCAATTTTTCATTACCAATAATTTTAAGTTCTTCAACTGATATTTTGCTAAGATTAATATCAGCTCATAAAGCTTATGAGTTAGGATTACTTAATGCAGAAAGTTTATCAGCTTTATATAGAAGTGTAGACTTTACTTATGAGCAATTAAATGGCCCTATAAATGCACTTGAAAATTCTCAAAATAAACCAGAAATAGGGATGGCTTTTCTTTTCCAAAAAGCTAATGTTCAGTTATTGCCAATTACTAGGTTAGAATCCTTAAAAGAATTTTGGTATTATGCGAAGATAAATAATAAGGAAATATTGGCATATGATATTTCAAGAGATTTAATTAAAGGAATTGAACCTTCTGAGGAACTATCTGAATATGCATTGTTAATTGCAAGAGCACATACTCACAACAAAAATTTTATTTTAGCAGAAAAATGGATTTTATTTGCTGAAAATTATATTTATGAAGATTCAAATTTAAATGTTCAAGAGTTACAATCTATTAAATTATTATACAATCTAAAAACATCTGAAAACGATGATAGTTTTGTTAAAATTTTATTAGCTTATCTTTACGGAGAAGAAAGTAAATTTTATGAATTAAAAAACATTGATTCATTAAATAACGAAATTTTAACAACAATTTTATCGGTAATTATTGAAAACACTAATCCCACTATTATATTAAAAGAAAATAAACGATTATTAGATGAAAGAATTATGCCATCTAGATACATAATAGAAAAAATTATAAACTCTTCAAACTCTAATGAAGTTGGAGAATTAATATTAAGC
The DNA here is from genome assembly GCA_902607435.1 of uncultured Alphaproteobacteria bacterium. Lineage (GTDB taxonomy): Bacteria > Pseudomonadota > Alphaproteobacteria > HIMB59 > CACLJX01. Next base: position 12,900 of record CACLJX010000008.1, on the reverse strand, counting down.
ACAAATATTTCTATGAATGGTAAATTGTGGAACGAAATTCATCCATACCATTTAAAGACAATACTTGAAGCTTTCCAAAAGGTTAAATTAAACAATATATTTTCAGATTTAATAATCGAAATTTTAGAGGAAATTAAAATTATTTAATGGTTGATTATTTTGATTTTGAAAAACCTATTGAAGATATAACTAAAAATATCGAAGCATTAAATAATACCGAACCAAAAAATCAAAACTTAATTAATAATTATATAGAAGAAAAAGAAAATCTTTATAAAAAAATATATTTAAAGCTAACTCCTTGGGAAAAAGTTCAGGTAGCAAGACATTCAAACAGACCTCACTCTCTTGATTATATTAATAATATTTTTAAAGATTTTATTCCTCTAGCTGGAGATAAAAAATTTTCTGATGATCAAGCTATAGTAGGGGGTTTAGCAAAATTAGAAAATTTATCAATTATGGTTATAGGTACAGAAAAAGGGAATCATATGGAGACTCGAATTAAACACAACTTTGGTATGGCAAAACCAGAGGGTTATAGGAAAGCACAGAGATTATTTAGTTTAGCTGAAAAGTTTAGAATCCCTATTGTAACGTTGGTTGATACTGCCGGAGCTTTTCCAGGTAAAGAGGCAGAAGAAAGAGGTCAATCTGAGTCTATTGCATCTTCTATAGCTAGAAGTTTACGGGTAAAAACACCTATCATATCAGTTATTATAGGAGAAGGAGGTTCTGGGGGGGCAATAGCATTGGCAACAGCAGATATTGTTATGATGCTTGAAAATTCTATATATTCTGTAATTTCTCCCGAAGGATGTGCTTCAATATTGTGGCGGGATTCTAATGCAGTTAATAAAGCAGCTGACTCTTTAAAATTAACTGCAAAAGAATGTTTTAACCTAAATATTATTGATGAAATAATTCCTGAAAAGCCCGGTGGGGCTCATCGGTTTAGAGAAGAGCAGTATGCAATATTAAAAGAAATATTAAGTTCTAAGATTCAAAAATTAATAAATATTCCTTTAGAAAATATTATTGAACAAAGAAATGAGAAATTTTTAAATATCACAAATGATTAAGCACCATGACAATGTTTGTATTTTTTGCCTGAACCACAAGGACACGGTGCATTTCTAGGTATTTTTTTACCTATATAAGAATTGCTTACTTTTTTTATAATTTTATTTTTAGGATCTTTATTTGTTGCAACAAGCTCAATATTAAAAAGATTTTTAATAACTTTTTCATTTTGGTTTGATAACATTTCATCAAAGTAATCAAATGATTCTTTTTTATATTCATAAAAAGGATCTTTTCCACCCATGGCTCTAAGATTTACACTGCTCCGCAGAGCATCCATAGCTGCTAAATGATCTCTCCAATCTTTATCTATTTGGAAAAGCATAATTCTTTTCTCAGCAAATTTGACTAAATCATCAGAATATTGATTTTTTTTCTCTTGGTATTTTTGATTGATTTGATCGATTAATCTTTTTTTAATTTCTTCATCATCAACACCTTCTTCGTTAATCCAATCATTTATAGGTAAATTTATTTTAAATATGTCTTGCACTTTATCTATTAATAATTGTCCATTCCATTCATGAGAATATTTTTTAGGAGGTATTGCTTCAACAATTAAATTATCTATTATATCTAAGGTCATTTCATTAATAGTTTCTGAATGATCTTGGGATGAAAGAATATCTTTTCTATTCTTATAGATAATCATTCTTTGATCATTAAGAATATCATCAAATTTAAGAATTTGTTTTCTTATATCATAATTATGAGATTCAACTTTTTGTTGAGCTCTTTCTAAGGATTTTGTTATTAAACTATGAGTTATAGCTTCCCCTTCTTTAATTCCTAATTTAGATAAAACATTTTCTAAAGTCTTAGAACCAAAAATTCTCATAAGATCGTCTTCTAAAGATAAATAAAATATACTTTCACCAATATCTCCTTGACGTCCAGAGCGTCCTCGGAGCTGATTATCTATTCTTCTACTTTCATGTCTTTCAGTTCCAATTATTAATAAGCCGCCTGCTTTAATAGCTAGATTTCTTAGTTCATCGTTATCATCTTCTACTCCCCCAAGTTTGATATCTGTTCCTCTACCTGCCATATTAGTAGATATGGTAACCTTACCAGGTCTACCTGCTTCTTTTATTATTTCTGCTTCTTTTTGATGAAACTTAGCATTTAGTATGTTGTGTGGAATGTTATTTGTATCTAAAAGTTTTGATAAAATTTCTGAATTTTCAACTGATGTTGTGCCAATTAATATCGGCTGTTTTATTACAAATCTTTCTTTAACTAATTTCAAAATAGCATTATATTTTTCTTTTTTGGTCATGAAAATTTGATCTTCAAGATCTTTACGATTTACTGGAACGTTTGGAGGAATTTCAACAACTTCAAGATTATAAATACCTTCAAATTCAGCAGCTTCTGTAGTTGCAGTACCAGTCATACCGCTTAATTTCTCATATGTTTTAAAAAAATTTTGGTATGTAATAGAAGCAATTGTTTGGTTTTCTTTCTGTATTGATAAATTTTCTTTAGCTTCAATAGCCTGATGTAGTCCATCACCATATCTTCGACCTTCCATTGGTCTCCCACTTAGATCGTCAATAATTACAATTTTATTATTCATTATTATGTAATCTTTATCTTTAATAAAAAGTTTTTGAGCTCTTAAAGCTTGATTTATGTTGTGATTAAAAGAAAAATTATCTAAATCTTGTAGAGTGCCATTTATAATCAATCCTTCTTTTTTTAATAAATTCTCTATTATTTCCATACCTTTATTAGTTAAAAGAGCTGTTCTATTTTCTTCATTTAATTCATAATCTTTTTCTTTTAAAAATTTTACCAAAGAATTAATTTTTGGATACAAATCAACAGAACTTTGTGATTCACCTGATATAATCAAAGGTGTTCTGGCTTCATCAATGAGTATGCTGTCTACTTCGTCAATTATTGCATATCCAGGTGACTTAAAAAATAATATATCATAATTACTTTTTAGATTGTCGCGAAGGTAATCGAAGCCAATTTCATGATTAGTCGCATAAACAATGTCAGCCTTATATTCTTTTAATTTATCTTCGAGAGATGTAGACGAGGTTATACAACCCACACTTAATCCTAAAAAACTGTATATTTCTCCCATCCATTTGGAATCTCTTTTAGCCAAATAATCATTAACTGTTATTATATGTACAGGTTTATTACTAAATGAGTTTAGATAAGCAGCAAGTGTAGCAACTAAAGTTTTCCCTTCCCCAGTTTTCATTTCTGCAATCATATTTCTATGAAGAACAATGCCTCCAATCATTTGCACGTCATAATGTCTTAAATTAATTGTTCGAATAGATGATTCTCTTACTACAGCAAATGCTTCTGGTAAAATTTCATCAAGAGTAGAACCATCTGAAATTTTCTTTCTAAATTCATTTGTTTTATTTTTTAAGTCTGAATCAGACAGCAATTTTATTTTGTCTTCAAAATTGTTAATTGTTTCAACTAATTTTGAGTATGATTTTAATTTTCTTGAACTTGAAGATCCAAATAACTTATTTACAAAATTTAGCATTTTTATGGTAAAATGCTGATAGCATATGAGCTGTTATTCTTCTATAAAGTTTTTAATATTTTACGAAATTTAAAATTATAATAATGAAAAAAAAATATATATCTCCCTTTAAACCAAAAAACTTTGCTAAATTTAAACCATTACATTTTGAAATCTATACATTTAAAGCTGGTTTTAAGAACTACAACAATGATCTTCTTGTAATTGTATTTGATAAATTAGTTCCTATGTCTGCTGTTTATACACTATCCTCTACACCTTCAGCTCCAGTTATATGGGATAGAAAAATTGATAAAAATTTATGTAAAATATTAATTGTCAATTCAGGTAATGCAAATGCATTTACTGGAATAAAAGGATTAAATGCTATAAAAAGTTATACAAAAGTTGCTTCAACATTATTCAATTGTAAAATTAGTGAAGTTTTTGTTTCTTCAACTGGCGTTATAGGTGAACAACTTAATTCTGATTTAATTATTAATAAATTGAATCTTCTTAAAAATACTTCTTCAAAAAATATTTTAGAAGCGGCGAAAGCAATAATGACAACAGATACTTATCCTAAAATTGCAAAAGTAATTGTTAAAAATAAAAAAGATAAAATAAGAATTTTTGGTATAGCTAAGGGATCTGGCATGATAGCGCCTAAAATGGGAACGATGCTATCATACATTTTTATTGAAGCACCTCTTAGCAAAGTTGAATTAAATAAAATTTTGACTGAACATATTGATTCAACTTTTAATTCAATTTCTGTTGATGGAGATACCTCCACCAATGACACTGTTATGCTTTTTTCTTTAGAAAATAAAAATATATTATTAAAAAAAGATTCTAAATTTATTCAATCTATTTCTTTAGGAGTTAGAAGCATAATGTTAAATTTATCAAAACAAATCGTTTGTGATGGAGAAGGTATATCTAAATTAATAGAAGTAAATGTTATAAAGGCAAAAAATATAAATCAGGCTTCTAACATTGCATTTTCGATAGCTGAATCACTTCTTGTCAAAACTGCAGTTTTCGGTGAGGATGCAAATTGGGGCAGAATAATTATGGCTATTGGTAAAGCATGTGAAAAAATCAATCAAAATAAATTAATTTTAAAATTTGGAAATTTTATTGTGGCAAAAAATGGTACAATGGCTGAAAAAATTAATATAAAGAAATTAAATAAATATGTGAAAAATAATATTATTAGAGTAAATCTTAATCTTAATTTAGGAAAAAGTAAGAAAACAGTTTGGTCATCTGATTTAACAAAAGAATATATAATAATTAATGCAGATTATCGATCTTAAATATGAATCCTTTTATAGAATTTTTAGATAATTTATTAATTGAAATTAATAATTCTATAAATGAAAAAATTGTTGGTATAAATTATCTTGAAGTTATCAAAGTTAAATTGATTGAAAAACTAGTTGTATTAGATAAAAATATTATGCAAGATTTAAAATCGGAATTAATGAATCAGGGGACACTTTCAAAAAAGCAAGTTTTTAATAACAGACCAATTAGTTATAATATCAATTATTATGAGAAATCTGCCTCTACAATTAAACAGAGTATTCAAAAAGAAACTTTAAACATAGTGCTAGAAGGAAGTAAAATATTATCAATTTTTGATAAGTATAAACCGAATAAATCAGTCAAATTTACTATAATAAAAAACGTAGGTACAGTTATTAGTCATAATACTATTATTAGCGAAAACACTAATAAAAAATCTATTATTTTATCAATTACAACTGAATAGTCATTTTATCGCTAAAAAACATTGAAAAAAAAAATAAAAAGACAATATTAAAAGAAATGATTAATTTTAATCTTATATGCAAAACATGTAAAACTGAATTCGAGGGCTGGTTTGATAGTTCAAAAGAATTTGAAAAACAGAAAAGAAAAAATTTATTGCTTTGCCCAAGTTGCAATAGTGCATCTGTAAATAAATCATTGATGGCACCTAATCTTTCAAAAAAAGAGAATTCAAAAAAAAGTAAATTAAAAAAAGCAATGATAAATGATGTTAATAAATATAGAAAAATTATTGAAAAGAATTTTGACTATGTAGGCGATAATTTTACTGAAGAAGCTAAAAAAATTAAATATGAAGAAGCAAAAGATCGACCTATTTATGGGGAAGCAAGCTTAGAACAGACTAAAGAATTAATGGAAGAAGAAATACAGGTTATGCCATTGCCTTGGATGTCCGCAAAAAAAACAAATTAAATTTTTTCTGCTGTACAAAAATAATTTATTTTCATTTTTTTATTGTTCAAAGACCATTCCCTAGTAATTGGATTAAAAAATAGACCAGTTGTATTAATTGTTTTCATTTTGTTTTTTTCAATAAATAATATTAATTCTTCAGGTTTTACTAATTTATTATAAGTATGTGTTTTTTTTGGAATCCAGTGTAAGATTTGCTCTGTAAGAAATATAGCAAATATTTTTGATGTAATAGTTCTGTTTATTGAAGAAAATATAATTCTCCCCTTTGGTTTTAAATATTTTAAACTTCTGGTAATTATTTTTTTCCAATTATCTAGATGTTCAATTACTTCAAGAAGCAGTATCACATCATATTTTTTTTTTAGATTTAGAGAAGATAAATCTTGTTTAAAATATTCAATATCCAAATTGGATTTAAGGGCATGCTGTTTAGCAACTTTTATATTTTTTGTCACAAAATCAACTCCTGTAACATTTGCTCCCAATCTACAAAGAGGTTCACAAATAAGACCCCCACCACATCCTAAGTCAAGGATATCCAAATTAAAAAAGGGGATATTTTTTATATTTTTATTTTTTTGGTAATTTTTAACATTTTTTTTAATATAATTTATTCTTAAAGGTGTTATTGTGTGTAAAATTTTAAATTTACCTTCTGGATGCCACCATTCATTAGCAAGGTCTTGAAAATGATCAAATTCTTTGTTTTCATTAATTTTGTTAATCATAAAACTTGTTAGTTGCGTTTAAAAATAATATGGAGCTAATTCAATTTAATATAAAAAAATACTAAGTCAATGAAGATACTTGTTATGAAATTTGGAGGCACATCTGTAGCAGATCTCGATCGTATTCGAAAAGTAGCTTCAATTATAGAGAATGAATATAAAAATTTTAAGGTGATTGTAGTACTATCAGCAATGGCTGGTGTTACTGATAATTTGCAGAAGTTAATTGACGAAGTTAATTATACTAATTCTCCAGAAACAGACATGGTCATTACTTCTGGAGAACAGGTTTCTGTTGCTTTACTTTCAATGATTTTGAATAAAAAAAATATAAAGAGTAATCCTATGCTTGGATGGCAAATTCCAATAATAACTGACAATTCCTATGGAAAAGCAAAGATATTAAATATCCTAGATAAAGAAATTAAAAAAAATTTAAAAGAATTTGATGTAGTGGTAGTAGCTGGCTTTCAAGGCATTAGCCTTGAAGGTAAAATTGCTTCATTAGGTAGAGGAGGTTCAGATACTTCAGCTGTAGCAATAGCAATAGCATTAAAAGCAAAAAGATGTGATATTTATACAGATGTTGAAGGAGTCTATTCAATAGATCCAAAAATAGACAACTCAGCTATTAAAATTGATAAAATTTCCTATGAAGAAATGCTGGAAATGTCATCTTTAGGTTCTAGAATCCTTCAAACAAGATCTGTAGAACTAGCAATGAAAAATAATGTTAATCTTCAAGTGCTTTCTTCTATTGTAAATTCTAAAGGTACTATGCTTGTTAATGAAGAAAAGCTAATCGAAAAAGAAATAATAAGCGGCATATCTTATAGTAAAAATGAATCCAAAATAACAATATCTGGTGTACCAGATCAACCAGGTATATCAGCAACTATTTTTGGAATTCTTTCAAAAAATAATATTAATGTTGATATGATTGTTCAGAATATTTCTCAAGATGGAATTAGTGCTAATATGACTTTTACAGTTCAATCAAATGAAGTAGGCATAGCAATGAATCTTTTAGAAAAAAGTAAATTAGAGATAAATTATAAATCTATCACTTCAGATTCAAATGTAGCTAAAGTATCTGTGATTGGGATGGGAATGAAATCACAATCTGGAGTAGCCCAGAAAATGTTCCAGACTTTAGCTGATAATAAAATCAATATACTAGCAATTTCTACTTCAGAAATAAAAATCAGCGTTCTGATTGAACAAAAATATACAGAAAAAGCTATTAAATCTCTTCATAAAGAATATAAACTTAGTAATAAAATCCTGAATTAGATTTACTATTTTATATAAAGTAAATATACAAAGGTTATGGAATTAATTGGAGGAAATTTAAAGAAAACAAGAGAAAGCAAGCACCTATCTCTTAACAGCGTATCTAACAGCCTTAATATTTCTGTTTATATTCTTGAGTCTATCGAAAACGATGATTTTTCAAACATACATGGAGAGGCGTATACTATTGGATATATTCGTTCTTATTCAAATTATTTAGATTTGAATGCTGATGATATCGTAAAGCTTTACAAAGAACAGGTATTTTTTGCTAATCAAAAAGTACCAATGAAAATTAAAAAACCTATTGAATCATTTAACTTTTTTTTATCTAATAAATTAATTTCTATTTTAGGAGTTATATCTTTATCATTGTCTTTTTATTTTTTGTTTATTGTTGATAATGATTTTTTTCCTAAATATGCTATTACACCAGAGATTTCAGAAAATATTCAAGCTCGAATTGAAGAAATTGAATTTACTAATGCTTTAACAGAATTAAAAAAAGAAAGAAAAGATTTATTAAAAGATGAATCTAATAATCAGTTTTTAATTAGTAGAGATAATTTAAATAAAGATGTAAATACCACTGCTGCTATAGCTTCTATAGACGATGAAATGTTAGTTGACTTAGTAACAATTAAATCTCTTACCCCAACATGGATACAGTTAAGAAATTCTAATAATGAAATTATATTTAGTAGTTTGATGCAAAAAAATGATGAATATAGTTATGATATCCTTGATGAGTATTTGATTACCGCGGGTAATGCTGGCAATCTAATGGTTTTAATTAATGGTGAAGTTAAAGGCAAGTTAGGAAAAAAAGGTGAAGTAATAGAAAAATTAATTATTTCTTCTGATTTTTTTAACTAAAAAATATTTATATTATGCTCCGTTCATATCAAAATATTGATAGACGTAAGTCTCGTTCTATTAATATTGGAAAAGTCAAAATTGGGAATGGGGCACCGGTTAGTGTTCAAACTATGACAAACACGCTTACTACTGATATAAAATCTACACTTTCACAAATAAAAAGAATAGAAAGAGTTGGAGCAGATCTTGTAAGAATCTCTGTTCCTGATCAAGAATCATCGGAAGCATTAAAGATTATTTGTAAACAAAGTAACTTACCTATAATAGCAGATATTCATTTTCATTATAAAAGAGCTATAGAATCAGCAATTAATGGAGCTGATTGTCTTAGAATTAATCCTGGCAATATTGGTTCTATAGATAAAGTAAAAGAAGTTATTAAAGCTGCTAAAGATCACGAATGCTCAATAAGAATAGGTATTAATGGAGGAAGTTTAGAACGTAAAATATTAGAAAAGTATGGCGAACCTAATCCTGATGCCCTTGTAGAAAGTGCAATTAATAATATTAAAATTTTAGAGGATAATGATTTTTTTAATTTTAAAATTAGTGTAAAAGCATCAGATATTTTTTTAGCTGTCAAATCATACGAGATCCTTGCCAAAAAATGTGATTATCCCTTTCATTTAGGAATTACAGAAGCAGGGGGAAAACGTTTTGGTTCAGTTAAATCATCAATAGGTATTGGAAAATTACTTTTAAATGGTATTGGAGATACCATTAGAGTTTCACTTTCAGATGAACCTGAAGAAGAAATTAAAGTTGGCTTTGATATTTTAAAAAGTTTAAATTTGAGACATAGAGGTGTTAAAATTATATCATGCCCATCTTGTGCTCGACAGCAGTTTCCTGTGATAGATATAGTAAAAAAATTAGAAAAATCTCTTGAAGATATTTTAACCCCAATAACAGTTTCTGTCATTGGTTGTGTTGTAAATGGTCCTGGAGAGGCTACTATGACTGAAATTGGAATAACGGGTGGAGGTAATAATACACATATGATCTATATAGACGGTAAAAAAGGTCATAGAATAAAAGATGTAGAATTGGTTTCTTATTTGGATTCTTTGATTAGAGAGAAAGCTAAAAAAAAAGAACAAATAAAAAATAATCAATGACAAAAATACTACCAGTTAGAGGGACTCATGACTTATTTGGAAAAAATTTGTTTTTGTACAAACATATAGAAAAAATTATTTCTAAAATAGCAAATGATTATGATTTTAATGAAATCATTACTCCTATATTTGAAAAAAGTGAATTATTTCAAAAACCACTTGGACAACTTTCAGATGTTGTACTTAAAGAAATGTATACTTTTGAGGATCGTAATCAATCTTTGATAACATTACGACCTGAATACACAACCCCAATTATTAGAGCAGCAATTACAAATAATTTATTAAATAATTTGCCTTTAAAGCTTTTTGGAATGGGCCCTATGTTTAGAAGAGAAAGACCTCAGAGAGGTAGATATAGACAATTTAATCAAATAAACTTTGAAATATTAGGATCCTCTGATTCATTTGCTGATACTGAAATAATTGTTTTAGCAAGTGAATTTTTAAAAAATATTAATTTAAATAAAAAAATAAAGTTATATCTTAATTCTTTGGGAGATTTAGATACACTAGTTGAATATAAAAAAAAATTATCTAGTTATTTTGACAAATATAAAAATGATTTATCTGATGAATCAAAATTAAAAATTCATACTAATCCTCTTAGAATTTTAGATTCCAAAGATACTGCTGACATTAAATTAAATATTAATGCTCCAAAAATTGAGAATTTTTATTCTGTATCCGCAATTAAAATTTTTGAAGATGTTAAAAATCTTTTAAGTAAATCTGGAATTATTTTTGAAATTGATAAAAGTTTAGTTAGAGGTCTTGACTATTATTGTCATACAGTTTTTGAATTCAAAAATGAAGATTCTGTTTCACAAAATACCATCATTGGCGGTGGAAGATATGATGGATTAGTAAAAACATTAAATGGTCCTAACATTCCAGGAGTAGGATGGGCCTGCGGAGTAGAAAGAATAATAATGATGATGAAAGAATTAAAAATTAATCCAGCACTTGCCCAACTTATTATTGTCGAAGAAACATCAAAAGAATATGGTTTAAATTTACTTTTAAAATTAAGGAAAATGAATTTTAAAGTTAGATATGATTACAAATATAATTTGAAAAAATCACTCGGGCAAGCAAATGAATTTAAAATTAAATATGCTATTATAATAGGTGAAAAAGAAAAAAATAATGGCTTTTATACTGTAAAAAATCTTTATGAAGGAAATCAGATAGAAGTTGATTTTAAAGAACTTTTGACAGTTCTTAATTCATGAAAGATTTATCGAAAAAACTAGAAGCTATTGTAATTAAATATAAAGAAATAGAACTTAAATTATCTAATCAAAGTATCTTAGATACAAGTTTGTTAATTAAATTAAATAAAGAATATGCGGAAATAACTCCTTTAATTACAAAAATATCAGATTATGAAAAATGTAAACAAAATATTAAAGATTTAAAAGATCTTCAAAACGATCCAGATATTCTTATTAGAAATGAAGCTGAAAAAGAACTTAAAAAAGCCTATTTATCAATTGAATTTTATGAAAATAATCTTTTAAGATTATTAATTCCTAAAGATTTTAATGATGAAAAAAATTCAATTTTAGAAATAAGAGCAGGTACAGGTGGAGATGAAGCTTCGCTTTTTGCAGCGGATTTATTTAATATGTATCAAAAATATGCAGATTTTCAAAAATGGAAATTTGAAGTTTTATCAATTTCTGAAACAGGGCTTAAGGGCATAAAAGAGGTTGTTTGCAATATTTCAGGAAATAATGTTTTTTCAAGATTAAAGTTCGAATCAGGAGTTCATAGGGTTCAACGTATACCATTGACTGAAACTAGTGGGCGTGTTCATACTTCTGCAGCTACAGTAGCTGTTTTACCTGAAGCAAAAGAAGTTGATATTAATATTGAAGATAAAGATTTGAGGATTGATGTTTTTCGTTCGAGTGGACCCGGCGGCCAATCAGTTAATACAACAGATAGTGCAGTTAGAATTACTCATTTACCAACAGGTGTTGTAGTTTCTCAACAGGATGAAAAATCTCAACACAAAAATAAAGCTAAAGCAATGAAAATACTACGGTCTAGAATATTAGATAAAGAAAATCAAATTAGAGAGCAAGAAAGAGCAAACAATAGAAAATCTCAAGTAGGCTCAGGTGATAGATCAGAAAGAATAAGAACCTATAATTTTCCTCAAGGTCGCATTTCAGATCATAGAATTAATTTAACCCTTTATAAACTAAATGAAATTCTAGAAGGTTCACTTGATGCAATTATTAATCCTTTAATTGCTAATGATGAAACTAAAAAAATAGCTAATTTAAATAATGAATAATTTTATTAAAAATAGTTTGTTAACATTACAAAATGAAAATTTCTTATATCCTGAAATAGAGTTAAGAGCTTTACTAAATTTTTCATCAATTAATAAAAAGGATATTTTTTTTAGCAATTTTGAAATTAATAAAATTGATTTAGTTAAATTTAACTCAATTTTTAAAAGAAGAATATGTCGTGAACCTATATCAAAAATATTTAATAATAAAGAATTTTGGAGCTATAATTTTTATGTTGATAATAGAGTTTTAGATCCGAGGCCAGAAACTGAATTTTTAATTGAAGCTGCAAAAAAATATTTTTTTGATTTTGAAAAAAATATAAAAATATGTGATTTAGGAACAGGGTCAGGATGCTTGGCAATAGTATTAGCTAAAATTTATAAAAATTCTGAAATTATTGCTACTGATATTTCTAAAGATGCTATCAAGGTTGCAATGATGAATTCGCGAAAACATGAGGTAAATGATCAGATTAAATTCATAAATTGCAATTGGATTTCTGAAATTAACAAATTTGACTTAATTATTTGTAATCCTCCTTATCTTACACATAGAGAATATATAAATTGTGAAGATGAAATAAAATTTTATGAACCAAAAGTAGCACTTGAAGCAGGAAAAGATGGTTTAAATGCGTATAAAAAAATAGCTTCTATTGCATCAAAAATCATGCACATTAGCTCTTTACTTTGTATTGAGATAGGTAAAAATCAAAAAAATAATATTGTAGA
>CACLJX010000007.1 GCA_902607435.1 uncultured Alphaproteobacteria bacterium | reverse complement strand
CAAGACTTCCTGTTGAGATAGTATCTGATTTTCTTCAAGAAAATAAAAATTATTTTCCAAGCTTAGAACAAAAAGCTGAAAACCTAAGAGAAAAAATTTACTTTGAAGAAGGTCATCGAACAATTGGACATACTTTAATCCAATATTTATTGAATGAGCATAATACTAAAGTCAAAGTTATTACTCCTGAAGAAAATGAAAAATCTGTAAAAAGATATGATCGAAATAAAAATACGCTTTATGTATCTGAAATGTTAAATTATTCATCAAGAAACTTTCATCTAGCATATCAAATTGCTTTTTTTGAAGGAGAAGATGAAATAAATAATATAATCAAAAAAAATAAAATTACTTCACAAGATATTGTAAATTTATTAAAAATTTCTTTGTTAAATTATTTATCCTCTGCAATTCTTATGCCTTATGATAATTTTATAATTACTGCTAAAAAATTCCGATACGATGTGGAATTGCTTATGCATCATTTTGCAACTAGTTTTGAGCAGGTTACGCATAGACTAACAAATCTTCAAAGACCAGGTAATGAAGGAGTCCCTTTTCATTTTTTAAAAACTGATAATGCAGGAAATGTTTCAAAACGTTTCTCTCTTTCAGGAATACATATTCCACGTCATGGAGGAGCATGTCCACGTTGGAATGTATATAGTGCCTTTTCAAGTCCTGGAAAAATCAATACTCAAATATCTCGTATGCCTGATGGCAAAGTATATTTTTGTATTGCTAGAGCTTTTGAAAAAGGTATTGAAAAATATGGTGCTATCAAAAGTTTTGTTTCAATAGGTTTAGGTTGTGATATGCAATATGCGAAAGAATTAACTTATGCTGATGGGATTGATCTAGAAAATAAAAAACTAGAAACACCAATTGGTATTTCATGCAGAATTTGTCCACGCACAGATTGTGAACAAAGGGCTTTCCCGCCAATAGATAAAAATTTAAAATTAGATATCAGTTATAGAGGTACTTCCCCTTATGTAACTATTTAAAATGTTATCTTAAATTTTTACAAGCATCTTTCCTATATTTTTTCCATTAAGGAGGTCTAAAAAAGCTTGAGGCGTATTTTCAATTCCTTCAACAATAGTTTCTTTCCATTTAATTTGTTTATTTAAAATCCAATTTTTCATGTCTGTTTCAAAATCATAATTGTCATCAAAATGATCAAATATTAAAAAACCCTTTATTGTAAGTCTTTTTACTAAAACATGAGCCATATTTTTGAGACCTTCACCTGAGGAAGTAGCATTCATTTGTGAAATTCTCCCACAGATAACAATTTTGCCATAATTTTTCATTCTATAAATTGCAGATTCTAAAAAATGACCTCCGACATTGTCAAAATATAAATCATAACCCTCTGAGGATAAAGATTTTAAATGTAAAACTAAATTATCAACTTTTTTATAATTAAAAGCATGATCAACACCAAGTTCATTTGTTAACCATTTAACTTTTTCATCACTTCCAGTACTAGCAATAACCTTGCATCCTTTTATTTTAGCTATTTGACAAACTATTGATCCAACAGATCCTGCAGCAGAAGAAACTAAAACTGTTTGATTTTCTTTAAGATCTCCAATGCGAAAAAGTCCAATATAAGCTGTGTGTCCAGTAAATCCTAAAGGTCCTAGATAAGTTTGTAATGGAACATTTATTGGTTTAATTTTTTTTAATTTTTTTTCTTCTGCAACATAGTAATCACGCCAACCAAAATCACTCATAACTACATCGCCAACAGAATAATTAGAAGAATTACTATATAAAACTTTACCTATAGCAGCTCCTTCCATTGGTTTTTGTAATTCAAAAGGGGGTTTATAATTTTTTCGTTCAGTCATTCGTGCTCGCATATAAGGATCAACAGATATCCATTGATTTTTAATCAAAACATTTTTGTCTTTTTCTAGTTTAATTTTTTCATTATTAATTGAAAAATGAAATAGTTCAGGACTTCCAGTAGGGATATACTCTTTTAAGGCAATAAATTTTGAGTTTATAATCATCGTTAAATTTTATATTTATTTTTTAGTTTTAATAGGTCAATTAAAAAATTATCTCTAAATGAAGTTAGTTTGCTTATTGATTTAGCTTTAGATTGTTTTTTTGCCCCTTGAATTATTTTATTTTTTAGGTTTTTTGAAAGTTTAGGAGCTTTTAGCTTTGTCCATGGAAGTTCAAGCGTAGGTCCAAATTGCTCTAGAGTATGTTTCATACCCTTTTTTCCACCAGCAAGATGAAAAGTTAAAAAATTTCCCATTAATGACCATCTAAGACCAGGCCCATTAGTAATAGCTTTGTCTAAATCATCAGTGGTTGCTAAGTTTTCATTAATTATATGAAGAGATTCTCTCCATATAGATTCTTGCAATCGATCAGATAGATATCCTTCAACTTCTTTTTTTAATTCTAAGGGTTCCATACCTAATGATCTATAAAATAATTTTGAAGTATTAATATATATTTTTTTTGTTTTTTTTCCTTTTACTAATTCTACAAGAGGCAATAAATAAACAGGATTAAACGGATGAGCAATCAAAAATCTTTCAGGATTTTTACAAGCAGTTTGAATACGGGTAGGTAGAAGACCTGATGAACTTGAAGCGATTATAGCATTTGGTTTGGCCCATTTACTAATATCTCTAATAATCTTTTTTTTAATAACCTCATTTTCAGGTGTATTTTCTTGGATTAAATCTGCATTTTTAACAGCATCTTTGATAGAGTTGGTAAAATGTAATTTTTTAATGGAGAATCTTTTAATGTTGTAAAATTTTTTAATTGGTTGATTAACCCTTTTAATTTCATTTAATAAATATTCTTTTTGTTTAGATTTTGGATCAAAAACATACACTATTTTATTTTTTGCAAGAAACCTTATAGTCCAGCCAGTACCAATAACTCCAGTACCAATAACGGCAATCTTTTTTATTACTGAACCCATTCAAATTAAAAATGTTTTTTTAATTTTAATTTTTTCCTTGTTTCAGACGGAGTAAGTATTTTAGCCCCAAGATCTTCAATTATACGAACAGATTTTTCAACTAATTGACCATTGGATGCTAATACACCTTTCTCAAGATAAAGGTTATCTTCAAGTCCTACTCTGACATTGCCACCTAAAAGAACAGCTTGAGCAACCATAGGCATTTCCATTCTACCAATACCAAAAGCAGCCCACATACCCTCTGTTGGAACCATATCTGCCATTACTTTCATTGTGCTAGTATTCGCTGGAGCTCCCCAAGGTATACCTAAACAAATTTGGTACCAAGGAGGATCTTGAATAAAACCTTCTTTGTATAATTGATTAGCAAACCAAAGATGGCCCATTTCAAAAGCTTCCATTTCTGGTTTAACACCAAGTTCTTTCATTTTTTTTGCTGCTTCCCGAAGTTGAATTGGAGTATGGATAAAAGTCATATTTGTATCACCAAAATTCAAAGAACCACAATCTAAGGTACACATTTCAGGCAACAATTCTTCCACATGTTCCAGTCTGTCAAGAGCATGTATCATATCAGTATTTTTTCCTACTGGATTTAGAGGGTCCTTACCCTCTCCAACCTCAAAATCACCACCCATACCAGTAGTAAAGTTAAGTATAACATCAGTATCACTTGATCGAATTCTTTCTGCAACTTCTTTATAGTACTCTAATTTACGGCTTGGTCTGCCATCAGGCTCTCTTACATGTATGTGGGCAATAGCGGCGCCGGCCTGTGCTGCTTCAATAGCGGCTTCTGCAATTTGTTTTGGCGTAATTGGCAAATTAGGATGTTTTTTTGCAGTATCGCCCGAACCAGTTACTGGACAAGAAATTATTACATTATTGTTCATTTTATGTAATTGTAGTATCCTATTTTCTAGAGACCAACAAGTGAGTATTTATTTAAAAACAGGTAGAGTTAAATCAGAGTGGGTTGATTATAATCGCCATATGAATCTGGCTTTTTATATCCATCTTTTTGATGTAGCCTGGGAAACTTTGTTGGAAAAATTTAACATAGGTGAAGATTCTGCCATTAACCAGAAAAGAACAACATTTGCAGTAGAGTCTCACACAACTTATGACAAAGAAGTAAAGGTAGGGGATGAGGTTGATTTAAATCTACTTTTTCTCGATCATGATAAAAAACGTATAGTTTATAAATTAGAGATGCTTCATAAAGAAGAAAAATATCTAGCAGCTACTACTGAAGTGTGTTCACTGTATGTTGATTTGAGTGTAAGAAAAGTAATAGAATTTGAATTGGAAAAATCTAATTTAATTGATTCATTTATTGATGAAAATAAAAAAAATTTTAATCCAGGCGAATTACATCTTATCAAAAAATTAAAAAAATAATCAATAATTTTTGTATGGTTCTCTATTAAAGATTCGTCCTACCATAGGTATAAAATCTTCTAGCGGTATTGTTTGGTAATTAGGATCAAATGAAGCTTGATCCCATTTATGACAAAAATTAATAGTTTCTTTGTAGTGTGGATGTCCCATATATTTATCTCTTAAATTTCTGTCTTGTCCATAATGATGATTGTAATAATAAGTTTGGAATAAACCATGTTTTTCAACAATCCACCGAGTTTTTTCAGATACAAAAGGTTTTAAAACAGAAGCTGCAAGTTCTGAATGATTTAGAGGTGCTATTTCATCTCCAATATCATGTAATAAAGCAGCAACGATCATTTCTTCATCAGAACCATCTCGTTTCGCTCTAGACGCTGTTTGTAATGAATGCTCTAATCTAGAAATCTTGTATCCGCCAAGAGAATTATCTAAACTTTTTAGAACTCTAATGATTCTATCAGCAGTTCCTTTAATATGTTTTTCTTCAAAATTAGATAGAAGATCATAGTCTGTTTTATCTCCATCTTTCATTTGTACAAACTTTACTTGCTTCATATAAATTGTAATAATGTATGATTAATTTAAATCATGAAAGTTTAATGTCTATGGAAAATTACAAGTATATTCAAGATAAATTAAATAATGATAAAATTGTTATTCTTGATGGTGCTAACGGTTCAGAATTGGAAAAAAGAGGTGCGCAGATGGATAGGGCGGGATGGTGTGGTCCAGCATCAATCACTCATCCACAAATTTTAGAAAATATTCATAAAGATTATATTTCAGCTGGAGCAGATGTTATTACTACCAATACATTTTCGTCAGCACGACATGTTCTTGAATATTCAAATTTTAAAGATCAAACAGTTGCCATCAACGAAAAAGCAATGGAATGTGCCATTTTGGCTAGAGATCATTTTCCTGATAAAAAAGTAGCTATTGCGGGTTCTTTATCACTATCCTTAGTAGCAGATATTGTAGATGGAATTAATGATCCTTCAGAATTTCGAGATTATATGAAAACTGACCAACGAAGTATTTCAAAATTTACAGAAGAAAGTATTCGAGAAGGTAGTTTTAATTATAATAAAATTTTAAAAAATTTTAATGAACAGATTAGTATTTTTAAAAAATATAATATTGATTTGATAATTTTAGAAATGATTATTAACCCTTCTATTTGCAAACCAGCAATTGATGCTGCTTTAGCTTCAGGTATGCCTGTTTGGCTAGGATTAAGTTGCGGTGAAGAAAGTGAAGCAGGAGATTTATTAGCTTTTGAAAACTCAAAGATGAAATTTTCTGAAACTTTAAATAATATTAATTCTAATTTTGATGCAGTTTTGCTTATGCATTCTGAAACAAAAAATATTACAAAAGGTTTGCAAGCGATAAAAGAAAAATGGATTGGTTATCTAGGTGCCTATCCTCACAAAGGAGCTTATGTTCGTCCAAATTGGAATTTTGATAAAAATTATACTCCTGAAATGTATTCAAAAGATATGCAAGGCTGGGTTGATCAAGGGGTAAAGATAATTGGTAGTTGTTGTGGTATGGGCCCAGAATACACTTATGAATTAAAAAGAAGATTTGGTTAAAACTACTTTATTTCAAAATCATACGTATAAAAATCAATGTCTTTTACATAACCTAAAGATTCATATAATGATTGGCCAATAAAATTATCTGTAGCTGTTGATAGTTGTATTCGTTTTGCATTAATTTTTTTGGCATATTCATGGGATCTAATCATTAATTTTCTTCCTATATTATTTTTTCTATGATCTTTTTTTACATATAAATCATATAGAATTATAATTTTTCCCAAATCAAGTGATCCGAAAGTTTCATAAAGTTGAACAAAACCAATCGCTTTATTAGCATCATTTATGGCTATAAAAATTATAGATTCATTATTTTTAATTCTGTCTTTAATATAATTCGTTGATTCAATTAAATTTGATTCATATTTGTAAAATTGTCTGTACAAATCAAATAGCTCACCTACTTGTTCAATATGTTTTGGTTCTGCTTCAATAATTTTAAATTCCATGAGTTTCTTTTCTCGCAAAACTTCTTATAATACCAACAAATAATGAAATAAATGTAAAGATTATTAAAGAATAAATAAAGCCATTGTTGCCTTTGTAATCCATTACTAATCCAATTATAGCTGGACCTAAAAATTCTCCAAATTCATAAACTATTATAAAAACGGAAGTTGCTATTGAAAGTTCAGCTATGTTTATACGTTCACCAAGATAGGCTAGTGTTACGGTATAGAGACTTATGCTGGCAATGCCCCATAAAAGAACTGACAACCATAAAAGTGCTAAACTAAAGGTATAATTATGTAGTAAGATTGGCCAAATTAAATGTACTATCAATAATACAAAGATAAAATTTCTTTTATTTATTTTGTCAGTCAAAGCCCCAATAAAAGGTTGGGAGATAACACCAAAAAATAAACCAAAAAATAACAAATATCCAATTTGTTTGTCAGAAAAATACTCATTAATCATATAAGCAGGAAATAAAGCTCCAAAAGAAGAATCATTCACTCCACCAACAAATATTGCTAAAAATATAAAGGGTGCAATTTTAATAAAGGAGAAATTAAGTTTTGTTTCTATTTTTGGGATACGGACACTTTGAATATGTTGTTTTATAATAATAATTACAGGAGATCTGATGACCATTAGAGTTATAGCAATTATTATTGGAAACAGACCTTGAGCACCAAATAAACCAACTAATAGAGGTCCGATAGCAAAGCCTGTAGTAATAGCTGAATTATAAAAACCAATTGCTTTGCCTCTAGTTTTATTGTCAGATACAACGTTAACCCATGTGTCCATTGTCATCCAATTTATTCCAGCTAATATCCCCATAATAAAATGATTAATTGCTAAACTTGCTGGATTAAAAAAAACAAACATTAAAATTACACATAATGTTTGTATAGTAATCGCAAGTAGCATTGTTTTATACAAACCAATTCTACCCAAAACTTTTGATACAATAAATCCAGCTGACATTAGACCAAAAGAAAAGCAAGCAACTATCAAACCTATTGTTCCTTCAGAGAAGTCTTTATACTTTGCAACAATAACAATAATAGTAAAAAAATATCCGAGTCCAAGACCCGTAAAAAAAGCTGCAATTGATAAATACTTTACACTTGTATTAATACTTTTAAAATCAACATAATTACTTATTTTTGAAAACATGATTATTAGTTATTTCGACCATAAGCCTTCTATCTCAAGTTGTGTAGTAGCATTAGAAATTGCTTGAAATAATTTATCGACGAGTTCATCTATTTGATTTTTTTGTATAATGAGAGCAGGGGATAACACACATATATGGTATATTGGTCTAATTATTAATCCGAGCTTAAGTGATTCCTCATCTATTCGTGAAGCTATAGCTTTATCTAATATTAATGGATTTTTACTATTTTTATCAATCACACATTCAATGCCTGCCATAAGCCCAATACCTCGAACATCACCAACGATAGGTATTTCATACAATTTATTAAGTTTTTGATAAAAGTAAGGAGCAATTTCTCTTACATGCTCAAGAATCTTATCTCGTTTCATTATTTCAATGTTTTTTAATGCAGCTGCACAAGAAACTGGATGCCCTGAGTAAGTAAAGCCATGAAATAACATAGAAGAGTCTTTGCTGATTTGGGCAATTAATTTGTCAGAAATTAAAACAGCTCCTAAAGGAATATATCCAGAAGTAATTCCTTTTGCAGTAGTAATAATATCTGGGATGATTTCAAATTCATCTTCAGAACAAAAAAAGTGTCCAAGTCTTCCAAAAGCTGTAACCACTTCATCAGAAATATATAAAACATCATATTTTTTACAAACGTCCCAAAAACGTTTGATGTAATTTTTAGGTGGAACAATACAACCACCTGAAGCAAGAACCGGTTCAGCAATGTACGCAGCCACTTTATCTGATCCAATTTCTAATATTTTGTTTTCAAATTCTTTTACTTTTTCATCACAAAAATCTTCTACGGTTTGATCGTCTTTTTTTCTATAAGGATTGGGAGAGCCTAAATGATGAATAAAATTTTTTTCAAAATCAAAATTATTTTCTTCTCTATCTTTTCCAGTAATGGACGCTGTGAGATAAGTGCTTCCATGATAAGCACGATCCCGTGAAATAATATGTTTTTTTTTAGGTCTGCCTAAAATATTATTATATAACATTACAAAACGTAGCGCAGTTTCATTCGCACTTGATCCATCAGGAGTAAAAAAAACTGTATTTAGATCGCCAGGTGATAATTCAGATAAAACAGATGCTAATTCTGCTGAAGTTTCATTTGATTCTGAGAAAGGACTACAGTAGTCCATTTTTTCAACTTGGTTTTTAATAGTTTCAGCCATTTCTTTATTTCCATGACCAATGTTATTGCACCACATGCCACCAGGGCCATCAATGTAACGTTTACCATCTTCATCATATAAATAAATGTTATCTGATTTAACTATTAGTTTTCTATCGTATGAACCACGATCTTTAAGATCTTCATAAGGATGAAGGATGAGTTTATCTTTTTTATGAATATCACTTACATAATCGTTTTTCATATCATCTCTTATATTAAAGCCGGAACTGCATTCCGTCTTTCAAGGTTTAAAAATTGCTTTTTGACAACTTTGCATTGTGCCCAAATCTTTCTGTATTCTAATTCTTCTGGATGATAAATTTCTGCAAGAATTTTTGATCCAAGTTTAATAAATTCTTTATTAACATAACCCATGGCAATATTTGATTTAAGAGTAGGAGACCACATTGCAGTTGTAACAATACCTATTTCTTTTTTTGAACCATCATATAATACAGATCCCACGGCTGGCTTATCTCCTTGCACATCTAAACCTATAAGTTTTTTTTCTACACCTTTGTTCTTTTGTTTAATCAAGGCTTCTTTTCCTGTAAAAAATTCTTTATCCAAATTTACCATCCAAGCTAATCCCAACTCATAAGGTGTGCGCATTCTATTTGGCCTGAGAGCGTGTTCAGCAGCTATTAAATCCGCATTTACCACAATAAATCCAGCTTCTACTCTAACCATATCTAATGCATCTAACCCAGCAGCTAATATTTTATAATCTTTATTAAAAGAAAATAGTGCGTCCCATACCTCATGAGCTTGTGAAGGATCACACCACAATTCATAACCAAGGTCACCTGAAAATCCTGTTCTAGAAATTGTGATCTCTTGATTATTAATTGTGAATTGATCAAAACAAAACGGTTTTAAATTTTCAATTTTATTTGCATTGAGCATATGTAAAATTTTACACGAAAGGGGACCTTGGAAAGCTAATGCTGCTATTGAATGACTTATATCTTCAATTGTTACATCAAAACCAATAGCTGTATCTTCAAACCAATTTAAATTTCTCTCTCCACTACAAATTCTAAAGTTATTTTCATCAAAACAAAAAACAGTTCCGTCATCAACGAGAAAACCATCTTCATTGCACCAAAGAGCGTATACAACTTGATTGGGTTGAATATTATCAATATTTCTGGTGATCAATTTATTAATAAATTTTTTAGCATCTTTTCCTTGGACACTATATTTGTGCATTGGCGTTATATCTATAACACCAGCCGTATTACGTATGGCCGTGTATTCTAATTCTGCAGAAGTATATTGTTTTACTACTTTATATCCAGCCCACTTGTGCCAATCATGAGCATAACACTTCTCCCGTGTTTTTTCATGAAAAGGCGTTTCTAAAAGTGGTTGTTTATAGGATATATTAGTTTGACTCATATTTTATCCCGAATAATTTTCTTTGCAGCATTCCTGCCATTGATCCCAGTAATGCCACCTCCCGGATGAGTGCCAGCACTACAAAGATATAAATTTTTTATTGGAGTTGTATATTGAGCCGAACCATAAAATGGTCGCATCATTAACATTTGATCAATCTCAAAGTCTCCATGATGCCAATGACCTCCCATAACATTATATGTTTCTTCAATTTCATTTGGAGTTATCAACTCAGCATTTTCAATCTCTAAGTTAGAAATAAACGGTTTCAATAAATTTATACTGTGTTGAATGAGCTTTTCTTTATCGTGAGTATTATTTTTAACATAAGGCACATAATATATATTTGCGACAATAACGTTTACACAATGATGAAATTCAAAACATAAATTTTCATTATATTTATTGTACTTGCTAGCATTAAAAGCTCTTTCTATATAATTAATATCAGGAGCATAAATAAATTTTGCATTCATTTTTTCTTTTTCAATATTTATTATTAAGGGATTTTCTTTTAAAGTGATTGTGAGTTTTGCTATATTGCCTTTAGTTCTAATATTTTTTGCTCTTCTTATAAAGTCTGTATCAAGAGGCTCTGTTCCTAATAAATCAAAATATGTTGTTTTGGGATCAGCATTGGAAATAATTATTCCTGCTTCAATTTTTTCTTCATTATCTAAGATCACTCCCGTTGCTTGATTATTAGTAGTTATTATTTTTTTTACATTAGCATTGTTTTTTATTTCTACTCCTTGATCGAGACAATTTTTTTCTAAAGATGGTATTAATTGATGAAAATCATATTTTTCAGATGCAAAAAGTCCGTTCTGTATTGCTTGTTTATAAAGAAGCGATAATATCGATCCTGGAGATCTCGGACCTAAATTTGAACCTAGTATTGCTTCGTGTGACAAGAGACCCATCAAAGTATTATCCCTAAGATTATCTTCAAGGTCATCAGCAATATTTAGCCCTATCACCCTAAGAAATTCACGCATATTTTTCTTTCCCAGTTTTCTTATTTTCCAACCCATATTAATAAGTTGCCAAGTATCTTTACTTTTTCCCGATTTCAATCGAGGGGGAACTTCATACATAAAGTTACTTAAAGTTGAGGCATAGATTTTATATTTATTTATTAGTGATGAAAATTTTTTTTGATTTTCTTCATTAGCATTTGATTTAATGAAATTAATTTTATTATTATTTTCTTGAAGGATTGTATGTTGTTGTTCAGAATGAAGAGCAACAATATAAGAATTATAATTTAATTTAGGCAATTTAATATTTAAATCACCTAATATTTTAGAAGAAAATCCATTAAGAGAACTAGCGCAATTAACAAGACCTCCAAGTTTTTCATTTTTTTCAAGAATAAGTATTTTATATCCTTTTTTTGATAAATAAGAGGCACACACCAGTCCGTTGTGACCTCCACCTATAATGATTACATCATACTTGCTCATATATAGTGTGACTCAATTTTTTTATTCAAATCACGTAAAATTTCTCTTGCGGCATTAGCTCCCGGCGCTCCCATGACTCCTCCACCTGGATGTGTACTAGAACCACACATGTATAAATTTTTTATAGGCGTTTTATATTGAGCATAACCTGGGATAGGTCTGTTAAACATTAATTGATCCATTGTTAGTTCGCCCTGAAATATATTTCCTTCAGTAAGACCCACTTCGTCTTCTAGTTCTTTTGGTGTACGAATTTCAGCATGTTTTATAATGTCATTAAAGTTTTTTGAGTAATTACCAATTCTACTCATTACATGTTTTCCAAATTCTTTACGTTTTTCTTGTGTCCAGCCTCCGTTAGCAAGATTGTAAGGTACATATTGTATAAAAACAGACATGTAATGTTTTCCTTGAGGAGCCATTGTCGGATCATTAATACTTGGAATACACATATCAACATAAGGATAGGATGACCATTTTCCATCCTTCCAATCATCATAAGCACCTTCCATCTCCTCAATACTTTGAGTTATATGTAAATCACCTGTTCCAGCAGGATCTCCAACTGGAATACTTTTCCAAACAGGAAGTTCATCAAGGGCAATATTTAATTTACCTGAAGAGCCTCTTATTTTAAAATTTTTTACAGCTAGGTAAAAATCTTCAGGCAATTGTTTTTGTTCTACAACTTTTAAAAAAGTTCTTTTTACATCAAGATTTGATACAATTTTATTTGCATAAATTTCATCTCCATTTTTTAAAACTAAACCATAACTTCGATTGTTTTTAATAAGAATTTTAGAAACAGGTGAGCCTGCTTTTATTTCACCACCTTTTGCTTGAAACGATTTTGACATTGCTTGAGTGATAGAACCCATACCTCCTCGTGAATACCCCCAAGCTCCAATAGTTCCATCAACTTCACCCATATAATGATGTAATAATACATAAGCGGAACCAGGTGAA
Source organism: uncultured Alphaproteobacteria bacterium (assembly GCA_902607435.1). Lineage (GTDB taxonomy): Bacteria > Pseudomonadota > Alphaproteobacteria > HIMB59 > CACLJX01. The sequence continues at coordinate 71,237 of CACLJX010000007.1, read as the reverse complement.
TAAGGACCTAGAGCAGTTCCAATAATAGCAGAACCAGCTAAATGTGCCTTCACAACATCAGATTCAAAATATTCTTCAAGATAATCTCTAACACTCATTGTCCAAAAGCGAATAGTGTCATAAATTTCTTTTTCGCCTAACCCACCAAGCTCATCTTTTGCTACAAAATATTTTGCAAATTCAAAAAGACCCATAACATCTTTAGGAGCAAACGAAGTAGGATCAGGAGGTGTCATTTTTAATAGAGGTTTGATAATTTTGCATTGACGCATTACATCTCTACTAAATCGATCATATGCTTCCGCGTCTCTTTTGGAAAATTGTGCAATAGAACGATAAGTTAAATCATGATCATTATAGTGAGCATAAAATCTCCCATCATTTAACATTGTAGCACTTCCTTCATAAGGAATTATTTGCAAACCAAATTTTGATAATTCTAAATCTCTGAATATTTCTGGTCGAAGTAAACTACAAACATAAGAACAATTAGAATATGTCCAACCTGGATATAATTCTTTGCTAACAGCGGCTCCCCCAACATAATCATGCTGCTCTACAACAATTATTTTTAAACCAGATTTTGCAAGATAACATGCAGTTGTAAGACCATTATGACCCCCACCTACAATAGCCACATCATATTGTTTGTTATTCATGAACTATATAATTCTTATATCTCTTTGAATGACCATTCAACCAAATTTCTTGTAAAATATAGCTAATTATGAAAAACTCTTTTAAACTTTTATAATATAGCTGAAATGAAACGTTTAAATTTACGGATAGCAAATAAACAAACAAGTAATTTAAAATTAATCTCTTCTGCAATTAAAAGTATTTCAGAAAAAGGAATAAATGAAACAACTATGTTAGATGTTTCACAGGGAGCAGGGTTATCTCAAGGTATTGTTAATTTTCATTTTAAAAGTAAAGAACTATTGTTAATTGAAACTTTAAAATTTATTTCTAATGAATATTTACAATCTTTCCAAAATTGTCTTAAAAAATCTGGGTCAGATCCATGTAAACAAATCATTGCTATTATAAATAATGATTTTAGTAATAAAATATGCAGTAGAGATAAAATTGCCTTGTGGTTTACTTTCTTTAGTGAGGTAAAATTTAAACCTGCTTACCATCACATATGCAAAGAAAGAGATTTGTATTATCAAAAAATTATAGAAGATATATTTAGAGAATTAATCAAATTAGAAAAGTCTAAAATTTCATTAACTAATATTTCTAATGGATTACAAGCTTTGGTAATGGGGTTATGGCTTGATCAATTAGAGGACCCTGATACTTTTAAAAGAAAGCAAGCAAAACAAATTTGTTTTAATTATATAAAATCAAATTTTCCAAAACAATTTAAAAATATTTTATAGAATTATATGTACAGTGGCATGACACCTAAAGCTTTTGATTGGCAAAAAAAAATTAGAAAATTTGTAAAAGATGAATTAATTCCTTGGGAAGTTCATGCTGAAATGAATCAAGGTGAATTACCTGAAGAAATTGAAAAAAAACATCGCAAAATAGCTTTAACATTTGGATTATCAGGGATGGGCATACCAAAAGAGAGTGGGGGTCTTGGCCTTAGCATGTTTGAACAAATGATTATTTGGGAGCAACTAGGGAAGGTTACCAACGCTCTTTGTTGGTGTTTTCCTGAAGTGCAAGATTGGATGGCTAATCATTTTACTGATTATCAAAAAGATAATTATTTAAAACCTCTTTTAGAAGGTTCCAAAAGAGAATGTTATGCAATTTCAGAAAAAGGAGCCGCTTCTGATGTTGAAGGTTCTATACAAAGCACAGCGGAAAAAAAAGAGAATCAATACATCATCAATGGAGAAAAGTGGTATATTACAAGTGCCAATAAAGCAGACTTTTTTTTTCTACAAGCAAAAATTAAATCTGGACTAAACAAAGATAAACATTCTTTGTTTATCGTAGATAAAAATTTAGAAGGTATAGAACATATAGATACTCCACTTTTCAGTCATACATACTCTCATCATCATTCTATTTATCGGTTTAATAATGTGTCCATACCAAGTAAAAATATAATTGGAGATGAAGGAATAGGCATGGACTATACACATTCATGGTTTAGACATGAGAGGTTGGGAATAGCTGCAAGATGTTGTGGAGCAGCAGAGAGATTAATAGAAGAAGCAACAGTATTTGCTAAGGAAAGAGAATCATTTGGAGAAAAAATATCCAATTATCAAGCAATACAATTTATGCTGGCCGATAGTGTAAACGATTTAGCGGCTGCACGCCTTATGCTCTATGAAATTTGTAAAGCTCATGATGCTAATCAAGATGTAAAAATTTTACATGGTAAATGCTCAATGGTTAAATTGTATGCATCAGAAATGGCCAACAGAATTGCAGATAGGGCTGTTCAAATATTTGGAGGAAGAGGATATATGAGAGAAAATGTAGCAGAAAGGTACTATAGAGAGCTAAGAGCAGATCGTATCTGGGAGGGAACAAGTGAGATACACAGAATAATTATTGCTAATTCTCTTTATAAAAGAGGATTGCAATCTTTAATCGAATAAAGTAGCGTACCCCATCATGATACGTTTTTGGCAGAAAATATACGCAAAAAACGATAATATAAAAGCCTACTCCTTGCTTTTACCAGCACTTATTTTGGTTATTCTAGCTATGGCATCGCCTATGCTTTTAACGGTGGTAACTAGCTTTCACACTCAAGTTAGCATGATAGAAATTGATACAACCTTAACCTTTGATCGTTACAAAGATTTTTTCAGCAGACCAGTTTACACAATGCTTCTTGTTAGATCTATTAAGATTTCTTTTTTTGTTACCCTTGTAACTCTTATTACAACTTACCCTCTGGCCTATTATATTGCATTTTATGTGAAGAAAAATAAAATGCTTTGGATAGTATTAATGACACTTCCTTTTTGGACAAGTTACTTATTGAGAGTGTTTTCTTGGAAAGTCATTCTTGGTCACAAAGGGGTTATAAATAGTGCCTTAATAGCTTCAGGAATGATTGGTGAACCGTTAAGTTTTCTAATCTATAGTCAAACCGCTGTAGTATTAACCTTGGCGCATGCTTGGGCGGCATTTGCAATATTACCCTTATATGTTTCTTTAGATAAAATTGATAAGTCACTCCTTGAAGCATCGTATGACTTAGGTAATACGAAATTTGAAACTTTTTGGCGCGTGACTTTTCCTTTATCTTTGCCTGGGGTTATTGGCGCTATTTTAATTATTTTTATCCCAACTGTTGGTGATTATGTAACTCCACAACTTGTTGGCGGTACAGACGGTAGAATGTTATCCAACATGATACAAAGTCTTTTTGGAAGAGCAAACAATTTTCCATTAGGAGCCGCTTCAGCAGTTCTTATGTTACTATCAGTTAGTTTTGTGGCTGTGGTTGTTACGTATATAACAAGAAAAGTCTCCCTTAGGATGTCTTAATGTATAATAAGAATAATATTTTATTTTTTTATGCAATTGTTTATTTTGCGTTTTTATATATCCCGGTAATGTTGTTGCCTGTATTTTCATTTAATGATGCCATCCACATGGTTTTTCCACTTAAAGGTTTTACACTCAAATGGTATGATCAAATGATACACTCAAGTAGATTACATAGAGCTCTAATGAACAGTGTTAAAGTGGGCGTAATTGCTTCAATTTTTAGTACATTTATAGCTTTGTTGGCTGCAAAAGCGTTCACAAAATATAAAGTCAAATTAAGACAATTGTCTTACGGCGCAATACTTCTCCCTTTTGTTATTCCTGAAATAATTATCGCAGTATCATTAATTGTTTTATGGACCGGCATGGGTCTTCAATTAGGCTTAGTTCCGGTCACAATTTCACATATTTTATTTTGCACACCTTTTTGCATGCTTGTTCTGATATCAAGAATGGAGGGGTTTGATAGGAATTTAGAAGAAGCCGCTATGGATCTTGGTGAAAATGCATGGGGTACTTTTTGGCGAGTAACATTTCCCATAGCTTTACCTGCTATTGTAGCCTCACTATTATTATCTTTTGTTATTTCTTTTGATGAATTTATATTAGCGTTCTTTTTATCGTCTCAAGATCAAACTCTTCCTTTATACATGTGGGGGCAGCTTAGATTTCCAAAAAAATTACCTCATGTACTTGCATTGGGAGCAGTGATTATTGTGGCAACATCTATTATAGTTATGCTATCTTATTGGTTAAGGAATTTAGGTAGTCCTTCGGATAAAAAAAGCAACATCGGTGGAATATAATGAGCGATAAAGAATTTATTAAAATTAAAAATGTATCTAAAAATTTTGAAGAGGTAGTAGCTGTTGATAATATAAATGTAGATATAGCGAGAGGAGAGTTTTTTTCTTTATTGGGTCCATCAGGTTGTGGCAAGACCACTCTTCTTAGAATTTTAGCGGGCTTTGAGTACCCTTCTTCAGGTTCAGTTTTTATTGATAACCTTGATGTAACCGATATAACTCCAAATCTTAGACCGACAAATATGGTTTTCCAAAATTACGCAATTTTTCCGCATATCAACGTAAAAAGGAATATTGAGTTCGGTCTTAGGAAGGAGAAACTTTCAAAAGACGAATTGGATAAAAGGGTTCAAGATGCCCTTAAGATGGTCCAATTAGAGGGGTACGAAGATCGCTATTCCAATCAACTTTCCGGGGGTCAACGTCAAAGAATAGCTTTAGCAAGAGCGCTAGTGAAGCAACCAAAAGTGCTATTATTAGATGAGCCTCTTGGAGCACTTGATAAAAAACTAAGAGAGGAAATGCAGTTAGAATTGAGAAACCTTCAAAGGAGTATTGGTATTACTTTTATTTTTGTAACCCATGATCAAGAAGAAGCAATGACAATGTCAGATAGAGTTGCTGTGATGAATAAGGGGAAAATATTACAAATATCCCCTCCAAGAGATTTATATGATAATCCAAAAAATTTATTTGTAGGTGATTTTATAGGGCAAATTAATTTTTTAGATACTCAAATTGTAAAAATTGAAGGTAATAATGCAAAAGTTCTAATTAATAAATTGGGTGAGCATGAAATAATGACAAGTAACAACAATCTTAGTCAGAATGAATCTATTGTTTGCGCAATAAGGCCTGAAACAATTATGATTAGTAAAACCAATGAAAAAATTTCAGATATTTGTATTAAAGGCTTAATAGCAAACACTTCCTTTTATGGAAATATGACTTATATTTATGTTAACATTGAAGGTTTATCAAAACCAATAATGGTATCAACGTCTGATGTACTTGAAGGATTATCACATAATTCAGATTGTTATTTAAATATAAATTTAAAAGATATTAGAATTATTCAAAAAAATTGACCCGTAATAATTTCTACTACGGGTCAAAAATATTATTTTATATAATTAATGATTAACCACCAGCTGTATATTCAGCCCATTGTTGCTCAATGTAGTCAGTAATCTCATCCGATGGACTATTGCTAAAATTACCATTACTTAAATGCGCAATTGGATCAGGAGCCAAACCTCTTTCAGCCAAACTAGCAGCATCTATAGTTTCATATCCTTTTTTATTTGAATGACCATAACCCCACTCATTTAGTAAGTATTCTGAAGTTTCAGCACTAATAGCAGACTCGATCAAATCGTAAGCAAGATCAAGATTTGGAGCTTCTTTATGAATCACCAAACCACATGACCACGTTAAAGTTCCTTCAATAGGACTCATCATTGGAAAACCTGTATTCCATGATGATTCATTCCAACTCAATGCGGCCCAAACTTCTTCATCCAATATTGCCTGTTCCATTGATGCAGTGTCAGTTGTGAATATTTTTACATTTTTACGCATTTTTCTTAATGCTTCATAAACGCTGTCAACTTGAGTTTTTGTTACATGTTGCATTCGCGTAACATCAATACCGTGATAAATTGCAACAAGATACCAAGTATCTGCTGCTGAATCTAGAACTGCAAGCTTACCTTCCATTCTATCATCAAATAATAAACCCAAACTCTCATTACCAGGAGACATCCAGGTAACCTTGTCCGGATTATAAATTAATGACGTATCGCCCCAATCAACTGGCGCCATCCATTGGCTACCATCAAAGTTAATCGTACCCATTTGGGTAAGTTCAGGAAATAAATCTCCCCAACTTGGCAATCTGCTTGTGTCTATAGGTTGAATCACACCTGCTTTTTGCCATCTAGGCGGATCAGAATTACAAGGATGAATGACATCCGTTACATAACCAGCTCTTAGTTTTTGTAAACCTTCTTCAGCGTCTCCAAAGGTTGTGTATTCAGGTGCTCCTCCGTGTTTATCAATGTAACCTTGATAAAGACCATCATCATCATATCCACCCCAAGTGAAAAGACCAACTTGACTTTTTGCAAAAGCAGATTTTGAAATAACAGGAGATATAGTCGTCAGTACTCCCGCTGCTCCAAGTCCTTTTAATATTTGTCTACGTGATAATTCACCATTGACAATTTTTTTTGCTAAATCATATTTAGGCATTTTACCCCCAATAATTATTTAATTAATTTATATTTATAAGAACAATTATTTAAGAAAAATTCAATAAAAATTAACAGAAATTATATATTAGATTTGTATTTATTAGTCTTGAACCAAGGATCTATCTGTTTTAAATGATAGCCTACTTGAAAAATTCCTATTTTTTTCATATAAATTTTAAATGTCTATAAAATATAAAAAAGTTTCTCTAGCTTCTCTTGAAGAATTTGAATCATTTTGTACCAATAATCAAGATATCAAATATATTGATGCTATATTAAGTGATATTTCAGGTATTATAAGAGGTAAAAGATTGCCAGTAAATGAAGCCAAGAAGCTTTTTATATCAGGTATTCAATTTTGTTATTCAACTTTTTTATTAGACCCCACCGGTTATTGCCCAGATGCTGCTGGAAGAGGCTTTAGTGATGGAGATCCAGATGCAACATACTATCCTGTTGCAGGCTCTTTAAATAAAATGCCATGGCACAAAGATCCTTTGGCACAAGTATTAATCACGATTCAGGATGAATCACGTTACAGCTCGATAATTGATCCAAGAAATGTGTTAGCAAAAATATTAGAAAGATTTGATGATCTAAACTTGTTTTTTAAAGTTGCATTTGAATTAGAATTTTATCTTTTTAAAAAAAGAAAAAATATATCTGAAAAACCAGAACCAGCAATTTCAAAAGAAACAAATAGGCAAAGTGAAGGAACTCAAGTTTATGGTATGAGAGAATTAGATGAATTTTATGATTTTTTAGAAGATGTAAACGAATTTTGCAAAATACAAAATATACCAGCAACTACTGCCTCATCAGAATTTGCTCCAGGTCAATTTGAAATAAATTTAAATCATACAAATGATGTTCTTAAAGCAGCTGATGATGCCGCCCTATTGCGAAGAGTAATAAAAGAAACAGCAATAAAACATGGATATGAAGCAAGTTTTCTTTCAAAACCTTTTATTGACCAAACAGGTAGTGGAATGCATGTTCATTTAAGTATATTTGATGAAAAAAATAATAATATTTTTGCAAGTGCTAAAGAAGAGGGAAGTGAACAATTAGCTTATGCAATTGGTGGCTTACAACAAACAACATATGATAATTTTTTAATTTTTGCACCAAATGTTAATTCTTATAGACGTTTTCAACCTGATCAATTTGTTCCAGTAAATAATTCTTGGGGACCAAATAATAGATCTGTTGCATTTCGAATTCCAAGAGGTAAAGATAGCTCAAAAAGAATTGAACATAGAGTGGCCGGTGCTGAAGCAAACCCATATTTAGTATTATCTGCTATACTAGCAGGTATACACATAGGATTGATTAAACAAATTAAACCTTCAGACTTTAGAATTGACAATGCTTGTACTGACTTGGATCCAAAAATGCCAACTACAGTTGAGAAATCAATAGATTTGTTTGAATCTTCTAATTTTTGTAAAGATTATTTTTCTGATGAATATGTAAAAATATATTCTGATTTAAAGAAAAAAGAATTAGATACTTTTTATTCTGAAATATCTGATATTGAATATAAGTGGTATCTTAATCTTTAATCTTTCCATCTAAAGTTAGAAGTTCTTTATAAAGATCAATTCTTCTATCTCGAAATAATCCCCAATTTCTTCTGAATAAATGATTCTCTTCAATATCTATTTCAGCAATAATTATTTCTTCCTTATCTTTACTTGCTTCTGAAATAATATTTCCTGTTCTGTCACAAATAAATGATTTCCCATAAAAACCATTTGTTTGGTCTTTTACAGTTTCAGAACCAATTCTATTCGAAGCTACAACGGGAACAATATTTGCTGCTGCATGTCCTTGCATAACTCTTTGCCAAGCAGATGAACTATCATATTCACTCATAAGTTCATCGCCAATGGCAGTAGGGTAAAAAAGAATTTCTGCACCTTTTAAAGCCATAATTCTTGCAGCTTCAGGAAACCATTGATCCCAGCAAATACCAATTCCAATTTTTCCAAATTTAGTATTCCAAACCTTAAAACCTGTATTACCTGGATTAAAATAATATTTCTCTAAATAACCAGGTCCATCTGGAATATGAGATTTTCTATATTTACCAAGTATATTTCCATCAGCATTAATCACAGCAATGGAGTTAAAATATGCATTGTTGTCTTTTTCAAAAAAACTAATTGGCAAAACTACATTCAAATCTTTAGCAATTTTACTCATTTGATCTAATATTTTGTTGTTTTCGAAGGTTTGAGCTAGTTTAAATATTTCTTCATCATATTGAATACAAAAATAAGGAGTTTGAAACAATTCTTGAAGTAAAATTATATTAGCACCTTTTTTAGCAGCTTGATCAATTAATTTTTTAGCTTTAGAAATATTTTCTTCAATTTCCCAACTGCAAGACATTTGAGTAGCAGCAACTTTAATTTTCATCATTATTCCTTTTTTTACTATTTAGGTAATTATATAAATTTATTATTTTAGTACTTGCTCCTTTTTCAAAAAATGCTGGAATAATTGAATGTACAAATGCCATTAAGCTGGCTCTAAATAAACTAAAGGATATTTTTAATGCCACAAACATATGGCGAAAATAATTTTCGTTTGCATCCTCACAGTGTTTTTTTGATTTAGTAATTATATTCATTTTCTTTTACTTATAGGTTGCTGTTGAGTAATACAATGAACATTGCCTCCACCCATTGATATATCTATTCCATTAATAGTAATAATTTTTTTATCAGGAAAGGCTGATTGTACAACTGATTTAGCATTATAATCAGCTTTTTCATCTTCAAAACTAGGCATGACTATTCCATTATTAGCAATATAAAAATTTATATACGAGCAAGGCTCATCATCATCAGGTATTAATCTTTTGTAAGACATTTCTAGTTCAATAACTTTTAAACTTCTACCTTTGCTATCAGTTGATGTTTTTAAAATTTCTAAATTTTCATTTATTTTTTCATAAAAAGAATCACTTTTATCTGAACAACTTAAAGCCATAACTGTTCCGGGTTTAACAAAGCATGCTACATTATCTACATGTCCATCGGTTCCTTCATCAGTACCATGTTTAAGCCAAATAATATGATTTACACCAAGATATTGCTTTAAATTTTTTTCAATTTCATCTTTTGACAAGTTAGGGTTTCTATTTTTATTTAAAAGGCACTGCTCAGTTGTTATTAGAGTTCCTTCCCCATCAACATGTATTGAACCACCTTCAAGGACCATATTATTCTTAAAATATTTTGCTGAAGTATTATTTATCATAAATTCAGCAACTTTGTTATCTGAGTCATGAGGTGAAAATTTTCCCCATCCGTTGAATTCCCAATCTATCCCTCCAAGCATTTTTTTATCATTTAACAAAAATATTGCACCACTATCTCTAGCCCAGCCATCATCGATCTTAAAATCAACAATTTCTGTTTTTGTATCTAAAAGTTTTATTGCATTTGAAATACTTTCAGGATGAACTATCATTTTTACTTTTTCAAATTGTGAAATTGCTTTTGCTACGTTTGCCCATGCAATTCTTCCTTTTTCAAAATCAAAATGGGACCAAGTTGGAATTGCCCCATATCCATTAAAGTTAGGATTTTCATAAGGCCATTGCATCCAGCAACATTCATGAAGTTCCCATTCAGCCGGCATATGGTAATTTTTTTCTTTTGGTGTCATAAGTATAAAATATCTTAATAATATTATTATTTTTTTAAACAAAATTTGATTATTATTTATTTAAATGCTTTTTATTTTATTTAATCAGTTTAATATCATATAAAAAATATAGGAGGTAATATATGAAAATTATTAGAGATATATTCATCTCAATTCTTTTTCTTACTGGCTTTTCTGTAAAAGCGGAAGAAGCTCATTTGTATACTTGGGTTGATCAAGATGATGTACCTTTCATACAGTATTATATAGACAAGTATGGAGCTGAGCCTAAAACTTCTGTTTTTGAAGATGAAGATGAAGCTTTTGCAAAATTAAGAGCTGGGTATTCAGCTGATGTTTATGGCCCTTGTTCTTATGAAATTCCTCGTTGGAGAGATGCAGGACTTATCCAGCCAATAGATGTTAGCAAGCTTGAACATTGGGAAAAAATACCTGATTCATTAAGAAATATGCCTGGCGTATATGATGATAAAGGTCAAGTATGGTTTATTCCTCATCTGTTTGGAAATACTTCAGTTATAGTTAATACCAAACTAGCACCAGAATATGCAGGTGACAACAATAGTTGGGATATACTATGGGATCCAAAATATAAAGGTAGAATTGGCGTATTAGCTGGAGCAGTTGATACAATTCCTCTAGTAGCAGCACATATAGGCGTTAATGCATACAACATGACGGATGATGAATGGGAACAGGTTAAAGTTAAACTTCGAGAACTTGTTGTTCAAGCAAGACTTATTACTAATGTTACAGGAGAACTAGAAAGTGCTATGGCACAAGGGGAAGTTGTAGCTGTTGAGGCTTGGAATGATAGTTACAATAATTTAATTTGGGATGAAGAATTTACTGATCCAGTTGAATATATGCAGCCAAAGAATCAAAAAATATTTTCTTGGGTATGTGGCTTTGCTCTTAGCTCAGTTGCCGGCAAAGAAGCTCCAATTGAAAAAGCTTATGCATTAATTGATTCAGGTTTATCAGTAGGAGCCGCGCAATTTTTGATTGAAGATTGGGGTTACGCTCCTGCAAATGCTGATGGTTTTGGCGTTGCAAGTGAAGAAGCTCTTGAATTAATTATTGTTGATACAAGTGATGTAGATGCATGGTTAGCTAATACAATTTTTCAGGAAGTAATGCCAAATCTGGATAAAATTGTTGAAGAATGGGAATTAATCAGAGCTGGAGTTGATTGATTTATTTCAATAAAATTTTCTAACCTCCTTTTTTAATATTAAAGGAGGTTAGTTTTCTATTATGCAAAAAACACTAGAAAATATATTTTCCACTAGTAGTGAAACATTTAAAGCCTATAGATTACTTACACCATCAATTTTGTTATTAATTATTGTTTTTGCTTTTCCAATTCTTTTTCTAATTACATATAGTTTTTGGACGCAAGATTATGTGACTATTGACACTACACTGACTCTTGAAAATTACAAAACAGTTATAAATAAGTCGTCTTATCATATTCTCATTAAACGTTCTTTGACTATTTCATCGCTTACCACGATTGTAACAGTCCTATTAGCATATCCTATGGCTTACTTTGTAGCTTTTGTAGTTAAAGAACGTAAATTATTATGGTTAATTATTTTAACAATTCCTTTTTGGACAAGCTATCTTCTCCGTGTTTTTGCATGGAAACTTATACTTGGTTACAACGGAGTTATAAATGGCAGTTTATCTAATTTAGGCATTATTGAAAGCCCATTATCTTTTTTGCTTTATAATCCATTTGCAGTATTTGTAACCTTAGCTCATGCATGGTCTGCGTTTGCTATATTACCAATATATGTATCATTAGAAAAAATAGATAGGTCATTACTAGAAGCAGCGGCAGATTTAGGAGATAACGCTTTTAAAAGATTTTGTAGGATCACTTTTCCTCTTTCTTTCCCAGGTGTTTTAGCTGCTTCATTAATAATTTTTATACCTACAACAGGAGATTATATTACACCTAAATTAGTAGGGGGCTCTGAGGGAATAATGGTAGCTAATCTCATTCAAATCATGTTTGGAAAAGCAAACAACTGGCCACTTGGCTCCTCAATTGCCGTGATTACAATGATTATTGTAACTCTCTCTGTAATTTTATTTGTATTAATATCAAGATGGCTCGTATCAAAAATTAAATGAAAAAATTTTCTCTATATTCTACTGGTGATCGATTATTAATTATTTATGCTGTAATGTTCTTGTCATTTCTTTATATCCCAGTTTTATTCCTCCCTCTTTTTTCTTTTAGTAAATCTCAATATATGATGTTTCCTATTAGTGATTGGACGCTAGAGAGATATGTTACAATGTGGCATAAAACAAAACTTCGTGACGCTCTTTTTGCAAGTATTAAAGTTGGAATTTTTGCATCAATAATAAGTACTATCCTTGGAATATTAGTAGCAAGAGCTATGACACGATACATATTTCCTCTAAAAAAACCCGTATTAGGATTTATAATGTTACCAATAGCGTTTCCAGAAATCATCATGGGAGTTGGGTTATTAATTTTTGCTATATTCGCAGGTATGCAATTAAGCTTAATTACTGTTACTGCTGGCCATGTACTAATTTGCTTGCCTTTTTCAGTTTTAATCTTAATTTCAAGATTTGAGGGATTTGACAAAAGTCTCGAAGAAGCATCTTTGGATTTGGGTGAAAATGCTTGGCAAACTTTTCGTAGAATTACTTTTCCTATTGTAGCATCTGGAATTCTCGCTAGCGTGTTGTTAACTTTTACTATCTCTTTTGATGAGTTTTTGATTGCATTTTTTCTGTCTGGTGAAGATCCTACTTTACCTATTTACATTTATGGACAACTACGTCACGTAAAAAATATTCCGTATATGTTAGCTCTTGGTTCAATAATTCTTTTAGTTTCATTTGTTACAATTAGTTTTGCTGAATGGATAAGAAGAAGAGGTATGAAAAATAAAAAACTTTCTGGATTATTTGAATGAACTCTAATAACTTTATAAACATTGAGGGAATAACAAAAACCTTTGGTTCAGTTGTAGCTGTTAATAATATTGATTTAAAAATAAAACAAGGGGAATTCTTTTCTTTATTAGGAGCTTCAGGTTGTGGTAAAACAACTTTATTAAGATTATTAGCAGGTTTTGAGAAACCTGATAATGGCAGAATATTTATAGAAGATGAAAATATAACTTATTTACTTCCTAATCAAAGACCTACAAATATGGTTTTTCAAAATTATGCAATTTTTCCCCATATGGATGTAGCTAGTAATATTGCTTATGGGTTAAGAAAAGAAAAATTATCAAAAAAAGAATTAAATCTCAGGGTAGATCAGTATTTAGAGTTAATAAAATTATCAGGTTACGGAAATCGAAAAGCAGATCAACTCTCTGGAGGACAAAGGCAACGGGTGGCTTTAGCAAGGGCTTTAATTATAAAACCAAAAGTTTTGTTATTAGATGAACCTCTAGGAGCCTTGGATAAGCAATTGAGAGCAAATATGCAAATTGAGCTCCGTTCTTTACAAAAAGATGTAGGCATTACTTTTGTATTTGTTACTCATGATCAAGAAGAATCACTTAGCATGTCTGATAGAGTAGCTGTTATGTCCAATGGCAATATATTACAAGTTTCTTCACCAGATCATCTTTATGAAAAACCTGAGAACGAAGAAGTTGCAAATTTTATTGGAACTATAAATTTTTTCGAAGGAAGAATTTCTTCTATTAACAATGAAGTTTATACACTTGAATCAAAGATTTTAGGTGTTACAAAAACTAAAAGTATATTGAATCTTTATTCTACTGGAGAAGAAGTTCTTATTGGAATAAGGCCAGAAAAATTAAAACTGCATACCAATAAACCAGAACAAAATGTAGGATTAATTGACGGTACTGTAGAAAACATTTCATATCTAGGAGAAAGAAGCCATTATTACATTAAAACAGAAGGTCTTTCTAAATTGATTTCTGTTTCATCTCAAAATGTAAATAGAGCAAAGATTAATAAATTGATAAATGATAAGAAGAAGATTTGGATATCATTTGATAGTGAAAGTTTAATACTTACGAAAAAAGGCTAATTAATTATAGTGTTAAAATGAAAGCTCTTGTAATAATAGATGTTCAAAACGATTTTCTTAAAGAAGGATCACTTGAAGTACCTAATGGTAATGATGTTATTGAGCCGATAAATGAAATTATCAATAATTATTCAATAGTTGTTGCTACAAAAGATTGGCATCCTCTAGATCACGTAAGCTTTGCACCAAATCATCAAGGAAAAAAAATTGGTGATGTTGTAAAAGTAAATAATCTTGAACAGATACTATGGCCTGTACATTGTGTCCAAGAATCTGAAGGATCTAATTTTCCTTCGACTCTAAATATTAAAGCAATTAATAAAACGATTTATAAAGGTTCCAATTCACAAATCGATAGTTACAGTGGTTTTTATGATAATGGTAAAATTCGCAAAACAGGATTAACTGATTATTTAAAAATAAAGAATGTCACATCAATAGACTATGTAGGTTTAGCTACAGAATATTGTGTAAAATTTACTGTTTTTGATTCTGTAGCAGAAGGATTCAAGACTAGAGTAATTTTAAAAGGTATTAAATGCATTAATGAAGCAGAAAGTAATAAAACTTTAGAAGAAATGAAATCAAAAGGTATAGATTTATTATAAAATGAAATATTTAGGCATTGTCACAAAAATAGCTAATTTAATTTATGAAACATAATTTAAATATTAAATCCATGAAACTCTATAATCATGTAGATAGAATTTATAACGAAATTAAAGAGCTTGGTAAAATAAATTCAGAACCATTAATTGTTGAAGAAATAACCAGCTTTGATCAATTGCATTACTACGGTACGGAAGCTGTAGATTTTGCAATAAATAAAATTAATATTGATTCTAATATGACAATACTAGAAATTGGATCGGGAATTGGTGGTCCAGCTAGATATATAGCAAATAAAACTGGAGCAACTGTGATTGCACTTGAACTTCAATCTGATCAAAACGAAATTGCAATAGATTTAACTGAACGCTGTGGACTTTCTAAAAAAGTAAAACATGTTTGTGGTGATTTTCTTACGTACGATTGGGAAGGAAAAAAATTTGATGCTATTGTTAGTTGGTTAACTCTTTATCATATTTTTGAAAATAAAATTTTACTTAAAAAATGTTTTGATGCACTTAGATACGGAGGTTTTTTCTATGCAGAAGATTTATTGAGTCGAAAACCATTCAGTGAAAAAGAATTGTCTGAACTATTAGAAAATATTTATGGGAACTATCTACCTGATATTCAAACTTACAAATCTGAAATTGAAAAAGTTGGATTCACTCTAATTTTTTGTCAAGATATGTCAAATGAATGGACTAAATTTACACGGAATAGATATTTATCTTACAATAAACAAAAAAATAGACATATACGAGTTCATGGTGAGATCATTTATAATAGTATAAACTCATTTTATTCTTTTATAGATCATTATTTTTCAAATGGAAAACTAGGTGGTATTCGTGTCATTGCTAAAAAAATATCAACTTGATAAATTAAATTAAAAAAATCCCAATAATTTTTATAGTTAGTTTTTGCTTAAGCTACACTTTGTACATTTGCGGAACAAAAAATCACCCTTCTTACCTTTTTTTTCAATTTGACCGTTACATGTAGTAATAACAAAACCAAGCAAAATAATGTAAATTATTTTTTTAAACACTTGTATTAATACCTTTAGGCAATTGTTGCGTAATGCATCCTGGCCCTCCTCCCCCAATTGCTTGATAAAAAGCTGGTATGGGAACAATTTTACGATCTATGTAAATACTTTGAATTAACTTATAAGCTTTTTCGTCAAGTTTTGGATCAACCTCTGGAACCAAAACAGATTTATTTGCCACGTAGTAGTTAGTATAAGGGGATACATATTGGGTGTTATTATACATTTCTGGAAAGTAGGGCAGATAAGGCATTTCAATAATTTCTAGTTTATTTCCTTGAGCATCCATTTCTTTTTTAAGAATTTCTAAGTTTATTTTTAGTAGTTCATAGTTTGGATTTTGTTTATCATATACTGTTTGAGCTAATACCTTTTTTGGAGCAATATACTCAGCTACGCAATCAACATGACCATCGGTGCCTTCATCTTCAACCAAACCTTTTTTTAACCAAATCACTTTTTCAATACCCAATAAATCTCTGACTTCCTTTTCAATTTGTTTTTTTGAGAAATTAGCATTTCTATTCTTATTCATTAGCATTTGTTCAGTTGTTATCATTGTTCCTTGACCATCAAATGATACGCCTCCTCCTTCAAGTATCAAATCAGATGTAAATCTTTTAAAATTTAATTTTTCTAAAAGATATTTTGGCATTTCTTTTACTGATTCACATTTTTCAAATTTATTTCCCCATCCATTAAATTTAAAATGCACCCCAGCTACTTCTGCTGTGTCATTTTTAATAAAAATAGGTCCGTTATCTCTTATCCATGAAAAATCAGTCGATATGGACCAAACAGTTGAGAATTCTTTACATTGATTAAATACATTCTCATAATTTGATGGATCTGCAATAATAACTACTTTCTCAAACTGAGAAAGTTTTTGCGCAAATATAATAGTTTCTTTTTCAAAGTTATCTATTTCTAAATCAGTACTTGAGCAAGGCCAAGTAATGAAAGTACATTCATGATCTTCGAATCTTCCTGGTACTTTAAAATTTTTTTCATATGGGGTCATTAATTATAATTATTTGTCTATAAAACTATAATATAGAAGAGCTATTCGTAAATATAAAAGTCGTAAAAAAGGAAAAGGGAATTTTTTAGGTAAACCTTGATATAATTTAGATATATTTAGTTTTTTACTATTAGAAACAATTAGTTTTGCTAATTCATTGCCTGACCAAGGAGCTGTATTAACGCCATTAGCTTGATAACCAAAACTATAGTAAATTTCATCATCCAATTTTCCTATTGAGGGTGCAAATTTTGTTGTTACTGCTACTAGACCTCTCCAATGAAAATCAATCTCAACATTTTTCCAATTAGGAAAAACTTTTTTCATTTGTTCTTCCATTTTTTTTGATTTTATTTTTGATGATTGCTCACTACCAATTAAATCCCCTCTAGCTCCAAATAAAAAACGATTATCTTTAAGCAATCTATAATAGAAAAGCAAATTTCTAAAATTTAATATAGGGTTATAAGTTACAAAATTATGAGATTTAACCTCTTCATTTGTAAGAGGTCTTGTTATAATAATATTAGATATAACAGGTAATATTGTGTTATTCAGATCTGGAAATAAATCATCTTTATAAAAACCATTAGTTGCCATAACTATTTTGTTTGACGTTATAATATGATCGTTTGCAATTACATTGAATTTTTCTAATTTTTTTTCAATTTTAGTTACTTTACTTTTTTGATAAATTTGCACTCCAGATTTTTTAGCTTCTTCAGCTAAACCTAATAAAAATTTTAAAGGATTAATTGCAAAACCAGGTTTGTAGGAAAGTGCTCCAAACTGCTCTTCCCCAGTATGGCCAATTTCATTAAATTCTTCTTTTGAATATACTTTAGTTTCTATTCCAAATTCTTTTTTATATATAAGTGATTCTTCTTTAATTGATTCGAAATAACTTGGATGAGGAGCAACTTCATAATTACTATCACCAGTTAAATCACAATTAATTTTGTATTCGTCTATTAAATTTTTTGTAAAATATGAGCCCTCAATGGTATTTTTGAAAAATTTCTTTGTTTCTTCTTTGCCAAACTTTTTAAACATAGTAGCAACTGACATTTTTGCAGGGTAGATACAGCAGAATCCAGCATTTCTAGCAGATGATCCCCAGCCAATATGTCCAGCTTCAATCAAAACAACATCTTCATTAAAATTTTTAGCTAATGATAAAGCACAAGAAATCCCTGTATATCCACCACCAATAACAACAATATTTGTTTGGATATTTTTTTCTAATTTGTTATAATTATTATTTGTGTTGCAAGTAGTTTCCCAATAACTTTTTACTGGTTTATCAAATTTGTAGATGTCTTCGTGATATAAATTTGACATTTGTTATTTATAAAATTCATTGAATGGCTATTCAATTAATATTATATATAAATATAAATTTATGGATAAAAACCAAATTAAATTCCTTATAAAGAGCCAAAAATCTAACTATTCTTTGGATCAGCTATTTTATGTTGATGAGATGATTTTCAAACTAGATTTGGAAAATTTTTTCTTTAAACAATGGATTTTTGTAGGACATGTTTCAAGAATTCCAACTATTGGAGATTATTTTTTATTAAATGTTGGAAATGAATCTATTATCATTATTCGAGACTCTAATAATATTATCCATGCTCATTACAATGTATGCCGTCATAGAGGTTCTCGAATTTGTTTAAAAGATGAAGGAAATAAAAAACTTCTGGTATGTCCTTATCATGCCTGGAGCTACAATATAAATGGAACTTTGAAATCAGCTAGATTAATGAATAGTGATTTTAATTCAAGAAACTGGAATCTACATGGTTGCAATATTAAAGTATATCAAGGTTTAATATTTATTAATTTTTCTAAAGATCCAGTTAGTTTTGATGAATTTATTGAACCTAATAAACCTTTTATTGAATTACATGGACTCAAAGATGCCAAAATTGCTTATAGAAAAATTTATCCAACAAATGGGAATTGGAAACTTACATTAGATAATTTTCACGAATGTTATCATTGTCAACCTTCTCATCCTGAATATTGTTCAGTTCATGATCCTGAATATATATTGTCTTATGGAGGAGGTAGTGGAACAGGGCCTCATTCTCAAAAATTTTCAAAAAGATTAGAGGAATGGAATGAAAAAACTAAAAAACTTGGTTATTTTACAGGAGAATATTCTGAGAGAAATTTTAATAATTTTTCAAGAGGAGCTGAGAGAACACCTTTGTCTGAAGGAAAATTATCTGAAACTAAAAGTGGAAAGCCTGCAAGTAAAAAATTGATGGGAAAATTTAAGGAGCATGATCATGGTTATACTGGTATAGGACCGTCGCCTTTCAATAGTCTTATGATGTGTAATGATTTTGCAACCTTATTTACTTTTGTTCCTAAATCTCCTCTTCAAACTGATGTAGAAATAATGTGGTTAGTTCACAAAGATGCTGAAGAGGGAAAAGATTATAATCTTGAAGATATGATTTGGTTGTGGGATAAAACTACAATTGCAGATAAAAGAATAATTGAAGATAATCAAAAAGGGGTATTATCTTCTAAGTATCAACCAGGTCCTTTATCGACAATGGAATTAGGTGTAGAAAGTTTTAAAAACTGGTATCTTGAAACTTTCTATCTTGCTTTAGGTAGAAACTAAACATTTAAAAGAAGATATTCTCTTTCCCAAGAACTAATGACTTTTAAATAAGCTTGGTATTCAACTCTTCTAATAGCTGCAATTGTTCTAATAAATTTTTGACTAAATACTTCTGCCAAATCTTCATCTTTTTCAAATAATAAAATTGCTTCTTCCATGTTTTTTGGCAAAGTACTCTTTTTATCGTCAAATACACTTTTCTTTGTTTCTTGACTTGGTTTTATTTTATTTTTAATTCCCAAATAACCTGCAGCTAAATTAGCAGCAATAATTAAATAGGGATTTGTATCAGATCCAGAAATTCGATTTTCTATTCTCATACTTTTTTCTTCGTTAGAAGGAATTCTAAAACCACAGGATCTGTTTCCTAAACCCCATTTTGTATTACGGGGGGCATCCCAAGTCGCAAAAAGACGTCTATACGAATTAACATTTGGGGCATGAATGGGCATTAATTTTGGAGTATATTCTTGCAAACCACCAATATAATTTTTCATTAAATTTGATAAAATATTTTTTTTATTGAAGAATAAATTTTTTCCATTTTTTTTACTATGTAATGATTGATGTAGATGTAATGAACTTCCTGGCTGATTCTCCATTGGTTTTGCCATAAAAGTTGCATATAATTTATGTTTAATGGCTGATTGTCGTAATGTTCTTTTAAAAAGAAAAACTTGATCAGCTAAATCAAGAGGATCGCCGTGTTGAAAATTTATCTCCATTTGTGCAGATCCACTTTCATGATTTATCGTATCAATTTCAATATTTTGTTCTTCACAGTAATTATAAACATCTTCGAATAAATTATCAAACTCATTGACAGCATCAATACCAAAAGCTTGTTTGCCTGTTTCTTGTCTTCCTGATTGGCCAGTAGGTACTTCAAGTGGATAATCAGAATCTGGATTAGGTTTAACTAAATAAAATTCAACTTCTGGTGAGACAATAGGATTATAATCTAGATCATCATACATCTTAAGAATTTTTCTTAGAACATGTCGACTTGAATTAATTACAGCTGAACCGTTCAAATTTACTGCATCACAAATTACTTGTGCTGTTGGATCTTCATACCAGGGAATGATTCTAATCGTGTTAAAGTCTGGTCTTAATATAACATCAATATCTGTAGGATTATATACTTCTGGAGGCAATCCTTCATCATCTTCAGTCGCATATCCTCCAGAAATAGTTTGAATAAAAATTGATTGAGGTAAACGATGACTATCTTCATTAAGACCTTTTATAAATTTATCTGTTGGTAGAATTTTTCCCCTAGCAATCCCACCTAAATCAGGAACTAAACATTCTACTTCTGTGATTGAATTTTCTTTAAGCCACTGTTCAAATTGTTCTGTCATATTTATTGTAAAATTTATATTTAAAATATTATGTAATTCTTGATAATAAAAAGAATTGCGATAATGAAGATTGCATAATCTATATGCCAATTAACAAAAAAAATACTTTTGAACAACATGATAATGAAAATGGTAGTTTTTACCATAATTCCGTAAACTTTCCTATTTTATCAAATAATACTGATAGTAATTTTGATGTGGATGTTTGTATTATTGGAGGGGGTTTAACAGGAATTTCATCGGCACTTAACATTGTTCGTAAAGGTTATAGTGTAATTCTTCTTGAAGCACGCAAAATAGGATGGGGAGCTTCAGGCAGAAATGGCGGTCAATTAGGAATAGGAATGCGCAAAAGCCAGTCTTCTTTAGAAAAAAAATTAGGCATTAATCATGCAAAGGAATTATGGAAATTAGGATTAGAAGCCGTTAACGAAGCAAAAGATCACATAAAAAAATATAAAATTGATTGTGCTCTTCAAAATGGTGTGTTGACAGCAGGTTCTTATAAAAAAGACGAAAAAGAATTCTTATATGAAATAGATTATATTCAAAAAAATTATGATTTTGATAAATATGAATTCTTTAATTTTAAAAAAATAAAAGAAGAAATTAATTCAAAAAAATATTTCTCAGGACTTCTTAATAAAGGAAGTTATCATTTAAATCCTCTTAAATTCCTATTGGGACTGACTAATCAATTAATTAATTTAAATGTAAATATTTTAGAAAATACTCCTGTCACAAACATAGAAGAAACTAGTGATGGTATTAAAATTATTACTCAAAAAAATATAATAAAAGCAAAATATGCTGTAGTTGGATGTAATGGTTATCTTGATAAATTGCTCGGCAAAAAAAGAAATAAATTCATGCCTATTAATAATTACATTATAGCCACAGAGCCTTTGAGAGAAGAAAAAGCAAAACAACTAATTAAAAACAATTATGCTGTATGTGATACACGTTTCATAATAGATTATTATCGTTTTTCAGAAGATTGGAGAATGATTTTTGGAGGAGGAGAAACATACACAGCGTCTTTTAATCATGATTCTGAAAATTTTGTAAAGAAAAGAATGTACAAAGTTTTTCCTGAACTTAAAAAATACAAAATTGAATTTTCTTGGGGTGGTACCTTAGCTATCACAGTTAATAGACTGCCAGATTTTGGCACAATGATGAATGGGAAACTTATTTATGCACATGGATATTCCGGACATGGCCTAGCCTTAAGTACATTGGCAGGTAAGCTTATAGCTGAAAAAATTTCTGGTTTTTCTGATAGATTTAATTTTTTTGAATCTATTAAACATATTAGTATACCTGGTGGAGATTTTTTTAGGCGCCCTATTTACTCAGCTTCAATAGCATACTACAAAATGAGAGATATTTTTTAATTTAATTATAATCAATTATTTTCCCAGGACTAACAATTTTAGAAATTATATTAAATAATTATTTATTATGAATCATTAGATATAGCTCTTTTTAATCGATCATTAATTGTTTTACCAAGATTATGATTTGGTATTGGTGCAACAGCAATTCCTTTATATTCATACTTATCTAGTTGATGCAAAAAGTTATACAAATTTTTTCCTGCTTCTTTTAAATTTCTTGAAGGACTAAGATTAAGTTCAAATAATTTAGATTTTAAATTATTCTTTCCAAAATTTAAAAGAACTTCTCCTTCTAAGACTTTTTTAACATTAATACGTATTGGAATATTTGGAGAATAATGCTTTTTTTGCTGACCAGGGGCTAAATGTGTTAAATTATTTTTCTTTATAAAATTAATGTTAGGGATAATTTTTTTTAATTGCTCTACAGTAATACTTCCGTAACGTAAAATTGTTGGATAGTTTGAACTTACATTTATGACAGTTGATTCTAAACCATGATAACTATCACCCCCATCAATAAAAAATATATTATTTTTTAATTCGTTATCTAAATTATTTATATTAGTTGAAGAAAGTTTTGTTGATATATTAGCACTAGGAGCAGCTATTGGGAATGGAATAGATTTTAACAATTTACCAGCTATAGGATGATTAGGTATACGACACCCAACTAGTTCATTATTGTTTGATACATTAAAACTAATTGTTGAGGATTTCTTTTTTTTTAAAATAAGTGTTAAAGGCCCAGGCCAAAAAAAATCTGCTAATTTATAAGCTACTTCATTTATTTCAAAATCATTTTGAATTTTTTGCAAGTTTTGGAAATGACATATTAAAGGATTGTTATAAGGTCGCTTTTTAATTTCATATATTTTTTGTATTGCATTAAGATTTGTTGCATTTGCCCCAATTCCGTAGACTGTTTCAGTTGGAAATATAACCAATTCACCACTGAGAAGAATTTTTTTAGCTTTCTTAAGAGCATTTTTTATATATTTTTTATCTAAAATAGGTTTCATTAAAATATAAATTAGTTATTATCCTAAAGTTATTACAATACTAATTTTATCATGGGTAAAATAATCAGTTTTTCAAATCAAAAAGGAGGTTCTGGGAAGACTACTCTTGCAGTAAATCTTGCAGTTCTTTGGTGTAATAGCGGTTATAAAGTGGCTATTATTGATGCTGATGCTCAGAAAAGCTTAACTTATTGGTATGAAGCACGAAAAAAATACTATGGAAGTAATGAAACTGGCATTGATGTATATCCTTATTCAACAACTACAATAATTGAAGATGTTAAAAAAATTAAGCGTAAATATAATTTTGTAATTATTGATAGTCCTCCTTCAATAACTTATGATACCATACAAGTTTTAAGAAGTTCAGATAGAGTTTTCGTGCCAGTACAACCAAGTCCTGTTGATTTGATGGCAACTATTCCTTTTTTGAATTTAGTGAAGCAAGAAAGAAAAAAATCATCAATTATTTTAAATAGAGTTTTGCCAAGAGCCAAATTAACTTACGCAATGATATTGCGTTTAAGATATGCTGGAGGTAAGATTGCGCGTTCTAGGATTTCTAGTAAAGTAATATATGCTGAAACTTATTCAGTAGGGAGAGGAGTTGTTGACATTAGTGTCACATCAGACTCTTCAAAAGAAATAATTAATCTTGGAAATGAGATTTTAAGAAATTTCTAATACCTTTTAAATTTAATATAATGTCAATTTAATGAAAAAAATAACCACAATAATATTGGCAGCAGGGAAAAGTACAAGATTTAATAGTATTAGATCCAAAATATTTCATGAATTAGCTGAGCAATCATTAATTGATTATGTTTTTTCAGTGGCAAATAATATTTCTAAAAATGATATTGTGATGATTTGTAATAATGACAATATTCATTTCTTAAAAAAAAAATTTAATAAATGCAAAATAGTTTTACAACCTAAGCCCCAAGGAACTGCAGACGCTGTTATTTTAGCAAAAAAACATGTAAGAAAAAACAATAATGTACTAGTTTTATTTGGTGATGTTCCGTTGGTTAAGGAGAAATCAATTACAAAATTAGTTAGGAATTTTAACTCATTAAAACAAGCAGGTTCTATGTTAGCTTTTAATGCGAAAAATCCATTTGGTTACGGAAGAGTTGAAACAAATGGAAAAAAAGTAATTCGTGTTACAGAAGAATTGCGTGCTACTAAAAAAATTAAAAAAATTACATTATGTAATTCTGGAATCATGCTATGTAGTTATAATTTTTTATTTACTAATATAAAAAAAATTTCTAATAAGAATATTAAAAAAGAAAAATATTTAACTGATTTATTTGAAATCGCTTATCAAAAAAATAAAAGTTTTGGTTTTTCTTTATGTTCAGAAGAAGAATTACAAGGTATAAATACAAGACAAGAATTAATAAATGTGGATGAGTTAATGCAAAAAGAATTAAAGAAAAAAATAGTTGCAAAAGGTGTAACGATACTTCAACCTAATACAGTTAGACTCAGTAATGATACAAGAATTGGGAAGGATTCAGTATTAGAACCATTTGTTGTTATAAAAAGAGGAGTTACTTTAGGCAAGAATGTCATTATAAAAAGTCATACTGTGATTGAAAACTGTAAAATAGGAGATAATAGCTCAATTGGTCCATTTGCTAGAATAGAACCTCATTCAATAATAGGAAAAAGAGTAAAAATTGGTAATTTTGTTGAAATAAAAAATTCAACAATAGGCGATTCAACTTCTATAAAACATTTAAGTTATATAGGTGATAGTAAATTAGGCAAACATGTTAATATAGGGGCTGGGACTATTACATGTAATTATGATGGCAAGAATAAAAATAAAACAATTATAAAAGATAATGTTTTTGTTGGGTCAAATGTATCTTTAATAGCTCCATTAACAATTAAGGAAAATTCAACAATTGGTGCTGGAAGTGTAATTACTAAAAATATTCCTTCAAAATCATTAGCTATTGAGCGTTCACCTTTAAAAATTGTTAAAAAAATCAAAAAACCTAAGAAAAAATAAGATTTAAAAGAATTTAATAAATTAGACTTGTCACTAGATTCAAGAAAGTCTAATAGCCGCTTTAAATATGAAAAATAAATGGTCACCTAAGAGTTGGAGAAACAAACCTGCAAAACACATACCAACGTATAAGGATGTTGAAGCGCTTTCTTTTTCAATTAAGCAACTATCTCAATTTCCACCATTAGTTTTTGCTGGAGAATCAAGAAAACTAGAAAAGCAATTGGGAGAAGTTTCAAAGGGTAATGCTTTTCTATTACAAGGTGGAGATTGTGCTGAAAGTTTTTCAGATTTTCATCCTGATAATATCAGAGATTCTTTTAAAGTTATGCTTCAAATGGCTGTTGTTCTTACCTTTGGAGCTTCATGTCCTGTTGTAAAAGTTGGAAGAATGGCTGGACAATTTGCTAAGCCACGTTCGCAACCAACTGAAATAGTTAATAATATAAAACTTGAGTCATATAAAGGAGATATAATAAATGGTATTGATTTTGATCAAAGTTCAAGAGAACCTGATCCACAAAGATTAATCCAAGCTTATAACCAATCAGCTTCATCACTTAATTTACTTAGAGCTTTTGCTCAAGGAGGTTTTGCTAATTTAAAACAAATTCATCAATGGAATCTTAGTTATGTTGAAGAAGGACAATCAAAAAATAAATTTGAAAAAATGGCAAAAAGAATTGATGAGTGTTTGGCTTTTATGGAAGCTTGTGGAATTAATGATCAAAATGTTCGTCAAATGAATGAAACAGATTTTTATACAAGCCATGAAGCTTTATTACTTCCTTATGAAGAAGCGCTTACACGTATAGATAGTACATCTGGTAAATGGTATGATGTTTCTGCTCACATGTTATGGGTTGGAGATAGAACAAGACAATTTGATGGAGCTCATATTGAATTTGTAAAAGGTATTGGAAATCCAATTGGTATTAAAGTAGGACCAACTATTGATACTGATGAACTTCTAAAAATTATTGATATAATTAATCCAGAAAATATACCAGGAAGAATGACCTTAATTTGTAGAATGGGAGCAGAGAAAGTATCAACTAACCTTCCTCGTGTAATCTCTGCTGTTGAAAAAGAAGGTAAAATAGTAGTATGGGCTTGTGATCCAATGCATGGAAATACAATTAAAGCCTCTAATGGCTTTAAAACTAGACCACTCAAAAATATTATATCTGAAATTGAACAGTTTTTTCAAATTCATAGATCGCAAGGGTCTTACCCTGGAGGAATCCATTTAGAAATGACAGGTCAAGATGTTACTGAGTGTATTGGAGGAGTTCAGGAGATCAAAGAAAGTGATTTAAATAGTAGATATCATACTTATTGTGATCCACGGTTAAATGCTTCACAGTCACTCGAGCTAGCTTTTTTGCTTTCAGAATTTTTAAATGATGAAAGAATAAGAATTCAGCAGTCTTCCAAAATATAATTTTATTGTTATATAAATTGTATATGAAAATAGAAGAAAGAATTCAGTATATTGTTAATTGGATAATTGATTATACAACTACTATTAGTAATCAATCTAAGGTACTTGTAGTGGGAGTATCTGGAGGTATTGATTCAGCTGTGACTAGTACTTTATGTGCTAAAACTAAATTAAAAACTATAGTAGTATCAATGCCAATAAATCAAAATCCTAATCATCATTCTTTAAGCCTACGCCATATAGAATGGTTAGAAAATCGTTATAAAAATATTAAAAGCTATACAATTAACCTAGATAATATTTTTAAATTATTTCAACATACTATGGAAGATTTTGAAGATGAACTCGCCTTTGCTAATTCAAGATCGCGTTTAAGAATGGTTACTTTGTATCAGATAGCTCAATCAAATAAAGGCATTGTAGTTGGCACAGGAAATAAAGTTGAAGATTTTGGTATTGGATTTTATACGAAATATGGTGATGGAGGTGTGGATATTTTACCCATTGCTGATTGTACAAAAACTCAAGTGTGGGAAATGGGATCTAAAATGTCTATAATACAGGATATTATTGATGCAAAACCAACAGATGGTTTGTGGGATGATAGTAGAAATGATGAAGACCAAATAGGACTAACTTATAAGCAAATAGAGGAAGCTATGAATAATCCGAATAGCAATTATTACAAAAAATATCTAGAAGTTAGAGAATCTAATTTACACAAAATGAAACCAATTCCAGTTTGTTTATTTAAGGAAAAATAATTGACTTTTAAATCACGTTTTGCTCCAAGTCCTACAGGTCTTCTACATGTAGGCAATGCAAGATCAGCTTTATTAAATTGGGTTCATATAAAAAATAAAAATGGAGAATTTATTTTACGTATAGATGATACTGATAAAGAAAAAAGCAAACCTGAATTTGTTGAAGCAATAATTGAAGATCTGAGATGGCTCGGAATTACTTGGTCTAAAAAATTTAAGCAATCTGATAGAAAATCTATTTATGAAGATAAAATTTCTTTTTTAAAATCATCACAGAAACTCTATCCCTGTTTTGAGAGTACAGAAGAGCTTGCTTTAAAAAGAAAAAGTTTATTAATTACTGGAAAACCACCTATTTATGATAGGAGTGCGTTAAAATTATCAAATGATCAAATTAATACTTTAATAAATCAAGGTAAGAGACCTCATTGGAGATTTAGATTAGAAGATAAGATTGTTGAATGGGATGATCTTATTAAAGGCAAAATATCTTTTGATAGTAAAAATTTAAGTGACCCAATTTTAATTAGAGAAGATGGTTCTTTTTTATATCATTTACCTTCAGTTGTTGATGATATTGAAGAAAAAATTACTGATATTATTAGAGGCGAAGATCACATATCTAATACAGCATTTCATATTCAAATATTTGAAGCACTAAGTGCCAAAACTCCTAAGTTTGGACATCATCCTTTTTTAACTGATGAAAAAGGAAAAAGTTTTGGTAAAAGAATTGGGAGTTTATCAATAAAAAATTTGAGAGATAAAGGTTATGAAAGTATAACTTTGCTAAATTATTTATTAAGTATTGGAACAAGTAAAAATATATCTAAAATAAAAGATATTAATTTCTTAATAAAAAAATTTACAATTAATACAATTTCTTCATCTCCTCCAAAATTTTCCAATGAAGTTCTTAAGTTTTTAAATAAAGATATACTGCAATTATATGAATTTTCAGAAATTGAAGAAAAGTTTAAAAAACTAAATATTGAAATTGCAACAGAAGAATTTTGGAGTTTTGTAAAATACAATATATATTTTTTTTCTGATACTATTAACTGGTGGAACATAGTTAATTCTGATGAAATTTACATAACAGATCAAAAAGATTTTTTGACCATAGCAGCTGAAATGTTACCTGATGAACCTTATGATTTTAATACTTGGGATGAATGGATAACAAAAATTAAAGAAAAGACTAAGAAAAGAGGAAAAGATTTGTTTATGCCTTTAAGATTAGCACTTACTGGTAGAGAAACAGGACCAGAATTAAAATATTTAATTCCTCTATTAAAAAAGGAACAAATTTTAAAGAAATTTGCTCAGTAAGGCTAATTTTTCAATTTCAAACAAGAGAGCAAATAAGAATATTTACACAAATAAATGATTTAACTCGACATAAATTCAATTTTAATTTAGCAGGCCATAAAAATGTCTAATAAAATATATTTATTTGATACAACCCTAAGAGACGGTCAACAAACTACTGGCGTTAATTTTTCAGTTAACGATAAAGTTATTATTGCAAATGCCCTTGATGATTTAGGAGTTGATTATATAGAAGGCGGATGGCCGGGAGCAAATCCCACTGATAATCAGTTTTTTGATAAAGAGTTAAATTTTACAAATTCATCATTAACAGCATTTGGAATGACAAGAAGGCCAGGACATAGCGCAGCTAATGATCCAGGGTTAAATGCCCTTTTAAATTCATCAGCAAAGACTATTTGTATAGTAGGGAAATCATCAACTTTTCAAGTTAAAGAAGCATTAAATATCTCAGAAGATGAAAATCTAGAGATGATTAAAGATAGTATAGAGGAAATTAAAAAAAAGAATAAAGAACCTATTTTTGATGCAGAACATTTTTTTGATGGTTTTAAAATTAATAAAAAATATGCCATTAAGTGTATAGAAACAGCTTTTAAGTCAGGATCAAGATGGATAGTATTATGCGATACTAATGGAGGTTCATTACCTAATGAAATTTACGATATAGTTAAAGTTGTAAACGAAATAGTTCCTGGTGAAAATTTAGGTATTCACGCTCATAATGATACTGAAAATGCTGTTGCAAATAGCTTAGCTGCCGTTAATGCTGGAGCTAGACATATTCAGGGGACAATTAATGGTTTGGGAGAAAGGTGTGGGAATGCAAATCTAATGTCTTTAATACCAACATTAATATTAAAAACAAATTTTACAGTTAATGTAAAAAAAGAAAATTTAAAACTTTTAACTAAGACTTCAAATATTTTGAATGAATTATTGAATATTTCAGGCTCGAAACAATCTCCTTATGTAGGACAATACGCTTTTTCTCACAAAGGTGGTTTACATGCTTCTGCAGTAGAAAAAAATCCAAGAACATATGAGCATATTGATCCAGAAATTGTTGGCAATTCAAGAAATGTTATAATTTCGGATCAAGCTGGTAAGTCTAATATTCTTAATCAACTTAAAAAAATGTCTATTGCATTGGATAAAGATGAAATATCAAATCTTCTTAATATTATTAAACAAAAAGAATATGAAGGTTTCTCATATGATACTGCTTTAGCTAGTTTTGAAGTTTTAATAAGGAAAGAATTAGGACAAATAAAAGATTATTATAACCTTCAAAAATTTCGAGTTACTGATGAGAGACGATGGAATGCTAAGGGTCAATTAATAACTGAATCAGAAGCAACAATTAAAATTCATGTTAATAAAGAAGAAAGAATGACAGTAGGAGTTGGAAACGGACCTGTTAATGCAATTGATAGTGCATTAAGAAAAGCATTAATTAACTTTTATCCCACATTAGAAACTTTAAAACTTACTGATTACAAAGTAATGATAATTTCTCCTGAAAAAGGCACTGCTGCTATTACTAGGGTTTTTATTGAATCAACAGATGATAACAGTAAGCATTGGACAACTATAGGAGTATCTTCTAACATAATTGATGCTTCATATAATGCTATTTTTGATAGTATTACCTTTAAGTTATTTCATGATTTAAAATCATAATTGTGAAAATATCAAAACCTTCTATAATATTAGTTAAACCACAACTACCAGAAAATATTGGATTGGTAGCAAGAGCAATGCAAAATTGTGGTTTAAAAAAATTAATCTTAATATCACCTAAAAAACAATGGCCTAATCAAAAAGCTTTAGATGCATCCGCTAATGCAAATATTATAATTAAAAATACAAAAGTATTTAATTCACTTAATTTAGCCTTATCTCCATTTCATTATGTAATTGCAACTTCTGCTAGAAAAAGATTTTTACATAAACCTCATCAAAATAATTTTTCTTTATTATTTAAACAAATACCAACAAATAAAAATATTGCTATAATATTTGGTCCTGAAAATTCAGGATTATCTAATGAAAATTTAATGTTATGTGATAGTATTTTTAGTATTGGTTTACCAATGACAAATCATTCACTCAATCTTTCCCATAGTGTTTTAATAATGGCTTATAAATGGCATGAGTATTTTAATAAGCCAAATGAATTTAAAATAAATAAAAATAATTTATCTACAAAAAAAGATTTTGATTTTTTCATGAATTTTTTAAAACATGAATTAATTATCTCTGGTTTTATTTATCCAAAAGAAAAAACTCGATCAATGTTCAATAATATTCAGTCAATGTTTTTAAGAGCTCAGTTAAGTAAAACTGAGATTAAAACATTATGGGGAATGATAAAAACGCTAAGAAATTCAAGTAAAAGATAAGGATATTAAATTTGACATGCCTTTTTATATGTCTATAAACATTCAAATATTTTTATATGACAAAAAGAATAGCAGCCAAACATAAAATTGATCGAAGATTAGCTTGTAACCTTTGGGGACGACCCAAAAGCCCTTACAACAAAAGAAATACTCGTCCAGGTCAACATGGCATTCAAGGACAAAGGAGAAAATTATCTGATTATGGAACACAGCTTTTTGCTAAACAAAAAATGCGTTTTTATTATGGAAATATTACTGAAAAACAATTTCGAAAAGTATATGATAAAGCTTCAAAAACTAAAGGAGATACGAGTCAAATACTCATTGAATTGCTTGAAAGAAGATTGGATGCCATAGTTTATAGAATGAAATTTGTTCCTACTATCTTTGCTGCTAGACAACTAGTCAATCACGGTCATATCAAAGTAAATGGAAAAAAAGTAAACATACCTTCTTATTTAGTTAATAATGAAGACATAATTGAACTAAAAGAAAAAAGCAGACAAATGAATTTGGTGCAAGAATCGATTGTTTCACAAGAACGTGAAATTCCTGAATATTTAGAAGTTGATTCAAAAGAATTTAAAGGCAGATTTCTTAGAGCACCTCTTATAAATGATGTGCCATATCCAGTTACCATGGAACCTAATTTGGTAATTGAATATTATTCTCGTTAATTTTTATTAAAAAATTAGGATGATTTTACTTCAACTCCTTTAGAGGTAAACAATTCTAAAAGTTCACCACTATCATTCATTTCTTTAACAATATCACAACCTCCAATAAATTCTTCTTTAACATATAGCTGGGGTATAGTCGGCCAGTTTGAAAATTTTTTTATACCTTCTCTCATTTCTTCACTATCTAGGACATTAATACTACTGAATTTAATACCTAAATTGTTAAGAATTTGAACAACTGCTGCAGAAAATCCACACATGGGAAAAACTGGTGTGCCTTTCATAAATAGGACAACATCATTTGTTTTGATTTCATTGTTAATATTTTCAGTTAAATCTATATTATTGTTATTATTCATTTTTATTCCTACTCCGTTTTTGTTTTAATCATTAAAGCATGCAATTCACTCCCCATTTTTCCTTTTAGAGAGTCATATACCATTTTATGTTGTTCAATTTTACTTTTTCCTAAAAAAGATTTAGATATTATTGTTACACTGTAATGATCGCCATCACCACGCATATCTTCAATTGTTACTGAAGCACTAGAAATAGAATCTTTTATATGTGTTACAATTTCTTCTTTAGTCATAGACATAATAAATAATAAGATAATGTATTTATCAAAAAAAGAAAATATATAAATAATAATTAATCCATTTCTACATCTTTAAAGTAGCTTAAATTTGGCGCATTTTCAGTAGCCTTAAATATCACACTTTTTTTGAATTTATTTATTTTGTAATGATTAGGAATAGAAATTAAAGCTGAGCTTTTTGTTCCGTAATTATTTTCTTTATCGTTAAAGCATATAGCCTCATGAACAAATTTTTGATTATCTAATGTGTTCATAGATAGTATGAGTTCCCAAGATAACCAATTATCACAAGAAGGATCTGGAATAGGGGATTGAGAAAATTTTTTTAAATAAAAATTACTTTTTTTATCTATTGAATCATTTAAATCTTTATTTGTTAAAATCGATAAACCTTCTTGAATTTCATTGATTTCAATTTTCTTATCTGGAGAAGAATGCTTACCCCAAAAACAATAATTCTTAGAACCAATAAATATATTAAAACCCTTGTAATATTTATTGTTTAATTTTTGTAAATATTCTAAAGCTCCATCAATGTTATCATAATTTAATAAATCTAAAATTATTTCCCCTCTAGATTTTATAATAAATTTATTTTTTTGATCAAGTTTTCTGTTGTGAATAATACCTATTATTTGGTCATCATTTATTCCCAACCATGTTCCATGTTTTTTTTCATCAAAACCACCAATAATTTTAGGATAAGTTTTCAGCCAATGTCTATCTGGAAATTTGCTTTTTCTGTTTAATTGTTCATCTCTGTTACTTCCAATAATTAGTGGCCATTCGTGATCTTTTCTAAAAAGAATAATACTCGTACACATTGTTAGTTATGAAAGGCTGCTTTAAATATCCTTTCAATATGTTTAATGGTATTATTTTTTAAAAATAATTTTTCTAAATCTTTTTCATTTATATATTTTTTAATTTCAGGATTTTTTATTAATAAATCTTCAAATTTTTTGTTTGAAATTAAGGATTTTTTTGCTGCAAATTGAATAAGTGTATATGCTTTTTGCCTAGATATTCCTCTTTGAATAAGAGCAAGAAGAATGTTTTGACTTTTGTGAAGCCCACCTAAACTTTCTAAATTTTTCTTCATATTTTCTGGATAGATAATTAGTTTTTTAATTACCATTGATATTCTTGAAAGAGCAAAATCAGTAGCAATAGTTATATCTGGACCAAGTATTCTTTCAACACTTGAGTGGCTCATATCCCTTTCATGCCATAGAGCAATATTTTCCATTGAAGGTATCACGGCACTTCTAATATATCTTGATAAACCTGTTAAATTTTCACTTAGGATAGGGTTTCTCTTATGAGGCATAGCAGAAGACCCTTTTTGGCCTTTTTCAAAAAATTCTTCAACTTCTGAAATTTCAGTTCTTTGTAAATGACGTATCTCAATAGCTAAGCGTTCAATCGACGATGCTAAAATTCCCAAAGATGTAAAAAAAACAGCATGTCTATCACGAGGAATGACTTGAGTTGAAACTTTTTCAACATATAAACCCATTTTATCAGCTACAAATTTTTCTATTGAAGGATCAATAGAATTAAAAGTTCCAACAGGACCTGATATTGAGCAAATTGAAATTTCTTTTTTAGCTAACTTTAGTCTTTCTAAACTTCTTTTAAATTCACAATAAAAAGAAGCTAGTTTTATACCAAAAGTTATAGGTTCTGCGTGTATACCATGGCTTCTTCCAATCATTACTGTATGTTTATGCTGAATAGCCTTGTTTCGTAAAATTTTTAAGAAATTTGATAATTTATTAATAATTATTTCTGAAGATTGTTTTAATTGTATCGAAAAGGAAGTGTCAATGATGTCGCTAGATGTAATGCCATGATGAAAATATTTTGAATTTTTCCCAATGTGACTACTAACATTATTAATATATGCTATGACATCATGTTTAGTTTCTTTCTCAATTAATTCAATTTCCTTGACATTAAATTTGGCATTATTGCATATATCTTTAGCAGCTTTTTTTGGGATAATACCATTTGCAGCTAATTTTTCTGCAACTAAGCATTCAATTTTTGTCCAAATAGAAAATTTATTTTCTAAAGACCAAATCTTTTCAATTTTAGGGCTAGAATATCGAGGTATCATAAAAAGCCTTATAATACATTTATTGGTAAATCAGTATTATTTTGAGACAAAGTAAAAATTTCATTGCCAGTCTCTGTTATCCCAACAGAATGCTCAAATTGAGCAGATAATGATTTATCTTTGGTAACAGCAGTCCAATTATCTTTTAATATCTTAACACGCCAATCTCCGATATTAATCATTGGTTCAATTGTGAAAAACATTCCAGGTTTTAACTCTGGACCCTCTCCCATATTGCCGTAATGCAAAACACTTGGTGGAGTATGAAATTTTTTACCAATACCATGGCCACAAAAATCTTTGACAACTGAAAAGTTTTTTGATTCTGCATGTTTTTGAATTTCATAGCCTATATCTCCTAAATGCTTTCCTGGCTTTGCAATTGCAATCCCTAACATTAGACATTCATAAGTAGTTTTAAGCAATAAATGAGTTTTTTTGTTTATTTTACCTACAGCAAACATTCTTGAACTATCGCCATGCCATCCATTTAAAATTACAGTTATATCAACATTTATGATATCTCCAGATTGTAAAATTTTATTTTTATTTGGAATTCCATGACAAACAACATGGTTAACAGAAGTGCAAATAGATTTAGGAAATCCTTTGTAATTTAATGGAGCAGGTATAGCTCCATTTTTCAGGATTATATTATGACAAAATTCATTAATTTCTTCAGTTGAAATTCCTGGATTAATAATATTTTGAAGTTTATCTAAAATACTTGCTGTTAAAGCTCCTGCATTTCTCATTCCTTCAAATTCTTTTTTCGAGTGAATAGGTATTTGGTTTGAATCCATTAAAATTTGATAATACACTATTTAAATTATTCCTAAAATAAATTAATTTGTGAGCAAAAAAATATGAGTAAACTTACAGCAGGAATCATAATTATAGGTGATGAAATTCTTTCTGGGAGAACACAAGACATAAATTCTAATTTTATTGCTCAGGAACTAATAAAAGCAGGTATTAAGTTAAATGAAATAAGAGTAATACAAGATAATATTGATATTATTAAAAATACTGTTCTTGAATTTCATAAAGCTTACACTTATGTTTTTACAACAGGTGGCATAGGACCTACACATGATGATTTAACTTCAGAGAGTATTGCCAAAGCCTTTAACGTAAAATACTGTATTCATCCGGAAGCTTTTAGAGTTCTTAAGGAATATTATCCAAAAGGAGAATTTAATAAAAGCAGGCAGAAAATGGCAATGTTACCAGAAAAAGCTGAATTGATTTACAATCCTTTAACAGTAGCACCAGGCTTTAAGATTAAGAATGTTCATGTTTTACCAGGTGTACCAGATATTATGAAAAAAATGTTTAAATCTATATTAATGAAACTTCAAAAAGGTAAGCCTAAAAAAATTTGCACAATAGAAACAAATTTATATGAAAGTACTATTGCTTCTCCATTATCGAAAATTCAAAATAATTATGTTGATTGCTTCATAGGAAGTTATCCCTATTTTGATTATATAAAAAAAACTAGCGGAGTTAACATCGTTGTGTCTTCATGGGAGAGGGAAAGTTTAAAAGAAATTATTAATGAAATAATTAATATGATTTCATTATTAGGTGGAAAAAGTTCTATAGTCTGATAGATAAGTTTCAGTGGCCTCGTGGTGGAATGGTAGACACAAAGGACTTAGTTTTTGAGTGCTTAGGTTGTGAAACCTAATGTAGAATGAGTCAAATTCGGTGAAGGCTTAACTGCTAATACCGAGCCAAGCCTAGAGATAGGAAGGTGTAGAGACTAGACGGCTCACATCTCTTTGAGATGAAGGTATAGTCCAGACTACAAACAGCGTATGCTGGTAGTGAAAACTATAGTAGTAAGAAAATCCTTGCCCATTTGGGAGTGCCGGTTCGAGTCCGGCCGAGGCTACCAATTAAGAAATAAATTGTTCCTTTAAGATTCTTTCTTCCATAGAATGGTTGCTATCAAACAAAAGATCAAAGGACAAGTTATTAGCAGAAGTTATTTGTACTTCTTTTATATTACGAAATTCATTATGATCAGCTGTGACGCTTACAGATCTTTCGTTACTATCTTGAACAAAAAATTTAATTTTTGTTTTCTCAGAAAGAAGAGCACCCCTCCATCTTCGTGGTCTAAAAGCACTAATAGGCGTTAAGGCCAATAATTTTGATTCTAAAGGTATTATGCTGCCGTATGCTGAAGAATTATAAGCAGTACTTCCTGCAGCAGTGGAAACTAGTATTCCATCACAAATCAATTCTTTCATTCTTTCAATATCATTAATCTCTATTTTAATTTTAGCAGCTTGATGAGTCTGTCTCATTAATGAAACTTCATTAAAGGCAATTGATTCAAATTTTTCACCCTTATCGTTATTTACTATCATATTTAGAGGCTTAAGTTTGATTTTTTGAGAATTATTTATTATTTTTTCTAAATTAATTTCACTATCATTATTCATTAAAAAGCCAATTGAGCCGTAATTAATTCCGTAAAATGATTTATTAAATTGCTTATAATCATGAAGAGTTTTTAAAAGAAATCCATCTCCCCCAATTGGTACAATAATATCTGCGTTTTCAACATTATTTTGTCCATACTTGTCTTGATATTTTTTTTTAGTTACTAAAGCTTCGCTAGAGTTTGATGATGTAAAATAAAACTTCATTAACCCCCTGTAACATTCATATGTCTTTTCATGTAAGGTTTTGTATTTTTATCAATTATAAAATCATGTTTTTTTGGTTTAATATTTAGTGCAAATAATATTTTTTCTTTTATGGTTTCATCACTATAGTCTTTTCTTAATAAGTCTTTAAAATCAACATAATCATTTTGTC
Organism: uncultured Alphaproteobacteria bacterium; assembly: GCA_902607435.1. GTDB lineage: Bacteria > Pseudomonadota > Alphaproteobacteria > HIMB59 > CACLJX01. The sequence continues at coordinate 33,638 of CACLJX010000007.1, read as the reverse complement.
CAAGACACATAAATAATTTACCAGTACTAGTTATACGAACTCTATTACAATTATCACAAAAATTATTAGTTAGAGGGGTTATAAAACCTATGTTATTATCTAGATTTTTACTATTATAATAAACTGAAGGTCCGCCTGTATTTTTATTTATTTTATAAAAATCAAACTGTTTATTTAGTTTTTCAAAAACTTTGTCTAATGGCACAAATTGAAGATGTCTATCTAAACCAGTTTCATCCATAGGCATTACTTCAATAAAAGTAATGTCTATATTTCTTTTGTTGGACCATTCAATTAAATTAATAAATTCATCTTCATTAAAATTTTTAATGGCGACTGTATTGATTTTGACTATGATATTATTTTTTTGAGCTTCATCAATTCCATTTAATATTTTTTTTAAATTTCCAAATCTTGTTATTTTTTTAAATTTTTTTTCAATTATTGTATCTAAGGATACATTAATACGATTAATGCCATTGTCTTTTAATTGTTTTGCAAAATTTGAAAGTAGTGAACCATTTGTAGTTAGAGTTATTTCTTTTAGATTTGTGTTACCTAATTTTAAATTTAATTTATTTATTAATTTAATAATATCCTTTCTGACTAACGGCTCGCCACCGGTAAGCCTAATTTTTTTAACTCCTAGATCAATAAAATTATCACATAATCTTTCAATTTCTTCTAAAGTTAAAATTTCTTTTTTTGAAAGAAAAGTCATTTTTTCTTTCATGCAATATAGACATCTTAAATCACACCTATCGGTAACTGACACTCTCAAGTAATTTATCTTTCTATTAAATTGATCAAATAATTTCATAAGTAATAAATAAAAGTATAATTTTAATTGTATCTTTAATTTATTTATAGCTTTTTTTATAATAAATTTAAAATTTATTGTTATTTTTTTTAATTATTAAATTTATAAAAAAACTATTAATAGAAGGTATTTACTATAAGCTCTGACACTTTTTTGTTATCTATAATTTTAACAATATTAACTATGCAGTTTTATTTTTTCTTTTTTTTCGTGTAGTTCTTGGGCTTCTAGGCTTAGTGTAGCGATAGGTCTAGCTTCTAAGCGTTTTATACTAATAGGATCACCAGTTTCTATACAATAACCATAGCTCCCATTTTCAATATTTTTTAAAGACTCATCAATTTTAGCAATTAATTTTCTTTCTCTTTCTCTTGTTCTAAGTTCAAAAGATCTTTCTATTTCTTCTGTAGCTCTATCTGTAATATCAGGTTTTGAGCTATTTTCATTTTTTTGCAGTTTATTAATAGTCAAAGAAGAGCCTTTTAGTAAATTTTTTTTCCAATCGAGTAGTTTAATCCTAAAATACTTTTTCATTTTAGCGTTCATGAATTTTTCTTTTTGTGTAGGTCTGTAATTTTTGCTAAGTTTAGTCATAATTTGATGAGCGATCGAATAATCAAAAGATGTTGAGAATTCAAGAAAATTATTTTTAGTTACAGATATTTTTTTTGTTTTTCATGAATTATAATAAGTATTATTTATCAATGTATTATACTATATTTTTAAAAAGAACAAAAATAGAACTTTAAAAATAGAACAAAACATGTACAAATAAAAATCAATTAATTTGCAAGAATCATTATTAAAAATTAGGAAAAGGAGTAATCTTAATGTCTCAAACTAAATTCAAGGTAATAGAAAACAATAATATGGAAAAAGAAAATAGGAATAAGTCTCTTGAAGCAGCAGTAGGCTTAATTGAAAAAAATTATGGCAAAGGATCTATAATGAAACTTGGGTCTAAAGCTAATGTTGATATTGAATCAATTTCAACTGGTTCTTTAGGTCTAGATATTGCACTTGGAATAGGGGGTGTTCCTAAAGGAAGAATAGTTGAAATCTATGGTCCAGAAAGTTCAGGAAAAACAACTTTAGCTACGCATATTATTGCTGAATCACAAAAAAATGGTGGAAATTGTGCTTTTATAGATGCTGAGCATTGCTTAGATCCAGCTTATGCAAAAAAACTAGGAGTAAAACTTGAAGAATTACTCATTTCTCAACCTGATACAGGTGAACAGGGATTAGAAATAGCTGATTCATTAATAAAATCAGGAGGAATAGATGTATTGGTTATTGATTCTGTAGCAGCACTAGTACCTAGAGCTGAATTAGAAGGGGATATGGGAGACTCATTACCAGGTCTTCAAGCAAGGTTAATGAGCCAAGCTCTTAGAAAACTTACTAGTTCAATTTCCCAATCAAATACTCTTGTAGTGTTTATTAATCAACTTAGAATGAAAATAGGAGTAATGTTCGGAAGTCCCGAAACAACCACAGGGGGCAATGCACTGAAATTTTATTCCTCAGTTCGACTAGATATTAGAAGGATTGGAGCAATAAAAGACAAAGACGAAATAATAGGTAATCAAACCAGAGTTAAAATTGTTAAGAACAAAGTTGCACCACCTTTTAAAGTAGTAGAGTTTGATATTATGTATGGTGAAGGCATTTCCAAACTAGGCGAGTTAGTAGATTTAGGTGTTAAAGCAGAAATTATTGATAAATCTGGGTCATGGTTTGCTTATAAGGATAATAAAGTCGGTCAAGGAAGAGAAAATGTTAAAACTTTTTTGAAAGAAAATCCTGATATAGCAAAAGAAATTGAAATAAAAATATTGGAGAATGCCGGTATAGTTGAAAAAGCAATGATGGAAGGTGAAACAAATTTAGAAAAAGATAAGCAATAATTATATAATATATAAATAATTTTTTTAACAAAAAGAGCGTTGAAATTTATTTCAACGCTCTTTTTAATTAATTAAAAATAGACATCGATAAAACTGAGTTATAAAAGCTAATTATGAAATCAACAGAAATTCGAAGTATTTTTTTGAATTTTTTTGAAAAAAATGGACATAAAATAGTTCATTCAAGTTCATTAGTTCCTCAAAATGACCCTACTTTGATGTTTGCAAATTCAGGGATGGTACAATTTAAAAATGTTTTTACTGGGAAAGAAAAACTTGATTATAAAAGAGCAGTAACTGCTCAAAAATGTGTAAGGGCTGGAGGCAAACACAATGATTTAGAAAATGTTGGATACACTGCCCGTCACCATACTTTTTTTGAAATGTTAGGTAATTTTTCATTTGGGGATTATTTTAAAGATATAGCTATTGATCTAGCTTGGAAGTTAATTACTAAAGAATTTGGATTAGATAAAGATAAATTATTAGTTACAGTATTTGATCAAGATGAGGAAGCTTTTGATCTATGGAAAAAAATTGCCGGTTTACCAGAAAGTAAAATAATTAAAATTAGCACTTCAGATAACTTTTGGTCAATGGGAGAAACTGGTCCATGTGGTCCATGTTCTGAAATATTTTATGATCATGGAGAAAAATATCAAGGCGGACCTCCAGGAAGTGATAATGAGGATGGAGACAGATTTATTGAAATTTGGAATCTTGTTTTTATGCAATATGAACAAGTTACAAAAAAGTTAAGAGAAGATTTACCTAAACCTTCGATTGATACAGGAATGGGTTTAGAAAGAATTACAGCATTACTTCAAAATACCAATGATAATTATGCAACTGATATTTTTCGACCTATAGTTGAAAAATCAATAGAGCTGACTGATTCTGAAAAATTAATTAATTCAGCCAGTCATAGAGTTATTGCAGATCATTTAAGATCTGCATCTTTTTTGATTAGTGACGGAGTTTTACCTACTAATGAAGGGAGAGGTTATGTTTTGCGTAGAATTATGAGAAGAGGAATGAGACATGCTCATAGTCTAGGCAATATAGATCCAATATTTCATAAAATATTTCCTATTTTACTTCATGCAATGAAAGATGCATATCCGGAGTTAGAAAGAGCTAAAGATTTAATTTCAAATACTCTTTTAAATGAGGAAACAAAATTTAAAAAAACAATTGATAATGGATTGAAAATTTTAGAAGACGAAATTCAAAATACAATAAATAATATTTTCAGCGGTGAGGTAGCTTTTAAATTATATGACACTTATGGTTTTCCCCTTGATTTAACACAAGATTATTTAAAAAATAAAAATATCAATGTTGATACGTCAACTTTTGAAAAGAATATGCTTCAACAAAAAGAAAGAGCAAGAAAAAGTTGGAGAGGAACTGGTGATATTAGTGATAGTAAAATTTTGTTTGAAGTAATACGAGATTTAGAATCAACTGAATTTGTTGGATATGAACAAGCAAAATCTGAAAGTATTATAATAAAAATTATTTTTAATAATAAAGATGTACAAAATATTAATATTGGTGATGAGGGAGTTATTATTTTGAATCAAACACCTTTCTATGGAGAGTCAGGAGGACAAATCGGAGATAAAGGTTCATTATTTAGCGATAAATTTTTTTTTGCAGTTAATAATACAACTAAAATCTTTGGAAGTTTTTTCTTACATTGGGGTAGGGTTGTAAAGGGAGAAGTGAGCACGGGAGACCAAGTAACCGCATCAATTAATACCAAAAAAAGAAATTTAATACGTAACAATCATTCAGCTACACATCTTTTACATGAATCTTTAAGGCAAATTTTAGGCAATCATGTTACGCAAAAAGGATCTTTGGTAAATGATGAAAAATTACGTTTTGATTTTAGCCATAATGATCCAATTGATACAATGGATTTAGAAAAAATTGAGAAAATTGTTAATAAAATAATTTTACAAAAATCTCCAGTAACAACAGAGATATTGAATCAACAATCTGCAATTGATGAAGGTGCTATAGCTTTATTTGGGGAAAAATATGAAGATGAAGTGCGTGTTATCACTATGGGTAAAAATTTAGACAATCATTTTTTTTCTAAAGAGTTGTGTGGTGGAACACATGTTAAGAATACAGGAGATATTAATAAATTTAAGATTACAAGCCAATCTTCTGTTGCCTCAGGTATTCGAAGATTAGAAGCAGTAACAAATATTGGTGTAGATAATTACAAAGCTGATCAATTAATCCAAGAAAAAGAAAAAAATATTCAAATAGAAAATGAAATAAATAAATATTTAAATTTAATTAAGAAGACTGCTCCTGAAAAAATAATCAAAATTAGTAATGATACTACATTAAGTGATCAGTTAAAATATTTCAAAAATATTTATAATGATATTAAAGAGAACGCAGACATTTCAAAAAATATTAAAAATATTAAAATTGAGAAAGTTGGTAATTGTAATTTGATTTATTTGCTTGCAAACAAGTATCCAAGTAACTCATTTAAGTTATTTATTGATGAACAAAAGAAATTCCATCCAAATAAAAGTGTAATAATTTTAGTTTCTTGTGATGACATTAAGGTGTCTATCATTGTGGGAATTACAGAAGATTTGACTGATAAATTTGATGCCACCAATTTGGTTAAATTAGCTTCAATAATTGTTGGGGGCAAAGGAGGAGGAGGAAGAAAGGATTTAGCTCAAGCAGGAGGCAATAAACCTGAAAATGTAAATAAAATATATATTGAAATTAAAAATGAGATTTTAAAACTAATGTAATTTTTCTTCTAATTTTTGTTGCAATGTATTTAAAAATTCCTCGGTATTTAACCAATTTTGATTTTGACTAATTAATGTTGCTAAATCTTTAGTCATTTTGCCTGATTCAACAGTTTCAATACATATATTTTCAAGTGTATTAGCAAAATTCAATAGATCCTCGTTATGATCAAATTTGCCTCTAAAATAAAGCCCTCTAGTCCATGCAAATATTGAAGCAATAGGATTTGTTGAGGTTAATAGTCCTTTTTGATGATTTCGATAATGTCTGGTAACAGTTCCATGAGCTGCTTCAGATTCTATTATTTGACCATCTGGTGACATCAATACACTTGACATCATTCCCAAAGAACCAAAGCCTTGAGCAACATGGTCTGATAGAACATCGCCATCATAGTTTTTGCATGCCCAAATAAATCCTCCTTCCCATTTTAATGAAGAAGCTACCATATCATCTATTAATCGGTGCTCATATATAATGTTCTGTTTTTTAAATTTGTCTAAAAATTCTTCTTCAAATATTTTTTTGAATAAATGTTCGAATCTTCCATCATAAATTTTTAGAATAGTATTTTTAGTAGAAAGATAAACTGACCAGTCTAGATTTAATCCATAATTAAAACAAGCTCTTGCAAAACCAATTATTGATTGATCAATATTGTACATGGTCATTGCAACACCGGAAGTATTAAAATGTAAAACTTCCTTTTCTAGCTTTTTAGTTCCATCATCTGGTTCAAATACCATTTTAAGTTTGCCAGGTTTATCAATGATTGTTTCTGAAGCCATATACTGATCGCCAAAAGCATGTCTTGCTACTACAATAGGTTTCTTCCAGTTGGATACAATTCTCGGTATATTGCCACATAATATAGGTTGTCTAAAAATAGTTCCTCCTAATATGTTTCGAATTGTACCATTTGGTGATTGCCACATCTTTTTTAAATTAAACTCTTTTACTCTATTTTCGTCTGGCGTTATAGTTGCACACTTTACACCGACGCCATGTTTTTTTATTGATTTTGCAGATTCAACAGTTACCTCGTCATTTGTTGCATCTCTATTTTCAATACTTAAATCAAAATATTTTATATCAATTTCTAAATATGGAAAAATTAATTTATCTTTGATGAATTGCCAAATGATTTTTGTCATCTCATCACCGTCAATTTCAACTAAAGGGTTTTTAACTTTTATTTTAGACATTATTTAAATAGAAGGGAAAATTCTTCAAATGTTTTTACTGTTCTAAATATAGATTGTAAATTTTTATCTCCAAATTTATTCTTTTTTGCGTTATCATACATTTCAATCATTGAATTCCAATAATTGTCAAAATTAAAAATTATTATAGGTTTATTGTGAATACCTAAAAATTTCCATGAAATAACTTCTGCAGCCTCTTCAATTGTACCTGATCCTCCAGGTAAAATTAAAAAAGCATCAGCTTTTTCAAATAAAATTTTTTTTCTTTGAGACATGGTTTTTACTATAATTGTTTTTGAAATATCAAGATTTATGTTTTCTCCTTTTTTTAAAAATTCAGGGATTACGCCAATAACATTTGCCCCCATTTTTAATGCAGCATTTGAAAGTTTTCCCATTAGTCCAATATTTCCACCTCCATAAATAATAGTAATTTGTTTTTGACCCAAAAAAATCCCTATTTTTTCAGTTAAATTATAGAATTTTTTATCTAATTTTTTCGAAGAAGAACAGTAAATTGTTAGAGATTTTATTTTCATAATTCTATAATTAGCTATCATAATTAACTACTTAACAAATAAAAAAATGCAAATTAAAATTCATCAAGAAGGTTGGGTTTATTTCATCGTTTGTTCTATTTTGACAATTATTTTTTTCCCCTTTTTCCCCTTTATAGGTTTTTTGATGTTAATTGTATCTATATATATATTTTACTTCTTTAGAGATCCTAATCGAGTAATTCCAGTTGATGATGTTATAGTTGCTCCATCAGATGGTTTAATTACATATATTGGCAAGAGCAAGGCACCTAGAGAATGCAATATAAATGAAAAATTTACTAAACTAAGTATTTTTTTAAATATATTTAATGTTCATGTAAATAGAACTCCTACTGATGGAAAAATTATAAATATATCATATGTTCCTGGCAGATTTATTAATGCCACATTAGACAAATCAAGTTTAGATAATGAAAGAAATATCATTACCATTGAAAAAAATAATAAAGATATTGTTATTGTTTCTCAAATTGCAGGTTTAATTGCAAGAAGGATCATTTGTGATTTAAAAGTAGATCAGGAAATTATTAAAGGAGACAGATTTGGTATAATTAAATTTGGGAGTAGGGTAGATCTATATCTTCCTCTGAACTACACAGTTCTTGTATCTAAAGGTCAAACTGTGATAGGAGGAGAAACAATTATTTCTAATCCAAAAAATATCTCAAAAATTTCTAAAACAGTAACAATATAGAATGAATAATAACTCTAATTATCTTGCTAAGTTTGTTCCCAATGCCATTACTATTTTGTCTTTATGTTGTGGCCTTTCTTCAATTCGTTTTTCTATAATAAATGAATGGAAAATATCAATTTTGTTAATTATATTTGCAGGGATTTTTGATTTTTTTGATGGATGGTTTGCTAAAAAATTAAAAGGTAATTCTACTTTTGGTGCAGAATTAGATTCTTTAAGTGATGTTATTTCTTTTGGAGTAGCACCAAGTATATTAATTTATTTATGGACACTATCAGATTTAAAGTCACTAGGATGGAGCATATGTTTATTTTTTGTTGTCTGTTCAGCTTTACGTTTAGCACGTTTTACAGCTGATATATATTTATCTCCTAAAGCAATTGATTCAAATATTTATTTTACTGGCGTTCCTTCACCTGCAGCCGCAGGATTATCTTTGTTGCCAATATTTATTGTTTTAGAATTTGATTTATTATTATTAAAAAATCCTTACTTAAATTTAATTAATCTTAGCTTTATTGGTTTTTTAATGGTTAGTCGGGTTCCTACAATTTCTCTAAAAAAAATAAATTTGAAAAATAAGTATTCTCCGTGGGTTATTTTATTAATTTCAGCACTGTGTATTGGCTTTATATCCAATGTCTGGTTGACTCTTATTTTGGTTTCTATTTCTTATATATTTTCAATATTCTATACTATAGTAATAAATTTCAAAACTAGGAATTAATTTTTTTATGATACCATACTTTAATATTTTCTCTAATCATTAATAAAGATGGAGTAACTATTAAAGTTAGTATTGTTGCAAAAATTAAACCAAAAACAATAGCAGTTGAAAGCTGTACCCACCATTGAGTATCGGGAGTACCTACCTTGATTTCTCTAGTAATGAAATCAACATTAGTCATTGTTACCATAGGCAATAATCCCAGAACAGTTGTAAAAGTTGTAAGAAGAACAGGTCTTAATCTTTGAGCACCTGTTTTAATTATAGCCTCTTTTATAGAAGGCATTTCTTTTTTTAAATAATCAAAAGTATCAATTAGTATTATATTGTTGTTTACAACAATGCCTGCAAGAGCAATTACACCAACTCCAGTCATTACTATACCGAAAGCTTGACCCGTAACCATCAATCCAATTAGAACTCCTGCCGTTGACATTACAACAGCAAATAATATTAAAAAGCTGCTATAAAAACTGTTAAATTGTAATAGTAATATCATTAACATTAAAAACACAGCTACACTAAAAGCTTTAGATAAAAATTTTTGAGCTTCTTTTTGATCTTCATTTTCTCCTGTTAATTTTGCACGAACATTTTTATTAAGATCAAATGTTTTTATATTTTTTAAAGTCTTACCGCGAAACATTGGTTTATTTGATGTTAATCCAAGTGAATATTCTAATTCTTTTATTTTACTATCAGCATATATTCCAATATCTACATCTGTTTTGATATTTATTGCATTTTTTGAATCTACTCTAATTATGTTTCCAGTTCTATTTTTTGGAACAATTTCTACAAAATTTGATATTGGTACTAATCCATTTTGTGTAGATACTCTTAAGTTTTGTAGCATATCAAGAGTTCTACCTTCTTGCGGATATCTTAAATATAAAGGTATACTTTCATTAGTATCATCAGGCCTATATTCACCAAGCTTAATACCGTTCGTTGATAATTTAATTACGTTACCAATGCTTGATATATTTGCACCAAATTTAAAAGCTTGTTTTCTATTTACTTTTATTTCCCATTCAATGCCAGGGGCAGGTAAATTGGATTCAACATTAATTAAACCTGGATAGTTATCCATAAATTTCTTTAATCTAGAAGCTTCAGCATATAACAGTTTTTTATCAGGAGAAGTTAATTTTATATTAATTGGTTTTCCTCCAGGAGGACCAGCTTCTTGTTCTCTTGTCTCAACTTTTATGCCATTAATTGTATTAGCTTTTTCTATTATTTCTTTTAAAATTATTTTTGAAAATCTTCTATCATCTAAATCTTTGTATTCTAATGAAATAGATCCAATAAAATCCTCTGAATCCTCTGATTGATCAGAAACATTGCCACTTATTGAATATATATTTTTAAACTCATTATTTTTTTGTTGTATATCTAAAATAATATTTTCTACTCTTGAAACATAATTATTTTTTTCTTCAACTGACAAATTACCTCTTGCATATATTACAATTTTTGAAAGATCTGGTTCAACACTAGGGAAAAATTCAATTCCACTTCCTAAGCGAGAATAACTATATTGGACACTAATTAAAATTATAATGGAAGTTAAGATTACTTTACCGGGATGATTAAGTAATTTATTTATTAAATTAGCATAAAAACCAGTGAAACCAGTAAGTTCTAATGGGGAATTTTTGTTTTCGGAAGATAATATCAGGGCTGTTTTAGAAATTTCTTTAACTGGAGCATTTAACGTTTTGCTTACTCTATTAACAAAAGGAATAATTTTTATTGAAACAAATATAAATAAAACAATAGATATTAGAAAATTTGCTGCATTAATAATAATATTTATGAAACCAGATCCATTTGTATATATCTTACTATAATTAATTAAGTTAAATGAAATTAAAGCAATAATTAAGGGCAAAACTATTTGAAGTGATATTTTTATTATACTTGCTGCAGAACTTCCTACAACGGGCACAAACAAAAGTGCCATAAAAAGCGAAGATGTCAGAACACAAATTAAAGTAATAGGAAGGTATTTCATAAATTCTCCTGCTAGTCCTGGCCAAAAAATCAAAGGTAAAAATGCAGCTAAAGTAGTTGCTGTTGAAGCTATTATAGGTAAAGCCATTTTTTTTGATGCAGCAGCATAAGATTTACTAATTGTAAAACCTTCATTTATTTTTCTATCTGCATATTCTACAACAACAATAGATCCATCAACTAAAAGACCTACAGAAAGAATTAAAGCAAAAAGTACTACAATATTAACTGTGAAACCCATAATTGAGAGGGCCATTACACCTGATAAAAATGCTCCTGGTATAGAAACACCAACAAGAAAACCAGATCTAATTCCTAGTGCTCCTAAAATAATAATTAAAACTAAAATTATTGCAGCAATGACATTATTTTGTAAACTATTGAGCATATCTTTAATATATTTTGATGTATCCTGACTAAATGATATTTTTACATTTTCAGGAAAGTTTTTTTGAGCTTCATTAACAATTTTTTTAACTTGATTAACAGTTTCAATAATATTTTCACCAACTCTTTTAGATACTTCAATAGTAACTGAATTTTTACCATTCACTCTTGCATATGTTTTTCGATCTTCAAAAGTTCTTTTAACTTTTGCTATATCTCTAAATGTAATGACAGAATCACCATAAGTTTTAATTGGAGTATCTAATACATCTTCAATATTCTCATAAAGACCAGGAACTTTTATAGAAAAACTTCCGTCACCTGTATCTTGTTCACCAGCAGAAACCATCATATTGTTTTGATTAACAATATTTATTAATGTACTTAAATTAATCCCATAACCTTCAATTGCTCTCACATCTACAATTATGTCAACTTGTTCTTTTCTTTTTCCTCCTATTTTAGCTTCTAAAATACTGGGAATTGTTTCAATTTCATCTTGAAGATATTCTCCAAGATCCTGAAGTGTTCTATCAGGCAAATCACCACTTAAAGAAATGAGCAATATAGGGAAAGCACTAATATTGACTTCATTTACAGTTGGTTCATCTGCTTCACTAGGTAGATCTCCTTTTGCCCTGTCAACTTTTTCTCTTACATCATCCATAGCTTTATCAGCATCAAATCCTGGATTAAATTCCAAAAGAACATTGCCTCCACCACTATAAGCGGTTGATCTTACTTCCTTAACTCCCTCTACTGTTTTTACTTCATCTTCTATAGGTTTGACTAAAAGCCTTTCCGAGTCTTCCGGTGAAATACCTTTTTGAGATAAAGAAATATAAATAAATGGAATATTTACATCTGGAGTCGCTTCTTTAGGTATAGAAATATATGAAATAGATCCTGCTACTAAAATAAAAACAAGTAATCCTATTATTACTCTGGAGTGTGATATTGCATAATCAATTATATTCATAATTTAATTATTGAATTTCAACAATCTGACCTTCTGTAATATATTCTTGTCCAGTGATAATTATTACTGCTTGATCAGGAAGCCCCGTTACCCACATTCCATCAATAGTGTCTTTAACTTTTTCAATAGAGAAAAAAATAACTTCATTATTTTGATTTAAAGCTTTTACACCTACAGTTCCGTCGTCTTGCAATGTCAAGATTGAAGGAGAAATTTTGTGTGCATTTACTGATTTAATATCAATTGTTATAGTTGTAGTTAAACCACTTTTAAATGATAAATCATCGTTGTTTGCTTCAATAATAAACTCAAAAGTTCTGGTATTAGTCTCTGCAACTGGAGATATAAATTTTATTTTACCGTTTTTCCTTAGAGTATTGGAAATTTCGACATGAGCGTTAGTTCCTACTTTGATTTTATTTATATCAGTCTCAGATACATACCCTTGAATTTTGATAGGATTTAAATCCACAATACTCGCTACTATTTCTCCAGGACGAACATAATTACCTTCTTCAATAAAGCTATTTTGAATTATTCCACTGAAAGGAGCTTTAATTTTTGTGTTTTCAATATCAATTGATATATTTTTTATTTTTGATTTTATATTCTCAAGTTGCGATTCTAAATTTACAGATTTGGACTGAAAATTAATTTCTATTTCCTTTAAATTAGATTCAACATTATTAAGTTGAGATTCTAAATTCACAAATTGAGATCGAAAATTAATTTCAATTTCCTTTAAATTTGAATTTGCTTGAGTTAAATTAAACGAAGCTAGGCTTAATTTTGATTCTGAACCTAATCCTTTGTCTACTAATTCCTTAGCAGTTTTGTATTCTAATTTATATAAATTTATTTGCTTTTTATATTTTAATTCATCATTATCTCTTTTTTCATTATTTAGTATTATTTCTTTATTTATTCTTACTAATTCTTGATTGAAGGTTTTTTCATCATTATCTTTTTTTTCTTTATTTAAGCTTATTTCTTTATTAATTTTTTTCATTTCTTTATTGAAACTATTTAGCAATTCTTTCCTATCCTCCATTGATATTTCTGCAAGAACATCATTAGTATTTACTATATCTCCTCTAGTAAAATTTTTTTTAATGACATTACCAATTGTTTCAGATTTAAGATTTATTGATCTATTTACAATTGTTTGACCTTGTAACAATAAAGATTGATCAATTTTTTCTGCATTTGATAATTTAGTTTCAACTTTAATTCCATTTATTGCAGCATTATCTGAATTTAATTCAGATCTATCTTTATTGTTTTCTTGATCAATATTTAATTTTTCAAAATTATTTTTTTTGAAAAATTGGCCTGATATAAACCAACCTATAACAAGTATAAGTATTAAAATAGCTATGATTATTGATTTTTTCATTTAATAATGAGTTAATGTTTTTGCTATATATTTCTTTATTTAAATAAAACAATAAGTTTTTATTAATATGCAGTCTAATAAATGGCTAACAAGACAAGACAAGGATCGCTATGTTAAAATGGCAAAAGATTTTAGCTTTGTTTCTAGATCTTCTTTTAAACTTATCGAAATAGAAAATAAGTTTAATTTGATAAGCAAATCAATAAATGTTCTTGAATTAGGATCTTCTCCCGGAGGCTGGTCTCAAGTTATATGTAAAATAAATAAAAAGGCAAAAATAGATGCGTTTGACTTATTAAACATGCATTACTCAAATAAAAATATAACTTTTTATAAAAAAGATTTTATGAAATTTGATTTTAAAATTTTAAATAAAAAATACGATTTAATATTATCTGACATGGCACCTAATACTATTGGACATAAAGCAACTGACCATTTAAGAATTATTTCTTTAATTGAAGAGTTAATATTAATTTTAGATAAAATAGCACATATAAATAGCAATTTTATATTTAAGATTTGGAAAGGTTCAGAAGAAAAAAAAATAATCAATACTCTTAAAAATAAATTTAAAAATACTACATACTACAAACCTAAATCTTCTCGCAGTGAGTCTTCGGAAATATATATTGTGGCTTGCGGATTTATTGGTTAAGAAAGATTTATGGACGGATGTATTTTAATTATTGATTTTGGTTCTCAATATACTCAACTTATAGCAAGACGAATTAGAGAGTTGAAAGTATATTCAGAAGTTTACCCATTTAATAAAATAAATAAAAAGTTACTAAGTAAAATTAAACCTGCAGGAATTATTTTATCAGGCGGTCCTAAATCAGTACTAGATAAAAACTCTCCTTTTCTTTCTAGAATAATTTTGGATCTTAATAAGCCAATATTAGGATTATGTTATGGACTGCAATTATTATCAAAATTTTTTGGAGGGACAGTTCGCAAATCATTAAATAGAGAGTATGGGTATTCAAGAATTAAAATAATAGCACATTCAAAAATTTTGCCTAATCAATGGAAAAAGAAAAATGCTATAAATGTTTGGATGTCGCATGGTGATCATGTTGAAAAAATTCCTAAGGATTTTGTTGTTATCGCATATTCAAATAATAAAATAATTTCTTTTATTGAAAATAGAGAAAAAAAAATTTATGGTTTGCAATTTCATCCTGAAGTTCAGCATACTCAAAATGGCAAAGAATTATTAAAAAAATTTATATTTTCAATTTGTAAAGTTAGAACTAATTGGATCTTGGAAGATTTTATTTCAACCAAAATAAAAGAATTAAAAAAATTAATTGGGAGTAAAAATGTCATTTGTGGTTTATCAGGAGGTATTGATTCTTCAGTAACGGCATATTTATTACATAAAGCAATCGGAAAAAAACTTTTTTGTGTTTTTGTTGACCATGGTTTAATGAGGAGTGGAGAAGTTAATGAAGTAACTAATTATTTCAAAAGTAAATTTGGTAGAAACTTTATTCATGTGGAAGCTAAAAATTTTTTTTTGAAAAAGTTAAAAGGAATCAGTGATCCTGAAAAAAAAAGAAAAATAATAGGTAAAAATTTTATCAAAATTTTTGAAAAAGAAGCAAAGAATATTTCAAAAGCAAAGTATTTAGCACAAGGAACACTCTACCCTGATATTATTGAAAGTATTTCTTTTTTTGGTGGTCCTTCTGCTAAAATAAAAAGCCATCATAATGTTGGAGGCTTACCTAAAAAAATGGGTTTAACGATAGTTGAACCTCTTCGTGAATTATTTAAGGATGAAGTGAGATTATTAGGAAAGAAATTAAAATTGAATACTCAATTAATTAATAGACATCCTTTCCCTGGACCAGGTCTTGCTATACGCATACCAGGTGCAATAAATAATAATAAAATAAAGTTACTGCAACAAATAGATAAGATTTATGTTAATTTCTTAAAAGAAAAAAAACTTTATCAAAAAATTTGGCAAGCATTTGCTATTTTATTACCTATAAAATCAGTAGGAGTTATGGGAGATGAAAGAACTTTTAACTATTGTTGTGCTCTTAGAGCTGTGACATCCATTGATGGTATGACAGCAGATTTTTATATGTTTACTAAAAGTGAATTTACAGAAATATCTAATAGAATAATTAATAATGTTAAGGGGATTAACAGGGTATTATACGATTTTACTTCAAAACCACCAGGAACTATTGAGTGGGAGTAGAAATTTATAGAACAATTCAACAATACAGCTAGTGTAAATAAAAAAAATTAAATTAATTTAATACTTTTTCTTCTTAAAATCGCAATTAAATCTTCAATTTTTTCAGAATTTTTCTTATTTTTGTAACCTAATTTTAAATTAAATAAAATCTCATTTTTTTGGTTTTTTTTGTATTTGGTTAAAATACAATCTGGTAGAGCATTTGATTTTTTATAAATAAAAAAGCTTGCTTCATTATTTTTATAATTAATGGAATAATCTTTCCAATTTCCGATAGATACCCCTAAAGAATAGCAAGATAATATTTTAGCTAGTTCTTTTCTTGAAAAAAATAATTTAGAATTGTGAAAAAGCGAGGAAGGTGTTAATGAAAATAAAGACATTAATTTAATAATTATAGCAATTTTTTTATGCCTGTAAATGCTTCAATTTGTAATTTTGGATGGAAAGCTAAGGAATTTGAATTGTTATCCATTGATGAAAAATTTTACTCACTTGATACTTTAAAAGGCGAAAAAGGGACAATAATAGTTTTTATTTGTAATCATTGTCCTTATGTAATTAAAATAGCAAATAGACTTAGTTTTGAGGCAAATGAACTATCCAAAATAGGAATTAACACAATAGCTATTATGTCAAATGATGTTATAAATTATCCCGAAGATTCATTTGAAAAAATGAAAGATTTTGCAAAAAAATATAGTTTTAATTTCCCCTATTTATTTGATAAAGATCAAAGTGTAGCTAGAAATTATGAAGCTGTTTGTACCCCTGATTTTTTTGGATTCAATCATTTACTTGAACTCAATTATCGAGGAAGAATTGACTCTGGAGTCATGAATTCTTCGAACTTTAAAATAAAAAGAGAACTTTATAACGCTATGAATTTAATAGTTGAAACTGGTAAAGGTCCAGTACAGCAATTTAACAGTTTTGGATGTTCGATTAAATGGCAAAATTAATGAAAAATATAATAAATATTAATCATTTTAAAATTATATCTGACAATATTAAAAAGAATATTAAATTGATAATTTATTTCTTTTTATTTTTGATTATCACTATTGTAGTTTATCAAATTTATCTTTTTCAGAATAATAAAAAAATATTGGAATTAAGCATCTTATATGATCAGGCTAAATCTAATATAGATTCAGTTGAGTTTGATCAAAATATGAATTTAATTGCCAAAGAAAAGGGATTTTATGGGATGTTAGCTTCACTTGAGTTAATTAAAAACAAAATTAATAAAAATAATTATGATGAAGCATATACAGATTACTTAAATTTGCTAAATAAGAAAGATAAGACTAACATATATAGAAGTATTATTGCATTGCACGGTTCGTATAATCTACTAGATAAAGTATCTAGCGAAAAGATATCAATGTTTTTGTCTTATATTGACGAAACTTTGGAATCTTTTATTGGTTATCGATATGAAATTTTATTTTTACTCTCAATCATAGATAATGATATGCAAAATAATGAATTATATAATCAAATTTTAGAGCATGAAAAAATATCTTCTACAATTAAAGATCGTGTAAGAAAAATTAATGAATTTGAAAAGTATAATTAAATTATTTGTTTTATTATTTTTATTAATTTCTTGTTCAAAAATTGAAATTTTAAATAAAAATAATATTGAACTTGAGTCAATTCAAATTGATGAAATGGAGAATCAAGATACAATTTCAAATTTTAATTTTGTTTCCTATGAAAATTTTGTTGATTATTATTCTAGAAATATAAATTTTAAATGGAATAATTCTAAAAATCTTGAAAAAACTTTTATTTTATCAATTGGAAAAAATTCAAAAACTGATTTAAACGTATCTAATCTTATTATTGATAACGATTATATTTATTTTATTAATGATAAATCATTTTTTTCAAAAATAGATTTGTTAGAAGGAAATATAATTTATGAAATTGAACTTGATGTAAATTTTGAACCTGATTTATATTTACCTATCTCACTCGCAAAAATAGATAATTTCTTTTTTGCTGGTTTTGCTAATGGTACAATAATAAAATTTAATGAATCTGGTGAAATTAATTGGAGATTAGATTTTAAAGATTTATTAAGAACTCCAATTAAAATTCATAATAATAATATTATAGCTATGTTTAACTCTAATAGGATTTTATCAATAAATTCCGAAGATGGTTCATTAATGTGGCAATATTATTATGAATTAAATAAATCTTCATCATCAAAAGGAGGAATGATTTTTTCAAAAGGTAATATCTTATTTTTAATTATGCCCAATGGAAGACTAGGTACTATTGATACCATTATTGGTGAAAAAATTGAATTAAATCATTTAAGCAAAGTTGAACAGCAAAGTATAAATAATTATAATTATGAAGCCAATATTCATGTAAATGATATTTTATTTATTTTTTTTGAAAATAAGAACACAATCTATACTTTTGATACTGATAATGAAGTTTTTTTTATATTCAATGATAAAATATCATCGATAAGTTCGTATGGTTTTATCAATAATGCACTATTAACTTTAGATAATAATTATTTGTTAAAATCTTATAATTTAATAAATAAAAAAATATTCTGGCAAACAGATTTATCAGACGTTTTATCTAAAAAAGATAAAATAGTGCAATCGTTTGTTATCAATGATAATTTAATTATTTTCTTTTCCAAAGGAATTATTTTGCAATTAAATATATTTAATGGAGAAATTACTTACAAACAAAATTTAAAATTAAATGAAATTGCATTTATTAGTTCTTATAATGAAAACTTTGCAATTAGTTTAAAAGATGGAAAAATAATATTTTATAAACAATGAATTATTTATTAATTGGACGAACAAATGTTGGGAAATCATCAATTTATAATATTTTAACAAGATCTAATTCAAATATTATTCATAAAAAAAGTGGAACAACAAGAGATTGGCATAAAGGGAAAATATTTGCAACAACTGATCACTATATTTATGACACTCCTGGATCTATAATAGATTTAGGAAATAAAAAAAAAAATAAAACAATAAATATATTTGAAAAACTATTATCTCAAATTGATATTTTTTTATTTGTAATAGATTATAAACCAATACTTAATCCTTTAGATTATGAGTCAATAAAGTTATTGAGAAAATACAGCAAGAAAATTTTATTAATTATTAATAAAGTAGATAATTTGAATAATGATATAATTTATGATAAATTCAAATATGGTATTGATAATATATTTCTTTTATCATGTTCACATAAACTTGGTTTTGATAAATTACAAAAATTTATAAAATCTACTCCTACAATTAATAGTATTAACAAAGTTCCAATTGAAAAAAAAATAGATTATTCTTTAGCTATTTTTGGCAAACCAAATGTTGGCAAAAGTACATTTTTGAATACATTACTTGGTTATGAAAGGTTTTTTACAAGCTCTGTAGCAGGAACAACTACTGATTATGTAGTTGAAATTTTTAATTATAATTCAAAAAATATAAAAATTTTCGATACTGCAGGGATAGGTAGAAAATCAAAGATTAAAGATAAGAGTATTGATTTTTACTCAATTAATAAAACTTTTGAAAAAATAAAAGATGTTGATACTGCTTTTATTATATTTGATGCACTTAAAGGTTTAGCTAGACAAGATAAGAGAATCGTTAATTTAATTTCTAATCATTCAAGAAGTCTTATTATTATTTTCAATAAACTGGATTTAGTTGAAAATATATCAAGTTTTAAAAAAGAAATAATTTTAGAAACAAAGTCTTCATTACATCAGATAAAAAATGTAAAAGTTTTTTTTTGTACCGCTTTTTCTAAAAGACAAGTTTATAAAATAATTGACTATGTTTACAAAAATATTTTTTGTAAAAATAATGAAATTAGTACTAACAAAATAAATAAATGGTTAAAAGATGTTACAAATAAAAAGAAACATCCTATGGTTAATAATAGACATATTAATTTTAAATATGCAGTTAAAATTAAAAATCTACCTGTAACAATAAAAATTTTTTGTAATTATTCAAATAAAATTAAAAAAGATTATACAAGATTTTTAACAAATAATTTTAATAATAGATTTAATATTCACGATCAAAATACTAAAATTGTTTTTTCTAAATCAGATAATCCATATAAATAAGTATTTAGTCTGTTAAAGAGTTACTATTTTCAAAAATAAAAGGAATATATTGGTAGATGTATGAATTGTTGATATCATTAATATTTGAAAGAATAAATGAATTACTATTTAAAAATATAATTAAATTTGAATTTATTTGTTCTATTAAAAAAAGTAAAATTGAAAAAATAAAATAAGAAAATATAAAACCATAAATTATACCAAAAAATTTATCTAAAATAATACCAAGAGTTTTTTTATCTAAATCTGAACTTATGATTTGTCTAAATTTTCTGAGTAGAACTAATGATATGATAAATATAATTGGTATGGATATAATAATTGCTATTATTTCAGATAATCCTAATGATTCTAAAAAATTTATTTTGTTAATATAAATGGATAAATAATTGGATAATTTTTGATAAAAAATCAATGTAATAATGATTGAGCCAATCCAGGTCACCAGTCCAAGTATAGACTGTATAAAACCTTTCCATATACTGAATAAAACAAAAAAAAATATTATTACTAACAAAATATAATCAAGCATATATAAATTATTTAATATATATTTCATAACTGAATATATTTAAGAATTGTAGGTAGCGTTATTAAAACTCCTAACATAGCAATTATCATAGCTAGAGCAGTAAATAATCCAAAAAAAATTGTTGGAGTAAAATTGGATAAACACAATACTGAAAAACCAAAAGCTATTGTTATTGATGTTGTTAACACTGCTTGACCTACAGTTTTGTGAGAATTTTTTAAAGAATCAACAATAGATAAATTTTCATCAAAAAAATTTTTTCTTACATTGTATAAATAATGGATACTATTATCCACTGCTATTCCTATAGTAATAGCAGCGATAGTTATTGTCATTATATCTAGAGGTATACCTAAAATTCCTATTAAACCAAGTATGAAAGTAGAAGCAAATATATTAGGAATAATTCCAGCTAAACTTATTTTTATAGATTTAAACAAAACGATAAACATTATAAAAATTAAAATAAGAACAATTCCAAATGATTTTATTTGTGAACTAAATAATGATTGAAGCATGTTGTTGTAAAGTACTAATAATCCATTAACATTGACTTCTTCAATAATTTCAGATTGGTTTGATAAATCTCTTCTAATATCATTTATTAATTGATTTCTTATGATATCTTTTGAATCTAAGACTCTAGCATTGATTTTAATCATATTATTATTAATAGATAGAAAAGGAGAAATAAGTATTTCCTTATATTCATCCGTCATTTTTTGATAAATTACATTCAAAGTGAATGAATCTAGTGGTTCATTATTAATTTCTTCTGCTACTTGGATAAGCGAATATATGGATTGAACTTTACCTATTTCATTTCTATTTTCTAAATAAATATGAATTTTTTTTATTAGCTCTAGTTTTTCATCATTAAACCAAGCTTTTTCCTGATCGATATTTGATTGAGCAAAAAGATTATTATCAAGTTCTAGATCTAGTTCTAGATCAAGTTCTAGATCATCATCAGTATTCAATTGATTAGAAATTTCATTTTTTACTTTGTTTTCTTTAAATTTTATAATTACATCTAAGGGTGTTGTTCCCCCAAGTTCTTGATCAATTAACTTCATTCCCTTATGTATTTCAGAATCTTTTTTAAAATAATTTATAAAACTATTTTCAACATTAAGATTACTTATTCCCCATAAGCTAATTGCAAATAATAAAACATTCAATACAATGATTGACATTGTATTTTTTGAAGATATTTGAAAGAATAAATTATTAATTTTCCAATTCAAATTAAAGTTATCATTTATTTTTGGAAAAAAAGAAATTAATAATGGTAATATCGTAAAAGATGAAATAAAAATAATTGCTAATGCAACAATCATTATTTTTCCAAAGTCTATTATAGGTTTAATATCTGAAAACAATAAGGAACAGAAAGCTATTATTGTTGTTAAAGCCGTATATAGACAAGGATAAAACATATTTTTGATAGTTAAACTCAAACAATCAGAATAATTATTTTTGGAGAAATTAATCCTATAGCGATTAATAATATGTATATTCATTGAAATTGAAAGAATAAGCATAAGAGAAATAAAATTTGAGGAAATCGCAGTAATTTCCCATTTTAAAAATCCAATTAATCCAGTCATAATTAAAATTGCATACACTGTTGAAATTAAAGGTATAAAAACCCATTTCAAGCTCCTGAAAATTATAAAAAGAACTATGATTAAAAAAAATGTTACAAAACTTCCAAAGATAAATATATCTTTTTTTACAAAGCTTATCGTATCATCAGCAATCATGTCTATACCACCTAAAAAATAATCATACGGAATGTTTAAAAGATGAAGTTCTGATCTTATTTTATGAATTAATTCATGTCTTTCTTCATTGTGTTTTTCTTTCGCTATTCTGTACTGACTGTGTATTTTTTCAAAGTTTGAAGATTTTTCATTTACTTTTGCTTGCTCAAGTATTTTTTTTGAAATTAAATCTTTTTCCTTTTTTAACTTGTAAAATTTTTGATCAATTTTAGGATATATTATTAATGCACTAACTTTTTGATTTTCACTTATTATTTGTTCTTTGAATATAGGACTATTAGAGAATTCATTTAGAACTAGAGAAAGTTCTATTTGGCTATTTTTTAATGTAGGGATTGTCTTACTATCTAAATCTGTTAGTTTTAAATTTGATGAAATTAAAATAGGAATATCAGAAATTGTGATAATAGAATCTATGGATTCAATTTTAGATAAAGATGTTTTTATTTTATTAATTAAAATAATAAATTCTTCGTCAATTATTTTTTGAGATTTTACAGCTAATACTAAAAAATTTTTATTTGGGAAGATTTCGTTGTAATAATTAAAATATTTAAAATCCTTATCATTTTGCAAGATCAGAGTATCAGAGGAAGCGTCAAGTTTAAAATCCTTAGAATAGTATGAAAAAAATGATAAAATAATTATAGTAATTAATAGATAAATAACTCTATAAACATGATTATTCATTATAAACATTATCAAATATAAACTCTTTTAACTCTGTTAGAAATCGAGGTTAATATTTCATTGCTAATTGTGCCAGAATTAGTCGCAAATTTTTCTATATCATATTTATAATTAATTATTTCAAGAAACATCCCGTTTTTTAATAAATTATTATGATTCGATATATCAATTGTTATACTATCCATTGAGACTCTACCTATAATTCTGAATTTTTTATTTTTAAAAAAAACATAACCATTATTACTCAAATATCTTGAAATTCCATCAGCATAACCAATACCTAAAATAGCAACAGTAATTGATTTTTTTGTGTGATAAGTTTGGTTATAACCTATATATTCATTTTTTTTTATATTCTTAATTTGCAGTATTTCAGCCTTTAATTTTATCACAGGTTTGATTTTATTTCTCAATTTAGTATTAAAATGTCCCCCATATAGTGAGATTCCAGCTCTAGTTAAATCATAATGAAATAACTTTCCCAATAATATGCCCATTGAATTAGCTAGACTTTTAAATTTTACATTTTGATAATTTTTTATAGCATTTTTGAAATTATTATTTTGTAATTTATTATAATTGTTATTTTTTTCATTTGCAGATGCTAGATGAGACAAAATAATAAATATATTCAATTTTTTATTAATTTTGTATTTTTCAAATTCTTTATAATGAACACCAAGTCTATTAATACCTGTATCGATATGTATTCCAATATATATTTTTCTTTTTATATTTAATATTTCCTTTTGTATTTCTTTTAAATTTTCAATTGAGTTAATAATTGGAATAATATTTTTTTCTTTGATTAAATTTTTTATATTTTTTTTATTCAATCCATTAAGTACATAAATATAACCTCTTTTATTTTTTTTTCTTATTTTAACTGCTTCATTAAAAGTAGCTACAAAAAAATGTTTGCAACCAGCTTTGTAGAGAACATTGAATACTTTAATATCACCTAAACCATAAGCATTGGCTTTTATTGTCGCACCAGCTATACTTGATTTAGAGATTGAAGCTAAATACTTATAATTGTGTAAAAGATTTTTGGTATTTATTTCAAGGACAGCACTTGAAGAAATCATTCACTTATATTATCATATTCTTTGTTTGATAAATTGCTGAATTTAGTAAAGTTTGAATCAAAGTGAGTTTTTATAGTTCCAATTGGTCCATGTCTTTGTTTAGCAATTATTATTTCAGCAGTGTTATAACTATTCTCGCATAATTCTCGCCATCTTTCATGTTTTTCATTATATTTATCATCTGAATCTTCAGCTTTTTTAATTGGTTCCAATCTCTCTAAATAATAACTTTCTCTAAAAATGAACATCACAACATCAGCATCTTGTTCAATGGTGCCACTTTCTCTTAAATCAGAAAGTTGAGGTCTTTTATCCTCTCTTTGTTCAACCTGTCTTGATAATTGTGAAAGTGCTATAATTGGAATATTAAGTTCTTTCGCTATAGCTTTTAAACCTCTTGTAATTTCAGAAATTTCTTGAACCCTACCATCATTGCGAAAAGTAGAAGATCCTGACATAAGTTGTAAGTAATCAATTATAATTAAATCTATATCATAAAGTCTACTCATTCTTCTTGCTCTAGCACGTAATGTTGGAATTGTTAGAATAGGATTATCATCAATAAACAAGTTTAAGTTTTCAAGTTCAGAACTGATTTTAGCTATTTTTTTAAAATCTTCTTTTGTTAATTCAGCTTTTCTCATTTTATTACTGGTTATCTTGGATTGTTCTGCCAAAATTCTTGTAGCAAGTTGCTCTGCTGACATCTCTAAAGAAAAAAAAGCTACCTTGCCTCCATCAATGACAGTACGGTTACCAAGTTCATCTTTTGATTCTTTATAACTTTTGGATGCGTTAAAGGCTATGTTTGTACCTAATGCAGTTTTCCCCATTGAAGGTCTCCCTGCAATGATTATTAAATCTGAATTATGTAATCCACCTAATTTCTTATCTAAATCTCTTAATCCTGATGGTATGCCTACAATTTTCCCTTCTTTTTGAAAAGATTTATCAATGATATCTACCGCATCTTTTAATGCTTCCTTGAAGGGCAAATGTTTTCTGTCAATATTTCCTGTTTGAGATAAATTATAAAGATTATTTTCAGCAATTTCTATTAAACTACTTCCTTCTAGATCTTCAGTATTTTCAATTGTATTTTGAACCATTTCATTACCTATCGAAATTAAAGATCTTTTAATATGTAAATCATATAGTAATCTTGCATATTGATAAGCATTATGAGTAGAAGGTGTAGAATCTTTAATTTGATTTAAATAGGATAAATTATCTAACTCATTTTCTTTATTATTTTCTAAATGATTTTTAAGTGTAATTGGCGTAACAAGAATATTTTGATCAAGTAATCTTTTTATTACTTTATATATATTTTTGTTATTTTCATTGGAGAAATGTTGTTCATCTAAAAAATCAGATATTTTTTCATAAGAACGATTGTCCCATAAAAGACATCCTATGACTGCAATTTCAGCATCAAAATTAGTTAGTTTGTCAATATTGAGTTCAAGTAAATTTGTCTTACTAAAAGTTTTGAAATCTAAAGTAGCCATTAATTCCCATAGCTAATTATCTATCTTTAAACAACCCAATATAAGAGAGATGTCATTAAATAATAGTTAATAAAATAGGCATTACGTGAATAAAATTGTTTATGATTTTGTAACAATAACTGATATTTTTTCAGACAAGCTTTGATAGGGGTTGACATAAATAATATGTTCCCCAATAGATTTTATAGGTTCATTTATTTGAATATCATCAGATTGTAGTTTAATTTCTTTCTCTGCTAAAAAATTTTGTATTTCTTTTTTAGAGATAGCGCCATAAAGCTGACCTTTTTCATCTACTTCTTTGGTAAATTTAATACTGATATTTTTTATATTTTTGAGAAGATTTTCAGCTTCGGTTTTTTTAATTTTTTCATTTGCCTTAATTTCTTCTTTAATTTTTTCAAAATATTCTAAATTTTTCTTATTTTCTCTTAAAGCTTTATTATTGGGAAATAAAAAGTTTCTAGCATAGCCATTTTTTACGGTTACCAGATCCCCAACATTTCCTAATTTTTTAATATTTGATGTTAGTATTACTTTCATTTAGTTCTTATATTTTTGTGTGTAAGACATTAAAGCTAAATATCTAGCTCTTTTAATAGCTTTTGCTAATTCTTTTTGCTTTTTACTTGATACATTTGTAATTCTACTAGGAGTGATTTTGCCTTTTTCCGATATATATCTAAGTAATACTTTAGTATCTTTGTAGTCTATTCTTGGTGAGTTTTTCTGACTAAAAGGGCAAAACTTTTTTCTATCTTCAAATGGGCTATTTTTTCTTTCTTCTCTTTTTTTCATTAATAATCTCTTATTCTTTTTCCTTTATCATTTTTGTCGGCAATTCTTCATGATTGTTAACTTTTATAAATAAATATCTTAAAATTTCTTCATTTTGTGACAAAACTCTTTTTAATTCTTGTATTTTATTTCCTTCAAAAGTTATTTGGTAATAATTATAAAAAGCTTTTTTCGCTTTATGGATTTTATAACTTAGATCTCTCAAACCCCAATTTTCTTTAGCTACTAATGATCCTCCCATTTCAGTAACGTGTTTTTCAAACAATTTTTCAATTGATTCAATTTTTTTGGCAGTTAAATCTGGACCAAATAACAAAGTAGCTTCAAAATTGTTCATAAACCCCTTGGTTAAAACTCAAAATTTCAGTATTTCGAGTGAAGTATCGGTTGTTAATATTAATAATTTAACATAAATCAACATAAAAATGACAACTTTAGTTTTTCCAGGCCAAGGCAGCCAATATGAAGGTATGGCAAAAGATTTTTATGACAATTTTGATGTAGCTCGTGAAATATTTAACAAAGTTGAAGATTCAACCAAAATAAATATAAAAGATATAATATTTTATAATAAAGGCAATCTACTTGATATTACTAAATATACTCAATTATCAATTTTCGTTACTTCAATGGCTATATTTGAGGTTTTCAAAGAATTGTTTGGGAAAAAAAAAATATTTAATGATATTAATTATGTTTTAGGACACTCTTTAGGAGAATATACAGCTTTAGCAGCCTCAAATTCAATTTCTCTTGAAGATTGCTCAAAATTATTAAAAATTAGAGGCGAATTAATGCAAGAAGCTTATCCCTCAAATAAATCAGGGATGGCAGCTGTATTAGGTTTGAATTGTAGTAAAATAGAATCTCTTATTAGAGATTTTTCTCTTTCAATAGAAATAGCTAATGATAACGCTCCTGGACAGGTTGTTGTATCTGGTATCATTGAAGATATAAAAGATGCTGAAAAAATATTACTTCAAAATGGTGCAAAAAAAATTATATACTTAAATGTATCAGCTGCTTTTCATTCCAAAATCATGATAAAAGCAGAAGAAAAAATGAAATTGAGTCTTTTAAGTTATAATTTTTCAAATTCAATTTATCCCATAATAAGCAATTATTCTGCGTGCGCTAATAGTGATAAAAATATAATATTTGATAATTTATCAAAGCAAATGTCTAATAAAGTTAAATGGTTTGATAGTATAAAGTTATTAGAAAATATGAGTGAAAAAAATATTGTTGAAATAGGTCCAGGAAAGGTTTTGACTGGATTAATTAAAAGAATATCATCTAGTTTTACTCTTTATAGTTTTAATAATATTAAAGATATAGAAGTTTTAAATAATGAATTATAATTTAAAAAATAAAAAAGTATTGATTACTGGTTCTTCAGGAGGCATAGGAAGAGCTTTATGTCATAAGTTTATTGAAAATGACTGTAAATTAGTTTGTACCACTTCAAGTTTAGATAAGTTAGAAATACTAAAAAAAGAATTTGGTGAAGAGCACTATTATTATAAGTTGGATTTATCTAATATGGAGGAAGTTTCAAGTAATATCAAATTAATTACTCAAGATCATAAAGACATTTATACATTAATCAATAATGCTGGGTCGACAAATGATAATTTGTTTTTGCGCATGAAAAATGATCAATGGAATGATGTTATAAATATTAATTTAAATTCAAATTTCTATATTATAAAAGAAATTCTTCCTTTAATGATTAAAAATAAAAAAGGTAATATTCTTGGTATTTCTTCGGTTGTCGCTTTAACAGGTAACCCAGGTCAAGCAAATTATACGGCTTCTAAATCTGCTATGATTGCTATGTATAAATCTTTAGCTCTTGAAGTAGGGCAAAGAAATATAAGAGTAAATATTATTGCTCCTGGTTTTATTAAAACACCTATGACAGAAAAATTAAATGATATGCAAGTAAATAATATTTTAAATAAAATACCTCTAAAAACACTAGGGTCACCTAAAGATATTGCTAACATAGCTATATTTTTATCAAGTGATAAAGCTTCTTATATAACCGGCCAAACTTTTCATGTAAATGGAGGTCTGTTGATGGTTTAATGAGTTGACATAGTCTTTTAAAATAATTTATTATTAACAAAGGATTTAAATATGAGCGATACAGATGAGCAGGTAAAAAAAATTGTTGTAGATCATTTAGGAATTGAAGAGTCAAAAGTCACAGCAGATTCAAAATTTATTGATGATCTCGGAGCTGATAGTTTGGATACAGTTGAATTAGTCATGGCATTTGAAGAAAAATTTGGTATAGAAATTCCTGACGATGCGGCTGAGACAATTATAACAGTTCAAAATGCTGTTGATTATATAAATAGTAAGAAATAATTATCTTAGCAAACTAGACTTGATGAAAAGAGTTGTTGTTACAGGTTTAGGTCTTTTAACTTCTATTGGTGATAATGTAAAAAGTTCATGGGATAATTTGATTTCATGTAAGTCTGGTATTAGAAAAATATCATCTTTTGATACAGAAGATTTATCATGCAAAATAGCTGGTTTTATTACTCATGATCCCAAAGATGATAACTTTTTTAATGAAAGTGTTTATTTTAAAAATAGGGACATTAAAAGAAATGATCGATTTATTCTATATGGATTGGTAGCCGCAGAACAAGCAATTAAAGACTCTGGAATTGACTCTCTTAATGATAATATAAAGTTAAGAACAGGAGTAACTGTTGGTTCTGGAATTGGAGGTTTAGAGACTATTTATGAAGGATCTATAACTTTAAAAGAAAAAGGATCAAAAAAAATATCTCCTTTTTTTATTCCTTCTTCCTTAGTAAATTTATTATCTGGTCAGATTTCAATCAAATTTGGTTTTAAAGGACCAAATCACTCAGTTGTCACAGCTTGTGCTACTGGAGCACATGCTATTGGAGATGCTGCCGAAATGATTAAAAGAGGTGTTGCTGATGTAATGGTAGCTGGTGGAGCAGAAGCTGCTGTATGCAAATTGGGAATAGCAGGTTTTTGCGCAGCTAGAAGTTTATCAACCCATTTTAATGATAATCCAGAAATTGCTTCAAGACCTTGGGATAAAGACAGAGATGGTTTTGTAATGGGTGAGGGGTCAGGTGTTATAGTATTAGAAGAATTAGAGCATGCAAAAAAAAGAAGTGCAAAAATTTATGGAGAATTAGTAGGTTATGGAATGTCTGGAGATGCTTATCATATAACTTCACCATCTGAAGATGGTAATGGTGGGTATAGAGCTATGAAAAATGCAATTGAAATGGCTAAAATAAATCCAAGTAAAATTGATTATATTAATGCTCACGGCACTTCTACACAAATAGGTGATGATATTGAGTTAAAAGCAATAATTAAATTAATTAATAGAGATAATAATATTAAAATTAGTTCAACTAAATCTTCAATTGGCCATTTATTAGGAGCTGCAGGAAGTGTAGAAGCAATTTTTAGTATTTTAAGTATAAATAATAATATTGTTCCAGCAACTTTGAATCTTGAAAATCCTTCTCATGAATTTGATGTCGATTTAGTAGCAAAAAAACCTCAGGAACTTAATGTAAATTATGTTTTAAGTAATTCTTTTGGTTTTGGGGGTACAAACACTGCATTATTATTCAAAACTTTTGAATAAGATATTTTTTTTTATATTAATATTATTATTATTCATATCATTATATTTTTTTTATTTTTTTAAAATAAAAAATATAAACGACTCAGATGTAATAATTACTATATCAAAAGGAGATAAAATTTCTCAAATATCCAATCTAATTTTTGAAGAAGCCAATATTATAAATAGAAAAATTTATTTATTTTATATAATTTTTTGGGATAAATATTTTAGTAAAATACATTATGGGGAATTTGAAATAAATAAAAATTCAAATTTACTGGAAATAACTTCAATAATTTCTCATCCAAGTAATGTATATTATGAATTTACTATTATTGATGGTTGGCAAAGTTATCAACTTTCTAAATTGATAGATAAAAAATTTAAAAATAAAAATCAAATTAAATATACTGAAATATTAGCAGATACTTATAAATATCAATCACATAATACCTATTTTGAAATTTATAATCTAATGAAAAGATCAAAAAATAATTTTTTTAAAAAACATTCAAAAAATAGACTTTTTAAAAAATTTAATCACGATCAAATAATGGTCATATCTTCTTTAGTTGAAAAGGAGGGTATAAATGATTTAGATAAAAAATTAATCTCATCAGTTATATTCAATCGAATTAAAAAGAAAATGAAATTGCAAGTTGATGCTACAACAATTTTTTCAATTACTGGGGGAAAATATAAATTTGATAGAAAGCTCACTTTGAATGACTTGAAAATAAACAGCCCATATAACACATATCAAATAAATGGATTGCCTCCTACACCAATATGTTTTGTAGGAAGAAAAACGATTGAAATAGTATTAGAAAATTATAAAAGTGATTATTTATTTTATTTTTATAATGATAAACTTAAAAGACATATTTTTTCGAAAACATTTAAATTACATAAAAAAAAGTTAAATAATTATAGACTAAATAAATGAAGAAAAAAATAATTATAATCTCATCTCCTTCAGGAGCAGGTAAAACAACTATTTGTAAAAAATTATTAACAAAAAAGAAAAATATTGAATTGTCTATTTCTTGCACTACAAGACCTAAAAGAAGTAAAGAAATTCACGGAGTAGATTATTATTTTATAAAGGAAGAAAAATTTAAAAATTTATATAAAAAAAATTATTTTATTGAAACAGCAAAAGTTTTTGATAATCTTTACGGATCACCATATGTCAATATAAAAAAATCTTTTAAAAAAAATAAACATATTTTATTTGATATTGATTGGCAAGGTGCACAGAAATTAAGAAAAACTTTTAATAATTCTGATATTATTGATATTTTTATTCTTCCTCCTAATAAAAAAGAATTAAAAAGAAGATTGGAAAGAAGAGCTCGTGATAACAAAAATGAAATAAAAAAAAGATTATCCTTAGCTGTGAAAGAAATTAGTCATTATGGTGAATACAAATATGTAATTGTAAACGACAATATCATAAAAACTGTTAATAATATTGTGAAAATAATAAATTTTGAAGAGATGTTATATGATATTAATAAAAAAGTTAATCTTGTGAATATTCATTAAATATTTGAATTATTTCTTTCAAAGATAAATCTTCTGCTCTAGATTTAAAAATATTTAAATTATTTATTTTATATTTATTATTTATTTTATTTAAATTTAAAACATTAGAAATTTGTTTTCTTTTATATTTAAATAAATCCCTAGTAAAATTTTCTAGATTTTCTATATTAATTTTTATAATTTCTTTTGGTCTAATGTTAATCACAGATGATTCAATTTTCGGTTTTGGGTAGAAAACATTTTTCGAAACATTGAACATAATTTCAAAATTTGAAGTAATTTCAGTTAATACATTAAGTCTATTTCTTTTTTTCTTATTTTTATATTGCATTTTCTCAGCTACGTCTTTTTGTATCATTACAATTATTTCGTTGAATTCAGATATGACCTTTAACCATTTAATAATTAATTTAACACTGATATTATAAGGAAGATTTGAAATAATAGTCTTTGGTTTTTTTATAATAGCATAGTTATAATCTAAGGCATCTTGATTTATGATTTTAATATTTTTTGTATTTTTGTATTTATTTAATAAAAAATTATATAATAATTTATCTTTTTCTAGAAGCACAATATTTTTTGGTTTCTTTTTTATAATTTCATCAGTTAAAGCACCTTTGCCTGGACCTATTTCTATAATGTTTTTCCTAGTAATATTATTTGCTAAATTAACAATTTTTTTTGAAATATTTTTATCAATTAAAAAATTTTGTCCAAGAGATTTTTTAGGAATCAACAATTTATTTTTGTCATCCTATTATTATAAATTTTATCAGCAAGTTTAAAAGATTGGTATAAGCTATTTATTTTGCCTTTATTTGTATTAACTATATCGTATGCGGTACCATGATCTGGAGAAGTTCTAATTATATCAAGTGACCCAGTATAATTTACACCATCAAACTCATTAATTAACTTAAAAGCAATTAATGCTTGATCATGATAAATACAAATAAAACAATCAAATTTAGATCTATTTGACATTTTAAACATACTATCAGCGGGAAAAGGCCCATTTATAGAGATTTTTTTTTTCAATAATTTTTTTATTATTGGTTTTAAATATTTAATTTCTTCATTTCCTATTGTGCCTTTTTCACCTGCGTGTGGATTAATTCCAGAAATGGCAATTTTAGGATTTGGAATGTTAAATTCATTTATTAGACTGGAATTAATTGAAATTATTTTTTTATAAATTGCGTTACAGTTGTTAAATATATTTACTACTTTTTTTAAAGGAGTATGTGTAGTTAAAGATGTAATAATTATTTTTTTTGAGTAAAAAATCATATTAGAATATTTTTTTTTATCTAGTTTTTGAAATAATTCGGTTTGTCCAATAAAAGTTTTATCAACGTTTTTTATTATTTTTTCTTTATTTAAGGGTAATGTAATTATTGATGTACATCTTCTTTTTTTATTTAAAGAATAGGCATGCAATAATGAATTATATGTATTATAATTATTATTTTTCGCTTTAATATTGTAAACAAGAAAATATTTATTGGCTAATTTAGAAACATTATTAAAATCTGATATTTGAGCTATGGGTATATTAACGTCTATACTTTTAAGATGTTTAAGAAGTAATTTGTAATTAGTTATTAAAATAAAATTCCCAATATTGAATCTTTTATTTTTCCATAATTTAATTAAAATTTCAAGTCCTATCCCTTTAATATCACCTATAGTAACTGCTTTTAAACGTTTGTTCATTTATTGATA
The DNA here is from genome assembly GCA_902607435.1 of uncultured Alphaproteobacteria bacterium. Lineage (GTDB taxonomy): Bacteria > Pseudomonadota > Alphaproteobacteria > HIMB59 > CACLJX01. The sequence goes on along the minus strand of CACLJX010000007.1, from coordinate 461 downwards.
CATCTGAAAATTATATTCATTTTTTTTTATATTAAGAAACTCTTTTTCTATTTGGTCTACTTCTTTTTGTAAATTTTCTTGAAGTGTTAAATTTATTGCTAGTTTGTTATTATATTCTACGTTACATAAAAGTATTAAATATTTTTGTTCATTATTTTCAATAAAAAATGAATCATTTTTTTTAAATACGTTTTCAACTATTGAATTATTTAATTTTTCTACTTGTACACTTTGATATTCATTAACTTGTAATTTCTTTAAATTTTTTATGTTATGGATATTATTGCAATTTATATTGGAGTCTATTATTTTTTTTTTGTTAGTATATTCAATTTGGAAAAAAGAATATTCTAACCCAATGTTTTTTTTTACTTTTTTCTTTACTATGCCAATTAAAAAATATTCATTTTGGTAAATTATAAACTCATTATTATTATTTAAAATATTTTTTGTAATATTTT
>CACLJX010000006.1 GCA_902607435.1 uncultured Alphaproteobacteria bacterium | reverse complement strand
TTTTTAGAAATACCTTTATAAATATTAATATCTTGGCTCTCTGTTTTGACGTTTATGGGATCACAATCAAAAGTGTTATCTACGATTAGCCAATAAGGTGAAAAGTTACTTTCCCTGTTAAGGAAGGTTGTAAGATTATGATTAAGAAACAATTCAAATGAGTTGTGATAATTAACAGATAATATTGATACCTTTTGCATTTGTAATTAGTTTTAAATACCAAGCAATACTAGTATAATTGTTTGATTAGTAGATAAATATTTTCAAGATACATATTTAAATACTTATTTTAGTTAATTCAGGCTTGAAATTTTTAAAAAAATTATTAGTTTTTTTTATTAGCATTAAGAAATTATTAATATATCAGTAACTCATGCCTTATAAAGCGAACAATAAAAGATACAATCAATTTAAGTATAACCGCTGTGGTAATAGTGGACTTCAATTACCTCCTATCACTCTAGGTTTGTGGCACAATTTCGGGGGCAAAGCAATATCATCTGAGTCAAAAAAAATGGTATTTCATGCTTTTGATCGCGGGGTAACACACTTTGATTTAGCAAACAATTATGGACCTCCTTATGGATCTGCAGAAAAAAATTTTGGGAGACTTATAAATTCTGATCTTCGCCAATATAGAGATGAACTGATAATTTCAACAAAAGCTGGGTATGATATGTGGCCTGGACCTTACGGAGAATGGGGTTCAAAAAAATATCTAATAGCTAGTTTAGATCAAAGTTTAGAACGTTTGCAACTAGAGTATGTAGACATATTTTATTCTCATCGATTTGACCCACTAACACCTCTTGAAGAAACTGCTGATGCTTTAGCTCAATCTGTTTATCAGGGTAAAGCTTTATATGTCGGCATCTCTTCATATTCTTCTAAGCAAACAATACGCATGAATAAACTTTTAGTTGAAAGAGGTATTCGTTGTTTAATTCATCAACCTTCATACTCTATGATTAATCGCTGGATTGAAAAAGATCTTCTTAAAACACTTAATAAACTAGCTATTGGATGTATTGCATTCTCTCCTCTTGCCCAAGGTATGCTCTCAGAAAAATACCTAGTATCTATTCCTAAAAACTCTCGCGCTTCAGAACATTCTTCTTTAGATAAGAAAAAAATTACACAATCGTATATAAAAAAAATTAAAGGATTATCTAATATAGCTTCTAAAAGAGGTCAAACTGTTGCTCAATTAGCTTTAGCTTGGGTTCTTCGCCATAAAGAAATAACTTCAGCTCTGATTGGCTCCAGAACTGTTAAACAACTAGACGAATGTCTTGATAGTTTAAAAAATTTAAAATTTTCAAAATTAGAACTTAGAGAAATTGATAAGTTTGCCAAAGAAGAAAAAATTAATTTATGGGAACCTTCAAGCCAATATTAAATTAAGTAGGCTGATAATATTCAACTTTTATTGGTTCAGCTTCTGGTTTTCCGAGAATTAAATCCGAAGCTTTTTCAGCTATCATTAAAGTTGCTGCATGTATATTGCCACTAATTATATTGGGCATAATAGAAGAGTCAACAACACGAAGATTTTCAATACCATAGACTTTTGTCTCAGGGTTAACGACAGACATTTGATCTATGCCCATTTTATTTGTGCATGATGGATGATAAGCTGTCTCAGCTTTATTTCTTATAACTTCATCTAAATCTTCATCGTTTTGCTTATCTATTCCTGGGCTAATTTCTTTACCACAATAAGGTTTGAATGCTTCTTTTGAGAAAATTTCTCTTGCAATTTTTATAGAGTCTCGCATTTGTTTTCTATCATTTTCTGTTTCAAGATAATTAAATTGAATAATGGGATAGTCACATGGGTTTGATGATCGTAATTTGATCCAACCACGACTAGTTGGTCGATTAGGACTGACATGAAATTGGAAAGCATGACAATTTGGCTTTCCTAAACCATGATTAATAACTAAGGAAGGAAAAAAGTGAAACTGTAAATTTGGATAATTATATTCATGAGAACTTCGAATAAAACCCCCTACTTCTAGATGAGTATGAGAGAGTTTTCCTTTTTTAAATAAAAACCATTTTATTCCTTCATAGACTTGTGAAAATGGATTGTTAAAAAGTGAATACAAAGAAATTGGTTGAATGCTTTCATATTGAATATAAATCTCTAAATGATCTTGAAGATTTTTACCAACTCCTGGCAAATCATGATTAATTTTAATGCCTAATTTTTCTAATTCGCTTGCATTACCAATGCCTGATAGCATAAGTAATTGAGGAGAATTAATAGATCCGCAACTAATAATTACTTCAAGGCCAGCATAGATTATTTCTTTTTGTCCATTCAATAAAATCTCCACTCCTTTAGCTATTCTGTTTTCTATAACTATTCTTTGAACTTGTGATTTTAAAAAAATATCAACATTTTTTCTTTTGTACACTTCTTGCATATAAGCTCGATTGGTTCCGCAACGCTTTCCATCTTTCACAGTAAAATCAAAAGTACAAAATCCTTCTTGCATAAATCCATTTGGATCTTCCGTAAAAGGATAACCAGCTTGTTGAGCTGCTTTGATTACTGAATAATATAGAGGATTTATCTTGTCTATATTTGACTTGGTAACATGCAATGGTCCTTTTGCTCCTCGATATTTATTTGCTCCTTCTGACCATGATTCTAATTTTTTAAAATAAGGCAGTACATTGCTATAATTCCATTTTAATAGTCCATTTTGTGCCCAACGATTATAATCTTGAGGATGTCCTCTAATAAAAACCATTCCATTATGAGAAGAACAACCGCCAATCATCTTTCCTCTTGGACAAAAAATTTTTCTATTATTTAAATAAGCTTCAGGTTCAGAATAATACTTCCAGTTTAGTTTTGTATCGTGCATTGTGTATAGTAAAGCTCCAGGCATATCTACTTTCCATGAATTACTTGAAGGACCTGCTTCAAAAACAGCAACTGATATTTTAGGATTTTCTGACAATCGATTTGCAAGAACACAACCAGCCGAACCGGCTCCTACAATTATATAATCATATTTTTTCACTAACTCATTCTTTCGGTATAACCATCTATAGTCATAACTTGTCCTGTTATTTTATGAGCTTCTTTCGATAATAAAAAAACAGCCATATTTGCAATATCTTCTTTTTCAACAAAGGATCCTAATGAAACATAAGACTTATAATCTTGCTTTACTTTTAGTTCTGATACTCCAAGTGATTCAGCTTTTGCCTTAATAACCTTGTTTATTCTATCACCTGAAACAGAACCAGGACATATAGCATTAACACGAATATTAAATTCTCCTAATTCCATCGCAAGTGTTTTAGTAATACCAACTATAGCCCATTTACTTGCAGCATAAGGCGATCGTAAAGGGAATCCAAATATACCTGCAGTTGAAGATAAATTGATAATAGAACCTTCGCCATTATTTTTGAGTAGTGGGATAGTATATTTTGTATAATAAAAATGACTATTAATATTTATATCAATTGTTTCTTGCCAATCATTTAGGTCTAAATTTTCCATCTTACCAGTTGGTCCAGCGATCCCAACGTTGTTAATCAATGCATCAATTGTATCTGTTTTATCTTTTATAGATTTGAAATATTTTTCTACCTCATCATGGTTGTTTGTATTTACAACATCGGAATAAAATTGTTTTTGATAAAGTTCATGTTTAGATATTTTTTCAAGAGCATTAACATCTCTATCTGTGATATAAACTATAGCTCCATTTTTCATACAGGCTTGAGCAATAGCCCAACCTATCCCATCAGCTGCAGCAGAAATTACAATTTTTTTATTAAAAAGTTTTAGCTGATTCATTGTGGCTAGTTTTAGTTAGCGAAATAGCCAATTCTTTTTCAGTTATATAACCCATGGTATCGCCTTTATTATCAACGACTACAATTGTAGATCTATCCTGTAGTACTTTTGGTAAAAATTCTTCAATGAAAGCATCTCCATCAACTTTATAGGATTCAGATAACTTAACATCTTTACCATTAAATTTATCAGGTTTTACCATCACAGTTCTAGCACGGAGGACTTTGGCTCTATTCACATCTTTAACAAATGCTTCAACATAATCATCAGCTGGTTTCATAATAATATCTTCAGGTGTGCCGACTTGCACAAGACGTCCATGATTTAAAATACCAATATGATCACCTAGTTTAAGAGATTCATCAAGATCATGCGTAATAAAGAATATTGTTTTTTTTAATTCAGATTGAAGTTCTAGTAATTGCTTTTGCATATCACTTCTAATTAAAGGATCTAAAGCACTAAAAGCTTCATCCATTAGTAAAATTCCAGGGTTAGTAGCTAACGCACGCGCAAGCCCTACCCTTTGTTGCATGCCTCCTGATAATTGACTTGGATATTGATACTCAAACCCTTGAAGACCCACTGCTTCTATTTGAGACATAGCAATTTTATTTCTTTCTTCTATTTCTTTACCTTGAATTTCAAGACCATAAGCAACATTTTGAATAACAGTTTTATGAGGAAAAAGTCCAAAGCGCTGAAAGACCATGCTCATTTCGTGTTTGCGGAACTCAATTAATTCTTTTTCTTTAAGTTGCATAACGTTTGTTCCATTAACTATCACTTCACCTGCAGTTGGATCGATTAATCTATTTAAGTGACGAATTAAGGTAGACTTTCCTGATCCTGATAGTCCCATACATACAAAAGTTTCACCTTCCTCAACTGAAATAGAAACATTATCTAATCCTACGGTGTGGCCTGTATCTTCTAAGACCTTTTCTTTAGTTGCACCTTCTTTTACCTGAGGTAATACATCTATTGGATCTGTACCAAAAATTTTATATACATTCTTTACTTCAATTTTTGCCATAATATTCTATATAGCTTTCTTCTTTTTCGCAGGTTGTGTTCTTTCCTGAATTTTTTCACCATATGCTTGAGTTATCCTATCAAAGACAATAGCTAATAAAACAATTGCAAGACCTGCTTCTAATGAAGATCCAACATTTAATTGTTGAAGACCTAAAAGAACTTCATCACCTAGTCCTCGAGTACCAATCATCGAGGCTATAACAACCATCGCTAACGCCATCATAGTACATTGGTTTATGCCCTGCATAATATTTGGCAGTGCCAACGGTAATTGAACGCCCCATAGTTTTTGTTTTTTATTTGCGCCAAAAGATTCAGCAGCTTCAATCACTTCTTTGTCAACTAACCTAATTCCCAAATCTGTTAAACGTATTAAAGGAGGGCAAGCATAAATAAAAATTCCAATAATGGCTGGAATTGCACCAAGTCCAAATAAAATAATACCCGGTATTAAATAACAAAAACTTGGTATGACTTGCATTAGATCAAGCACTGGTAGTATTGCATTTCTAACTCTTGGATTTCTTGCCATCGCAATACCTACAGGAAGACCAACAATTAAACAAAGAAGTATGCCAATAAAAACAATTGTAGTTGTTTCAATAGCTTTGTCCCAAAAACGTGGATTTAAGAAACCTATTGAAAAAGTGCAAAAACCAACAAAAATAGTTGTTCCTATTTTTTTTCCACTTGCGTAAAAAGTTAGTAAAACAACACCTAGAACCACTATAGGCCATGGTACATCAATTAAAAAATTTTTTGTGATTGAATAAGCGCGAAGTAATACATAACCAATGGCATCAAAAATAAGACCATATTTTGCGCTAAATGCTCTCCACCAATCGTTTATCCAAACCATGAATGGGGCATCAAGCCATTTTGGAAAATTATTCAACCAACCAAAATCTGTAAATAATTCAGTAACACTATCTGGTTTTCTTTTTGAAGAAAGATAACTGATAACTATCAAACCTGCAAAAAGTATGAGGTATATATAGTTAATATATTTTTTTATAATTTTTATCATGATAAGAAAAAACCAGGGGTATTATACCCCTGGTTAAAGTTTATAACTAATTAAAAAACTATACTATAATGCGCTTTTAACCTTGGCAGCTACATCAGCTGAAACCCAAGATTCCCAAGCAGAACTATTTGATAAGAAATGAACAGCTGTTGCTTCCATATCGCCACCTGATTCATCTACATAGTAAGCTAACAATGAATTAACGTCACCTGTAGGCAATGAATAAGCTTTTATAAATGCAGCTTGATCTGGATTTTCTGCAGCCCAATCTGCTCTCACTGTTTTAGTTAAAGCCATATCTTTGTATTCACAAGCACATGAAGGTACATAAGCTTCTTGTCCGTTTGCTTTAATATCTTCAACAACAACAGACATAGCTCCCCAACAATCTGCATCATAAGCAGGCTCTTCTAATCTAACCATATCAATTTCAGCCTTACCCATTAAACTGGTTGGCGTCCAATAATATGAAAAAACAGGTTTGCCTTTTGCAAAACCACCGGCAATAGCAGCATCCAATGCACCGCCTGAACCTGGATCAAAGTTTGTATAAAATTCATCCAAACCATATTCTCTTTGCTTAACATAGTTAATTGTGTAACAAGTCCAGCCAGAAATACAGCTTGTCATTCTACCTTTAGATGGATTTTCAGGATCTTTAAATAGCTCCCATACACCAGGTTTTTTCATGTCTTCAACACTTTTTAAACCATGTGCTTCAGCTGTAGCTCTATCTACCCAAAATGCTTGCTCAGATGCTGGAGTGTTAGTGCCCATATGAAGGATACTTCCATCCGCAAAATGAGGTTTTAGCAATTCAACTAAGTTGTCTTCCCATAATTCAGTAATGACATCAATTTGACCATCAAAGAAGGCTGCCATTATAGGAGTAGTGCTTCCTTTAGTTACTTCAACATCACAACCATAACCATTTTCAATAATGAACGAAGCAATGGCAGTGTGGATGTTTGCACTATCCCAGTCGAAATCACCTAAATGTGTACTACATGCTGCTTTTGCACTAGATGCACCTAGAGAAACAAAAGCAAGTAAGACTAAGGATAGTAAAGTATTTTTTATGAATTTCATAAATTTCCTCCAATATTTAAATCAATTTAAATTATTAGCCTTTTAAACATGTATCTGAACAAAAACCAACCCTTAAAAATGACTTATTTAGCCAAATTCTATGAAAAATAATGTAAATGTTTGTGAAATTCTAATATTAAACATCAAATATATAGCTTAATGATAATTTTATGAAAAATTAGTATTTTATATGTATTTCTTTAAATCTTATCCTAACCTCACAGTTATAATTGCTTGCCTATTTTGGGGAACGTATTGGATCCCTCTTCGTTATATAGATAATAATAATAATGCTTCTGTATGGCCCTTGTTTTTAAGTTTTTTATTATTAGCATTAATTCTAATAAAACCTCTTATAAAATCTATCATTGATATCTATATTAATAAAAATTATTTTTTTTTAATTAGTTGTTTTTTTGCAGCATTAGGAATTTCACTCTACTCTGAATCTTTACTAAGAGGTGAAATAGCTAAAGTTGTTGTACTGTTTTATCTCTGTCCTATATGGGCTACTATTTTCGCAAGATTTATTCTAAATCAACCTTTCACTCTAAAACGAATTTTTTCAATCTTGCTTGGTATTATAGGTTTAGAAATTATCGTTGGTTTTGAAAAAGGAATTATATTTCCTTCAACAACAGTTGAATGGATTGCTCTTCTAGCTGGTCTTATGTGGGCTATGTCTATGACTCTTTTCAATTTAGCTAATTCAACTAGTGGAGTTGAAAAAACATCTTTGACTGCTTTTCTAGTTTCTTTGATTTTTTTACTCTTATGCTTAATTCCAGGTGGAAGAAATCTAGTTGTGTCTAATAATTTATTAATTATTCATCCAATTTATATTTGGATTTTATTATTTGCATTTATATGGTTACTTCCATCTATCTTACTAACTTATTTTAGTGTTGAAATTCTTGATCCAGGAAGAATAAATATTTTATTAGCTTTTGAAGTTGCTGTTGGATTTATTTCTGCAGCTTTATTTACAAATGAAATAATTGGAGTAAAAGAATATTTAGGAGCTTTATTTGTAATATCTGCTTGTTTTGTAGATGTAATAAAATTTAAAAAAGGGAATATATATACAGAGTAATTTTTTGGTTAACTTATATCTATCAATGAATTCTAATATTGGAAATAAACAATTTAAAAATATTATAAATAATATATTTCTTAAAAAGATTTAAAACATATGAAAATGTTATTAAAGAGTTTTTGTATCTTTAATAATTAAATACAAAAATATAGGTCTATAAATTTCGTTTTGATTGACTAATTACTTTATGGATGAATAATGCTAGTGACCCAAATAAAAATAAAATAACTGCTGTTCGGTAGAATAAAAAATTTACTATTTTCTGTTCATAAGAAATTAAATTTAAATCATATATTGCCGCTTTGAAATCTTGAGTATTAAGAGGTGACTTTTCAAAAGCACTTGTCATTCTTTCTAGAAACAGCTCCTGATTAATCGCACGTTTCTTTTCCATTAATTCTGGTAATCCTTTAATAAAATTTTCTTTATTAGAGCGACTGTTAATAATTTCTTTTCTTTTTTCTAACATTTCATACCCATGTAAAAAAGTCAGTTCTCCAGAATCCCAATCTGATTTTATTTGTGTATTATTCATTTCAAATACATCAACAAAATTTTTGATACCGTAAGCACGAGCCATTTCTGCTTGCTCACTTAAATGCAATAATTCCTTATTTTTTTTTCTTTCATAATCCTGAAAAGAATTATTAATTAAAATATCAAGATCTTCTATTAAATACTTTTTTCTTACTTTGTATCTTTCAATAATTCTATTGTAGCGTCCTAATAATAATTCTTGAACATTATTGTTAGTTTTTATAAGGGCATTTTTGAGAATGGACTCATCTAGTTGTTTATCATCTGTATTGAATGAAATAGATCCAGAATAAGTGCTTTTTTTGTTTTCTTGTTTGTTTTCTCTATCTATTTGATACTTATAAGAAAATATAAGAACAGCTTTTTCAAATTCTTCTTCACCTACAAAATCTTCTCTTTGAAGAATTTGATGTTCTTTGATTGATTGAATAAGTGAATTACGTGAAAGTAAATCATCCATAAAAAGATGAAATAATTCGATTTGTGAAACTTGAAATGTAAAATTAAAGTTAGGTAGATTATGAACTGAAAAAAAACGACCTTTTTGCTCTTTGAGAGTCAGTGATAATTCCTTATATTGTTCATACTCAAAATCTGAAATTATTTTCATCTCTAATTTAGCTAGAAAGTCATTAGGTTTCTTAGTATGAGAATAGATAGCTGCTAATATAATTGAAATTGCAGCAATGGAAATAATATACCATTTAATGTTCCAAGTATTGATAATGATCTTAGCTAAATCTAGCTCTTTAAAACTATTATTATCTTGTTCTTGTTCTGGCATTAATCAATGACCTTAATAATTAATAAATTTATAAACACAAATAAAAAAAATAGGTGTGATGATGAAAAAAGATGGCATAAATTTACTTCATATTTTAATATTAAAAAAAAGTTATTTAACATATAATTATTTTTTTACAACAAATCCATAGATTATTTGCATACTAAATTTTGTTCGCTATAATTCAAATATTTAAACTTGATAAACACGAAATCAAATGACAAAATCTATAGAATTAAATTATGTTTCCCTTGTTTTAAAATCATATCCTTTAACAAGAATATTTAAAATATCAAAAATTGTTTCTAAATCATTTTTATCAAGTGCAGTTTTAAGTAAATTTAGTTGTTCTTGCAATTTATCCCAAACAACAAACTCTTCATTTGCTTTCAAAATTTTAACATTTGGAGTCGGTTGCGGATTATTCCCAATTAATAATTCTTCATGAAGTTTTTCTCCCGGTCGTAAACCTATTATTTCAAAAGCGATATCCCCATTAGGATTATTTTCATCCTTAATCCTTAGTCCTGACATCTTTACCATTCGACAAGCTAGATCATAAATTTTAACAGGTTCATTCATATCTAAAACAAATATCTCTGCTACATCTTGATTGATTGACAAAGCACCAGACTGAATTACTAACTGTGCAGCTTCTGAAATAGTCATAAAATAACGTGAAACATTCATGTCTGTAATTGTAATAGGTCCGCCATTTTGGATTTGTTTTTTAAAAAAAGGTATAACAGACCCAGAAGAGTTCAACACATTCCCAAAACGAACAATAGAAAAATTAGTTTTATTAATAAATTGGGATGAATTATTATTCAAAAAATTAAAAAAAATTTTGATCTCTGGTGCCATTGATTGAATTGTCATTTCAGCAATTCGTTTACTTGCACCCATAATATTTGTAGGATTTACAGCTTTATCAGTGCTAATAAAAACAAATTTAGAAACTTCGTGTTCAATAGAAATTTTTGCAACAATCAGAGTTCCAAAAACATTATTCTTAATACCTTCTGCTATATTATCTTCAACCATAGGAACATGTTTGTAAGCTGCGGTATGATATATTACCTCAGGTTTCAGTGTCATAAAAATTTTATTCAATCGTTTCTCATCCTGAATAGAACCAAGAAGAGGTATCAATTTTGGTTTATAAAAGTTTCCATAATCTTCGAATTTTTTAATATGTGATAATAATTCTTGGTGGATAGAATATAGAGCGTATTCGTTAAGTTCGAATAAAATTAATGTTTTTGGAAAACGTTGCAATACCTGGCGACAGATTTCACTTCCAATACTGCCTCCAGCGCCAGTTACAAGAATGATTTTATTATTCACTTGTTTTTTCATCAAATCTTCATTTGGCTCAATTGCTTGTCGCATTAGTAAATCATCAATATCAAGATCTTGAAGATCAGTTGTATATACTTGTCCATGTACTAAGTTAAATAATCCAGGCAAAGTTCGTATCCTTAAAGGTAATGAATATAAATTATGAAGAATTCTATTTCTTTCTTTTCTAGAAAGAGATGGAATAGCTAATAAAAGGTCGGTAATTTTCTTTTCTCTTACATAAGTAGACAAATTATTATAGGATAAGATAGGACATCCCATCAACTCACGACCATGTAATTGAGTATTTTCATCAACAAATCCACACAGTTGATAATCAAAGCTATGTGTTAATCCAAATGCCAATTGTCTACCTGCTTCACCAGCACCAAAAATTAAAACACGACTAACCGTATCTGACATAATTTTTCTAGTAGATTTTCTAATTAATGAAAGCAAATATCTTATAATAATTCTAGATCCTCCAATACCTAACAAAGTAATCATAAAATTAATCAACAAAAAAGAAAGTGGGATTCCTTCTACTTTGCTAAATATAACTATTAGTGCCCAGATAAGCGAGTACAATGAAACTGCTTTAATAACAGCAAAACTGGCACGTATTTCAAGATAATGCATGATTGCCCGGTATAGACTAAAATAATAAAAAATTGGTAGTGCTATTAATGGAGCAACAAATACTAGCCATAAAATTTTATTTTCTATAACATTTGTTGGTAAGTATATTCTTTCCTGGTAAATGAAAAAAGAGATTAATAATGATCCTATAATTATTGCAATATCAATTACCAAAAGAATAAACTGGTTTATTTTTGGATGTCTAGAGATTAGACTGGAGATTATATAAAAATAATTAAGTTGCATTGTAAAAACCTTTTTTTTCCAAAACAATAGTAATGTCATTTATCTTAAAATTTTCAGGATAAAAGGAGTTTTTAACTATACGTTTTGTGTTCTTTTTCAATATTTTGTCCTATATCATATTGTGAATAAAACTTTCTATTTTTATAAATTAATTTGACCATATTACTAATCATCAATTCATAAGTAGGAACAGTATAATTGATCAACTTTCTAGTATCTAAAAAACTTTTATCTTTATGCTCACCTTTAAATGGTAAAATTTGAATATCTTTTCGTGTATATTTCTTAAACAAATTAAGAAGATGGTATTTACTAATTTTTTGATTATTTGTGATATGATACAATCCAGTTATATGATGATCAATAGCCCACTCAACAGCTCTTGCAAGTTCTATAGTGGATACTCCTGACCAAATAGCTTCTGTAAATCCTTTTATTTCTCCAGATTGATTCATAAACCAATGAAACAACTCCTCCCCATCATCTTTAAGTTCTGGACCAACTACAGAAGTTCTTAAAGTAAGATGGTTATTGTCAATAATTTCTCCAAGACTCTTTGTTTTTGCATAGATATCTTTTCCATCTTTCTTATCATTTTCAACATAAGATGATCTTTTGTTGCCTGAAAAAACACAATCGGTTGAAAGATGTATCAACTTAGCATTAATTTTATAAGCTAATTTTAACAACCTGTGTGGCAAATAGGCGTTTAAAAAAATTGCATTTTCTGAATCTTTATTAGCTCCACTAATTAAAACACCTATGCAATTTATTATGTAATTGGGTTTTAATTTATCAATTGAATTAATAAATTCATTTTCATTTCGAGCATCTAATTGTATTGAATCAGCTTGGAGTTTTGTTCTATATGAAATGTTTAGCAATTGATGATTATTTTTATATTTCAGATAATTATATATTTGATGACCTATCATCCCAGTTGATCCCAGGATTAATATTTTCTTTTTCAATATTATATCTCTTTGTGCCAAACTGTTCTATTAACGTAATCTGTATAAGATAAAATAATTCTTAATATTTTTTTTGAAACATTATCTACATCATAATCTTTGACTATATTCATTTTTCTAGTTTTTCTATCTTCGCTTGTAACAATATCAATAGACTCAATTATTCTATCCTTGTGAAGACCACTCATTATTAGTGTGCCCTCATCCATTCCTTCAGGTCTTTCATGTGCTTGCCTTACAGTAATTGCTGGCAAATTTAGAATCGATGCTTCCTCAAAAATAGTACCACTATCTGAAATAACGCAAAATGCGCTCATTTGTAAACTGTTATACTCATGAAAACCATAAGGTTTAGAAAAATTCAGTAATAAATTTTTTTTTTCATATTTAATATCTTCAAGTTTCTTTTGTGTTCTTGGGTGCGTAGACATAATAATAGGCATCTTATATTTATCTGTTATTGCCTCGATTGAATCCAGCAAGTTATTAAAATTTTTTGGTGAATCTACATTTTCCTCTCTATGTACACTCATAACTATATATTTTTTTTCATCCAAATCTTCTTTTTTTAAAATATTACATGATTTAATTTTTCTCATGTTTGCATCTAAAACCTCTTTCATTGGTGATCCTATTTTAATGATTGTTTCAGGTTTGATTCCTTCTGCTAAAAGATAATTTCTAGACTGTTCAGTCAAGGGTAGATTAATATCACTTAAATGGTCTACTATTTTTCTATTGATTTCCTCTGGTACCCTTTGATCAAAACATCTATTGCCTGCTTCCATATGGAATATTGGTATCTTTCTTCTTTTGGCAGGAATGACACACAAACAACTATTAGTATCACCGTAGACTAACAAGGCATCCGGCATTTTTTTGCTAAAAAGATCATCTGCTTTAGAAATAATATCTCCTATAGTTTTGGAGGGAGAGCCCTTAACTGCATTTAAAAAATAATCTGGCTTTCTAATGTCAAGTTGCTCAAAAAATAATTCATTAAGTTCATAATCATAATTTTGACCTGTATGAACTATTAAGTGATCTGTAAATTGATCTAATTCTTTTATTACTTGACTTAATTTTATAATTTCTGGTCTTGTACCCAAAACAGTCATAACTTTAATTCTATTCATTATTGCTAAGTTCTTTTTGGATGTATTTTATTTTTAAAAGTTTTTTAATTAACTCATCTTCACCTAATCTTTTAGTATTATGTGAATGATAATCTTTGCTCTCTGAAGTAAGTCTATCACCTTGAGTAAAATATTGTGCATAGTTTAAATCTCTATTATCTGCTGGTATTCTAAAATACATACCCATGTCCTTTGTGGCGCTTAATTCTTCTCTTGTTAATAAGGTTTCGTAAAGCTTTTCAGCGTGTCTTGTACCAATTATTTTTATTTTATTTTTTGCATTAAATAATTTCAATAATGATTTAGCCAATGTCATAATTGTTACTGCAGAAGATTTTTGAACAAAAATATCTCCAGGTTTTGCCCTTTTAAAAGCAAATTCAACCAATTTTACTGATTCATCAAGACTCATCATAAATCTGGTCATATTTGGATCTGTAATAGTAAGAGGATTACCATTTTTAATTTGAGAAACAAAAAGAGGTATAACTGAACCTCGACTTGCCATTACATTTCCATATCTAATTGCAGAAAAAACACACCCGGATGATAAAACTCTTGATTTAGCTATCATTAATTTTTCCATCATTGCCTTAGATAAGCCCATAGAATTTATAGGATAAACTGCTTTATCTGTACTTAAAACTACAACATTACTAACTTTGTTTTTGTAAGCAGCCTCTAGTACATTTTCTGCTCCAATAATATTTGTCTTAACTGCTTGCATCGGATAAAATTCACAGGATGGAACTTGTTTAAATGCTGCAGCATGAAAAACATAGTCCGCTCCAATCATTGCTGACGAAATGCTTTGATAATCTCTTATATCCCCAATATAAAATTTTAGTATTTTATTATTAAAATGAATTCTCATATCTTCTTGTTTCTTTTCATCACGACTAAAAATTCTGATTTCTTTTAATCCCGCATTAAGATACTTGTTCATAACAGCATTACCAAAAGAACCTGTTCCTCCAGTGATTAATAAAGTTTTATTTTTAAGCATATCTAAATTATTAATTAATTATTATATATAACATTAAGTATTAACAATAATAAACAAACTTTAAATAGCTACTTTGACAGTATTGAATGTAAAAAGCTAAATGTTTCATCTGCAGTTTTCTGCCAAGAAAAATGTTTTGCCAATTCAAATGATTTTTCCGCTTTTTCTGATCGCAGTTGAGGTGATGAAATAAATGTATCCAATGCTAAAACAATACTATCAATATTTAAAGGATCAAAATAAATTACTGAATCTCGAACTAGTTCAGGCATTGATGACATATTTGAGCATATAGTAGGTAATCCCGCAGCAATTCCTTCTAATAATATTTGTCCAAATGTCTCACAACTAGAAGCAAAAATTGCAATATCGTAATTAAAATATAACTTTTGAATATCTGCATGTTCAGCTTCTCCGTGATATCTAATATATTGTCCAGATGAGTCATATTTTTGTATTATATTTTGTAATTTTTTTACTGCTCTTGATTGCGGAGAACCGTACATGTCAAAAATAATGGGAATCCCTTTTTGAAGTAATCTGCTCACTGCTATTACAACATTGTCATGATGTTTATAAGGCTGAATTGAAGAAACATAAATTAGTTTGAAAGGATAATTAGATTTATTTTTGATACTTTTTTTTTGAATTCTAGGAGGATTAAAAAATCTTTTATGTATACCATGAGGTATAACTATTTTTTGACCTTTTAATGTTCCTGTTATTTCTAATACAGTGTCACGTGCTTTTTTTGTTAAAAAAATAATACCATTAGACCTCTTGAAAGATCGTGATTGAAAAAAACGCAATAATAACAATTTAAACGTAAATAATGAAAATCCATATCTTTTAATTTCTTTCAACTTAAAAGGAAGTAAATTTTGACTCATAGTAACTATTGGACGAAAATTAGTAAGAAACGAGCCACCTGGTATAAATAATAATGAACAATTTTCTTCAACAGTTAACTTGCCAAGTTTTCTCCATTGCCAAAAAGCACGAAATATATAATTACCTTCTAAAAAAAAATCATTTCGTTTTATTAACCATGGATGATCTTCCAGGCTATTTAGAATAGATTGTTTTGACCATATTACAATTTTCTTAAATTGATGCTTGCTAGGGTTTAGTGATTCAAGTAATTGAACGAGATGAGTGTGACCTCCACCTGAACGAACATTCGAAGCATCAATACCTAAAATCATGCTAATTTGTTCTTTAATTGATATGAAAATTTATTCTCCAAAATAACAAGAGTTATTCCTAAAAAATAAAATGGCGCTACAGATCTGTGAGCAAAATAAGCTCCTAAAATCATAAGCATCCAAAAATATATTTTAAAAAGAGATTTTCTATTAATAAAATAATATTTAATTGGATAAGTAAAGGCTGCTATAAATATTAACAAACCTATTAGGCCTGTTTCATAAATAATTCTTACAAGAGATGAGGAGGGATTTTTCGTGTGAACAAGATTGTCTACATAGTATTCAAAATATAAACTTTTTAAATATATATTATTTACAATTGAAGAACTACCTAATCCCGTACCAAATATTGTTGGCAAAACATTTAATTGCAAAATCTCAGTATATCTATGCCATAATGGCAAAACATTATTTGCGTATAATTCATGTGAAGGAGATATTGCCCATCCAAATTTGAGATAAGTATAAAAAGTTTTCATTGAATCAAAGTATATCAATGATCTAGAAGATTTTGTTAATATAAATAAACCTACAACTATAAATGCCAAGATACTTAATATCAAAAATCCTTTATTAAACCTAGATTTTGGCAAAAAATAAATTAATAATAAAGTAGCTGAGCAAAATAACCCAAAAAATGCAGAATAAGATTGAGTTAAAAAAATTGTCAATATCATCAAAGCAATAAACAAATAATTGAATTGTATTTTATTTATCCAAATGTCTTTTAATGAAAAAATCCCAAAACAAAGTATCAAATAAACATATGTATCTCTAGGTTCACCAGTAAGTCCATAAAAACGTTTACCAGGATAAACATTTAGCCAATCAGGATACATATCCATTAAATGTCTTGGCATGCCTGCAAATGGTGGGAACAATATAATTGCAAGTATATTTAAATATCCAACCAACAATGTTAAAACAAATGTTAAAGTGAATATTTTAAAGAAAAAATTAATTTGTTCAGGAGTTTTTACAAAATATTTAAATAAAATAACAAAATAAAAAAAATAATATAAAGCGATAATATACTCGATGAAAGGGCGAAGAAAGGAAGTATAATGAGGGTAAACATATTCTTCAGGCAAACTATATGCACCAAATATGTATCCAAACAAACCAGCTGCTAAAGCAAGGAATAAATAGAGAAAATATATCTTATACTGAGTGTAGAAAGGATTTGGAATAGTGAATCCATTTTGTTTTGCTAATATTCTTAAACCAAGAGCTATAAGAACAATCAATTGCAACACTCTTGAAATATTTTGCCTGATAGTAAATTCCCCCTGACCGAAAACACCCCATACTGCAATTAAAAATAATAATGGCTCCAAAACAACTGACCAAATATAGATTTTATTAATCAATCTAAATCTTGGTCTCGTCTTATAATCTATAGTATTATTTTTATACATATTCTTTACAACGATATTTTCAGGATAAAATACAAAATTAATACTTTTAAAACTAATGAAGAATCAAATCTTACGTTTTGAGTAATTTTATTAAAGTATCGTAGTATTAAATTTATGTGAATGAACATGAGTACTAAATAGACACAAATTTGGTTGGGCGTATTAATAAATTTTTATAAAGTGATTTTTTCAGCGGCCTTTTTCCCACTCAAAATAGCTTCATCACTCCACATATAAGCCCATAAACCATATCTTCCACAGGGTATAATATCAACACTTTTAAGATAATTGTGAATTTTTTGAATGGCAGGCTTTCGCTCCTTATCAAAAATTACATAACCATATTTTATATCAATTGTATCTAGATAAACTATTTCATCTTTTTCATTAATAATGTTTATTTCAATCAATTCTTTAATAATTCGATCAGCTAATTTTTCCTTATTAGTGGGCAACGGATTATCATGACCATAAGATATTTCTGCTGAAATACTGCTGAACCCCGGCGGCACTGAATGTTCAGATGTATTCGAAGGAAAAATCAAACGTATAAAAGTATATTCTTTACCCAAATAATAAATCCAATTCTTATCTGAAATATTTTCTCTATTTATTGCTATATTGACTACAAAAATTGAATTATTTTTAAGTTTGCTTACAGCATTCCTAACATCCTCAGGAGCATCAGGAATAATTTTTATTAATTCAGGAAGAGGTAATGTACTTAATAACTTATTATAACTAACTACTATGTCTTTATTGAATTCAACCTCTTTCTTATTAAGATTTATGTTTGATGCTTCCATATTTGTATAAATACGATCTTTGCACTTTTTGGCAATGGATTCTGCAATATAACCAAATCCTTTTCTTTTAGGATAACGATAAAAAGCATTAACTCCAAAACCTTTAGTTTGATCTTCAAGTGCTCCAGTGATGACTTCTTTTAAAGAAGGTCTAGGATGTCTTACATTTACCCAATCAGTTGTAAGTTTCTCAGCATCTACTCCCCAAAATTTTTTACAATAGGGAAGCATAAAGTGATCAGCAAAACCTTTGCCAAACATATAATAATTCCATTCTTTATAGTTTGTAATTTTTTTTCTATCAGTAAATTCATTCTCTATAAAACCTAACAAACAATCTTTTATAATATTTGCAGGCAAACCAAAGGTATTGGCTTGAAATGGAAAACGAGTCATAGAACCATGGGAAAAGATCCAGGCACTTCTTTCTCGAACTTCAAGATCTACTTTAAGATCTTTTAAAAGATTTAAAACATATTCATTTTTGGTATGTAAAACATGAATACCTTCATCAAAAACAAATCCGTTCTTTATATGAGATCTAGCATGACCACCAATATTATTATTTTTCTCGTAAACAATTGCATCACTATGATAGCAAGCACTTAAACCAGTTAAGCCACCTCCAAGAATAATTGTTTTAGATTCCATTTAAAATTCCTATATTAAAAATTTTAATTAATTATATATTTAAAAAAATAATGAAACACTTGATTCTATTCTGGCCAAATTAACTGATTGATGAACTGGTAATAATAAAAAATTTTTGCGCATTGATATTGAAATTTTATACCTATTCTCATCAGCTAGTACCTCAGGAGGTAGATCTGGCCATGTAGACACCGGTATACCAATTTTTTGCAATGAATCAAATATATGCTCTGCTGTTTGACTATCATTTGCAACAAACCTTGCTAAATAGGGAGTATAGTTACCAGTTGGTTGAGCGATAGAATTAACAATAATTTTCTTGTTTATTAAATTTTTACACCATCCAGCTTGATTTTTCTTTCTAAGAATTACCTCGTCTTCTAATTTTAAGTGTATGAATGTTAATAATTTTTTTGCCAGAATACTCATATTGGGATTAGTGAACAACTTTGTATCATTTGCAGTTGGATCTTCTTGGAATTTTATTAATTTTTTTCTTGATCTTATGCCTATTTTTTGTAAACAACGCTTTATCAGCCATATTAGTGTTATACTGCTTGTCTTTTCACCCTGATTTAATATTAAATTATAGAGATCATTAAATCCAAATTTATCCAATAGCTTTTTTGAAATTTTTCCAGGACCTTCATCACGTATTATAAGTAATCCTCCATCAGGTATTGGTAGAAATTTATGAGGACTATACAATACAAAATCTCCTGAATTTCCAATTCCTTCTTCATATTTAAGGCAGTGTGCACAATCTTCTATAAACCATGCATCATTTTTTTTACAAAAAACTCCCAACTCAACTAATGTTGATGGTGATCCGAAATAATGTACGCCAACTATAAGATCTGGATGTTCGCTACCAAGCATTTGATTACAAACTTCCAAATTTGGGCTGCCATCACCCAATAAAGGATAAAAAGAAATAGTAACGTTCAAAGTTCTAAGGAGTGTAAGTGAAGTATTACAAAAATAAGCAGGAAACCATACATTTATATTTTTATTTTTTGATACAAGTTTTCTAAATTTGGCAATTATATAAAATGACCAAGATGAACGTGAAAACCAAAATCCATTCTCTCTATCTTGCAACCATGGCTTAGCTAGTTCAGAATCTGAAAATTCTTTTTTTATAATAATTTTAAAAATATTTTTCCACTCAGGAAGAGGTGAATGAGTTAGGCTAAACATAAATTATAAATTTCTACACCATTGATCTATAATTTTTCTATCTGAAGCATATTTAAAATCACCAAAACCAGCTAAAAAAGCATCTAATAATTTGTTATTAAATAAAACATATTCAAGTCCACCAAAAAACTGGTGTCCTGTAGAATCTCGTCGAATAGCTAATGGTGAAACATTATTTGCATTATCTCCACGAACTCCAGAAAAAACATACTTGAAACGTTGCTTCGCCACACCTAAGGCTTCCTCACTAAAGCTATTAATATCACCAAAAGTATATGCAAAATGCTCTACATTAATATCTAATTTTTTCATGATTTTGTCTGCACTTAAAATAATTTCATCCTCAAGTTCTGATTTTGACCTACAATCACTTAAACGAATATGTTTTTTTGTATGACTTCCTATAGTATGACCTTGCTTTAACAAAGCTTCTAAGTCTTTCCATTGCATATTTCTCCAATGTTCGGGAATATCTGAGAGTTTGTGTTTTGGAGCAATATAATTGTTAATAAATCTTCGTGATGCATGAGAATCTTGTATGTCAACAAAATCAGATATGACAAAAAAAATAGCTTGAATATCCATTGGGTTTAATATCTTTTCAGCTACAACACGGTTACTAATCAAACCATCATCAAAAGTAATTAATATGTTATCTCCAATTATGGGTTTTGCTCCAAATATCATTTCTCCAAACTCCGAAGGAGATACAATATTCCAATTATTTTTTAACCATTTTAATTGTGCTATTAATGTTTTTTCTTCTCTTTGATGAATATCGTGGTAGGTTAATACTCTTAAACGATTTGGAGAAATAAATCCTAGGTTTATACCAAATTTTCTAATGGTCTGAAGAATATGATTAGAAAATACAAGTAAGTTATGATGAAAATACATAAAATAAGAAGTGAACTATTAAATTTTAGCAAATTTATCAACCGGTTTTTCCAAAAAAAACATCCTTCATAAGTAAGCATGTTCTTATAAATATAGAATAGTAGACGAGAATAATAGCAAATGATCCCGAGGAAGAATTATTTTTTGTTTAGATCTTTAAATAATCTCAATATATATCTTAACTCTTGTATTTTATTATAAAACTTAGAAAAAAAAACCCTTATTTGTGGCTTAAGTTGTGGAGATAGACTGTAGAATAAAGGATAATAAAGCAATGTAGGGATCCATGATAATAGTTTTGCATATTGCACTCCCAAACCTACACGTTTGTAAATAACTTTTTTTAACGATTTCAACTCATCTTGCTTTAAATTTTGTTTATTACTAACATTTAATATTAAATTATCTAATTCTTGAGTTAAATTTAGCATATGAATTTTATTATACCTTCTGCCACAAGGATCTTTTTCAAGTCTCAACAATGAAGAAAGACATTCAAAATTTTCAACCTTACTAAACTTACTGATTGTTTCGTTATGTATTTTTCTCATAACTACTGCTTGACCTTCAAAATCTTTAGCAGAATGACTTGCAGTATGATATCTAACAAGAAGATGATAGCTTGGAACTATTGCTGCATTAAAGCGACGTAATGCAAAATTAGAAGTAACTTCAAAATCTTCTGCCATTTCATATCCTGTTTTAAAACCACCCAAGGAATCCATATCCTTTTTTCTAAATGCAAGAGAAGGATGCCAAATAGGAGAAAGACCTAATAGCACATTGCCTAGGAAGTCTCCGTAATTATTTATTTTACCTCTTACATTCCGAATTTTTTCACCTTGAGAATTAATTATAATTTCCCAACTAGAAATCACTGATATATCTGAATGTTTTTCTAAATAATCTATCTGTTCCATTAATCGATTAGGTAAACTAACATCATCTTGATCAAGACGAACTACGTAACGAGTATTAATGGTCGAAAAAGCTTTATTAAATGTACTTGATACATGTTGATTCTTTTTATTCTGCATAAATCTTATTCGTTGATCTTTGTAACCAAGTATACACTCAGCAGAATTATCAGTACTTGCATCATCTATTAAAAGATACTCGAAATCAGTATATGTCTGACTTAAAGTACTCTCTATTGCTTCTTTTAAATGAGGAAGGCCATTGTGCACCATTGTTAAAACAGTAACTAGTGGTTTCATAATAAACAACAGAATTGACTATATAATTTACTCATGATCTTTATATTCTCTATCATTACATATTTCTTTGAAAATAAATTTCTTTTCATAACTACACTTACTAGTCACTATAGGAGTTTTTACCTTGATCTCTTCCATGTTACGGTGAGAAGAAATAATTTATCAGTTGGCTGCCCGCCTAAAGCAAAAGAAGATTGTACTACTTTTGCTTTCTTTGGTCTGCCTCTTGGTTTTTTACGCTTATTAATGGAAGCATTTATGTGCATTTTAAATACATATACACTGGATAAGGATAAGATGGAGAAGATTATTTAATAATTATATTTTTGTAATATTAACCGCGTTTTCTCTGCCTCTGTTATCGCCAATTTCAAATGAAACAGCTTCACCTTCTTCAAGGGTATCAATTCCTGCTTGTTCTAAAGCAGACACATGAAGGAATACATCTTTTCCTCCTGCATCATTTTCAATAAATCCGTATCCTTTGGTTGGATTAAACCATTTAATTTTTCCGTTAGACATTTATAGTCCTTTCTTTTCGTTTATTAAAATGTAGTGAAAAATATATATAAAGCTAATTCTTAATAATTCTAATCAGTACAAATGTGTTGGACTGCATATAGGGATTTATTTTAATAAATCAACAACAAGATAGAATATCTTTCTTCCACCAACCACGAGAAATGTTGTAGGTGAAATCCAGGTATTTTTGGAAGTGCCCTCTGTTAGAGGGGGAAAGGCGTGTTCCGTAGCCTGTGATTCACTGTCAATCCGCATCATTTACACGTTAAAGCGCATGGCCAATAGTTATCATTTATGATTTTTTTTCGGGCACACTCTATAATTTAAAAACTACTTCTAAAGGAAATTGATTACTAAACTTTTTTCCTCAATGATAGAAATAAATAAAGATTTCATTTCAAGGAAATTAATTATAAGAAGTATAAAAAAAATTAAAAAAATTTAATGTGAAAAATATAAAAGTATTATTGTTATATCCTCCTGAACAAAGTTGGCCTGGCAACGTTTGTAAACCTAATGGATCTTTAGCCTATCCATACTTGGGAGGGGCTTTAAGAGATATAGACGTTGAAACTTATGTATATGATGCGTGTGTAGGGAATCATAATGATAAATTAGAAGATTTTTTTAATAAATCAACAGAACTTCCAAGTGGTTTACTAAGAACGGGCGTTAGTGATGAAAGAATTTTAGAGGTAGCTAGTAAATATAATGCAGTAGGTTTAACTTCAATATTTTCACAACAAGAAACACAAGTATTAAATTGTGCCAGATTAATTAAAAAACATTATCCTGAAAAATTACTTTTTTCAGGAGGTGTTAATGCAAAATCAAGATCTTCTATTTTTTTTAACGCTGGATTTGATATTATTTGTACTTCTGAATCAGAAGTTACTATTCAAAATATTGTTAAAGTTTTACAAAAAGACAGTAGAGATTTTAGTTCTATTGGAAAAATATATTTTAAAAATAAAAATGGAAAAATAATCAATAATTCTCATTTTGGAGATATTATTTGGGATTTAGATAAACTGCCAATTCCAGCCTGGGACTTATTACCAAATGAAAGATATTGGAAAATAAGCAGACCACATGCAGGACAGATTAAACCAGGTACAAAATTACGATACGCATCTATAATGACTTCTAGAGGCTGTCCATGGGCTTGCTCATATTGTCATATAGCTGATGAAACTGAAGACTCAAAATCCGGTGCTATTGGAAGATTTCGAATTAAATCTGATGAAAGAGTTAGAAAAGAACTACATATCCTAAAAAATGAAATAGGAGTAAAGCAAGTTTATATTGAAGATGATTCAATATTTGGAATGAAAAAAAGAGCTATTCGTCTTTTAAAAAGTATAGTTGGTTTGGACTTAGATTTAATGGATGTTAATGGAATCAATATGGTACATTTAGTTAAGAAATCTAATATACCAGGCTGGATGGTCCCTGACGAAGAAGTCATTGAATTGTTATCTAATGTTGGATTTAAAGAAATCACAGTACCATTTGAGTCAGGAAGTCCTAGAATAATAAAAAAATGGTGTTCTAATAAGTTACCTCTAGAAAAATTTAATCCCGTTGATTTAATTAAGACAATTAAAAAATATAAGATTAATGTTGCATCCAACTATATGATTGGTTTTCCAGATGAAACAAGAGAAGAAATTGAAACGACAGTTAATCTTGCTAAAAAGATGTTTCAATATGGAGTTGCTTCTAATTTTTCATTAGTTCAACCTGTCCCAGGCACTCCAATATTTGATTATTGTATGAAAAATGGTCAAATGTCTAAAGATTATGATCCGGATAAATTTCAATGGATGAAAGCAAACTTAATTAATACTTCTGTTCCCCCAAATGAATTAGAAAGAATTAGAAATAAAGCTTGGAATGATTGTAATAGCGAAGAGTTTATTAAAGTCAGAAAAAGTTGGGTTAAATCAATATAAATTTATTTAAATCAAAGAGAACAAAGTCTCCTGGTGATTTATGCCCCTGATTATACTTTTCTAAATAAATAATTATTGAAATTAAACTGTTATTTGTGAATGCGCTGGATATACCAATTTAAAATTCGATCCAATATCTTACCGCGACTGCATCCAAACTCTCCTATTAACTGATAAGGATGTCCTCTTAAACCAGCTTTAAAGCGTAATATACCTTTGGGGGTTAACTCAGGATTTGCTCCTCCAACATCAAACCAACGATAACCTTCCTCTTTCATTTTAAGAATCGCTCGCCACCATACCAAGTTTCCAGAACTTAGTTCTCGTCCTTTTGCATTTGGATTGCTTCCTGCAAGTGCAATACAAGTGTCTCCATACCCCATTACAAGTAACCCTCCTAATAATTCTCCTTCAATCCTTCCTTCAAATATCCATGCTTTACGTTCATCGGGAAGTAAAGATTGTAATTTAAGTAAAAATTGAGGTGTAATGGGAGTAGATAAGTCTTTTTTTTTCAAAAAAGGGTCATAATGGGAAAGAAACTCTTCAAGCAATTGCTTTGATCTACCTGTCACACAACTAACACCAGAGCGCTCAGAACCATTTAGTGCTGTTCTCCATTTTTGCTTAAATTGTTTACGTAACTGTTTTTCTGACTTTGAAAGATCAATCCTAGCAGAGGACCAACCTGAAGATTTTCCAACTAAATGATATCCAATATGCTGAAGTTCCTCAATAATTATTTTTTCATTATAAACAGGAGGTACGATACGTACATAAAAGTGTTTTTCCTCTACCCAGTATCGACTAATCTCTTTCAGCATTTCAGCAAGTAATGAAAAATCTCCATTTTCAGAAATGCGCCACAAAGGTCCTTGATTAATCCAAACAAGTCCCCCGCCAATGAAAGGAATTGATCTTACCAAAGCTTGTGCAGCCCCAATAATATTTTCTCCATCTTGAAAAATTATTCTCTCTACTTTCCATGAACTCATTTCTACTTTTGCCTGAGCATATTCCCAAATCTGCATTAGACTCAAATCTTGAAATCGCATTACTATTTCTAACCACTCTTCCTGGGAAAATTCTCGATTAACTAATTTTAACATCAGGCTCTCATAGTTGAAATAATCCTACTAAATCCAATTTTTTTATAGAAATCTTCTGCCCCAGGGGTATTTTTATGAACTATAACAAAAACTTTTTTAGATTTTACAGAATCTCTTAAATATAAAAGAATTGTTGATAATGTAAATGGAGCTATCCACATACCTCTTGCTTCAGGTATTGTAAAAGCTCCTCCTAAATAAGAATCATTATCACTAATTAATTTATTATTAAATGGTGTTCTAATAAGAGGTGATTTATTAGCTTTTTCGTAAACTAAAAAATAATGTACCACAATACCGTCTTTTTCAGCAATAAAACATGAGAAATCATTATCTCCTATGCGATTAATATACTTGCCGTCATGATCTATTTCTTCTTGTGTTAAATATGGAAAAATATCTGAAGTAATTTTTAAAATATCTTTTTTTTTTGCAATACGGACAATTATTGATTCATCACTTTTTGGCATGGTAAAAACAGAATCTTTCAATGACTTTTCTAAATAGATAAATCCCCACTTATCTATTAGATTATATTTTGTATAGTGAAATAACTTTTTAAACGAGTACATAATGCCAGGTGTTTATGTAATTGAATTATATTAATTCATTTTTTTTTATTATACTTCTTAACACAAGATGATAATTCAGAAAGAAATTTGCTTGCAATTTTACCTTCTGTTACCCTATGATCAAAAGAAAGACTCAAAGTAAATCTTTTTAATTTATTATCAAAGGCAGAAATTCCTAAAACCGCAGATTGTTTATAATTGATTAAAGGTATAAAGCGATCTACTCCTAAAGAAGATAGGTCAGTAATTGTAAATGTAGAACCTTTGATATGGTCAGTAGTTAAACTTTTACGCATATAATGATATATTCCTTGTGATATCTCATATTCTATTTTCTTAAATGCCAGAGTATCACTCTTCCTAAGAGTATAAACTTTTAAACCATCATCAATGTCAAGTGCTATACCAACATTTATATCAACATATTCCATAATGAAATCATTATCATAATATGCATTAAGCATTGGGTATTTTTTTAACAATCTTGAAACCTCAAAAGTAATAATAGTTAAAATTGATCCAGCAGAATTTAAGATTAAGTTTTCACTTTCTGGAAAATCGCAATCATCTATATTGTAAAAAATTGTACTTACCATACCAGCTGACTGAACATTAGATAGAGCCTGTATTTCTATTTTTTTTGAAAGTATTAGTGGTTTTTTTCTAACCTCAATATCTGATTCAAGTGAGAACAATATTGATTTAGAAAGAGATTTATCTTGAGACTTTGTTTTCTCAACATCATCTTTTGAAGACACCTTTATTAGATCTTCTAGTTGTATAAATTTTTTTTGAATATCTGAAATATCAATCTTGTGTGTATCAATATACTCCTGCGCCTTTTTTGAGATTATCTGCGCACTCTTAGGTTTTGATTTATTATAATTTTCAGTGGTTACTGATTCTTTATTATCTATATAATCAGGTTTATCGTGAATTCGTAGTATAATTTCTCCTATATTTATCGAAGAGCCTTTATCTACCAAATATTCCACATAGCCATCAATTGGTGATTCAATAACAATTGCTGTTTTTGATGTATCTAATTCAATAAGTTCATCATTTTTATAGATTCTATCCTTATTTTTAAAATAAATATTACTTACTAATAATATTTCATCAGCATTTTGTTTTGGTGCTAATAACTCATGTAATATGGTCATACATTTATTCTCCGAACAATTTTATCAAGAATTGTTTTATTAGGAAGCACATGTTCTTCTAGCGAACGTGCTGAAGGTATAGGTAAAGAAATAGAACCAATTCTAAACATGATATTCATTTTATTTACTCCGATATTTTCAATTACTGAGGATAAAATCTCTGCTCCAATACCAAAAGGTATGCTGCCCTCTTCAACAACTATTATATTTCTAGTTTTTTCAACAGAATTTAATATTGGTTGAACATCTAAAGGACTTATCTTAGATAACACAATAAGTTCTGGTAAAAGTTCTGTTTCATTGAAAATATTGATTAAATTTTCAAACACATCTGAAGATATACCGCCATAACTTACAATCGTAAGAGTAGCCTCTTCTTTTTTAGGAGTACACTTTACTATAGGATAGTTTGTAATCGAACGCTCTAAAATATAATTACTTAACTTCTTATCGCCTACTATTCTTCCATAATCAATTTTATTTTCAATAACTATAATTGGATGATTTTCATTTTGATAAATTTCCTCATAAATAAGTTTTGGATCAAAAAAACTGTTAAGTGCTACTACTTTTATATTGTCTATCCCAGTCAAAAATTTATCAAGTGTTTGTGAATGTGTAGGTCCGTATCCTCTACCACCACCCATAGGAGTCCTAATAACAACAGGACATTTCATTTTTTTATTATACATATGATGAAATTTTGAGGCATGATTAATAATTTGATCCATACAAAGAGTAATGAAATCACCGAACATAATCTCTAAATAAGGTTTATATCCACCCAAGGCCATACCATTTGAAAGCCCTGTGATAGAATGTTCACTTAATGGTGTAGTAATTACATTATTTGGAAATTTTTCCGACAATTTTTCTGCAGCTTTAAATGCTCCTCCATATGGAGATAAAACATCTTCGCCAATAAATATGACAGATTTATCTTTAGTAATAGTCTCATGAAAAAAAAGATTAATGCGACTAATAACTCTTTGATTAATTTCTTCAAGAGGTTCGTATTTATTAATTACATGATTTATTTTGTCAATATTGTAGTGTTCTAGAGAAAGTTCTTCTTCTTTTTCTAGTTTTACTACAATTTGGTTAATAAGATTATTTACAGATAGCAACATATCATTATATGCTGAAGTATTGTTCTTCATAAATAGATTAAGAGGATCCTTTTTTTTATATTGATCCAATTCACTTTGACTCCGATTGTCATCATTTTTTGAATGAGGATTTAAGCGATAAGTATCTACAAGATGAAATGCAGGCTTACAGTTTTTTCTAACATAGTTTATAGATTGTTCTGCTTCACTAAATAATTCTTTTAATTCCCAAGTATTGGAATGGTATGTTTTTATGCCAAAGGCTTCTACTCTCGGCAATATGTTGCCTGCTAAGAAATCCTTTTGTGCTGTTGATTGTGCATAGCCATTATTCTCACAAACAATCAACAAAGGTATGTCTAAAAGTGAACAGAGATTAAAAGTTTCATAAACAACTCCTTCTCCTAAAGTTCCATCTCCTATAAAAGCAATACCTATTTCATTTTTTTTTTGCATTTTTTTTACAATCGCCATGCCTGCAGCCACAGGTAAAATTCCACCTTGAACTCCATTAGAATAAAAATTTTTATTGCATAAATGTTGACTTGATCCTATTCCACCACAGATTCCTGATTTTTTACCCATTAACTCAGCAATTAATCCAGCGACATCATTAGTATGAGCTATATAGTGACCATGACATCTGTGATTGGAATATATGAAATCGTCTTGTCTTAAAGATTTGCAAAAAGCAATGCCAGAAAATTCTTGTCCATTACAAGTATGGACTGTGCCGTTCATTTTTCCTTGACTAAACAACTCAAGAAATTTGTCCTCTGTTTTCCTAATTAACAGTGCTTGTTTGTAATATTCTAAGTCTATCATTATTATATTATCTCAAATTCTTTCCATTAAAACTAATATATCATACATAATAAAAACAATTAATGATTAGTTATTTAAGTGACACCCCTTTTGCTAGTAATAGAGCTTTAATATCTTTTACAGTCTTAATTACAACAACTTCCTCAAGTGGTAATTTAATGTTGAATTCATTTTCTATAGCAATAATCATTT
The DNA here is from genome assembly GCA_902607435.1 of uncultured Alphaproteobacteria bacterium. GTDB lineage: Bacteria > Pseudomonadota > Alphaproteobacteria > HIMB59 > CACLJX01. The sequence continues at coordinate 57,362 of CACLJX010000006.1, read as the reverse complement.
TTAAAGTATTAAATGAATCCCAATTTCTAATATTCTGAGGAGACGTATTGTCATTAATTTCACTCTTACTAACTTCAAGTACTTTTGATATTAAGATCAATAATTTTTCCGAATTTTCCAACATGTAGACTTGCTAATTAGGTTTTATAAATCAATTCTCTATAATAATCATTAAGATATTCTTTTAGAGTTATCCGCCAATCTCGCATGATATTCAAGCTCAGATCATCCAAATGTTTATTAACAAGCCATTTCCATAAAAAAATGATTTATTACAATATTAAACTAAGCAGTAGTAGAACGAATGAAAATTCCATACAAATATGAAAAGGCTTTTTTCCAAGTTGCCTTTATACCAATATTTTGTAATGATTTAATTCCTCGTTTAAATTTTGCTTTTCTATTGTAATTGTCAATAAATTTAACTGCTTTACGTCTTAATTCATAAAATCGTTCTGGAGCTATATTTTTTGTAAAACAGTTTAAAGGACTTTGATGATTGTACAATGATACATCAAATTCTTTTTCAATAATACCCATATCTTTACATACATAATAAAGTTCAGATCCAGGATAAGGTGTAAAAATACTAAATATTACATTATCTGGTGCAAGCTTTGGAATAAAATCTAACGTTTGTTGAAAAGTTTCCTCTGTTTCCTCTGGAAAACCAACCATTATAAATGCATGTGCTTCTATACCATTTTTTTTTAAATTACTAATTGCCTGAATACATTCATCTGTTGTTTGCGTTTTTTTTATTTTTTTCAACATTTCATTATTACCAGATTCAATCCCAACAAATGTGGAAGTACATCCTCCGTATCTCATGTCTTTGACAACGTTTTCATCTTTCGCAAGTTGCACAACAGTCTCACATGCGTAAGTAACATCAGGTAATTCATTATGCATAAGCTCATTAATTGCTTTAATATTTTTTTTACTCACTCCGAAAGTATCATCATCAAACTGCACTCTTCTGAGACCAAATTTATACATTTCTTTAATTTCTTTAATAATATTTTCAGGAGATCTGTATCTAACTTTTCTAGTCCACATTGATTTCGATTCACAAAAAGTACAAGCATATGGACACCCTCTGGATGCAAACACATAAGAAAATGCTTCTTTAGGGTATTTTTCAAAATCTTTGAATACTGTTGGGGCGTTTGTCAAAGGAAATTCAAGTGAATCAAGATCTTCTATATATGCTCTAGGAGATGTTTGTGTAATTTGATTATTTTTATCTCTGAATATTATTCCATTAACATTCTGTAATGGAGTATTGTTCTCATAAGCTTTTAATAATTCTGTTATTGTGATTTCTCCTTCACCTATACATGAAACATCAATATTTTCACAATTAAAGACACTTGAACCATTCATAGTCGCGTGAGCTCCCCCAATTACTACTTTAATATCTGGATTAATTTCTTTTGCTAATTTTGCAACTATTGTAGCTGAAGTAAAATTTTGAGATTTTAATGTTATTCCTAGAACACTTGGTTTAAATTCTCGTATTGTGTTCCTAACTTCATCCCATATAGGTAGCGAATGGTCTTTGAGACAAGACAGATAGCGTTTAAACCCTTTTCCAGTTAAATAATCAGTTTCAGTTACAAAATATCTTTTTTTAACATTAAAGTCTGAGTTGTATGTTTGAACAGACCAATTCGTATTTTTAATAATAGAACCGGAAAGATAGCCCAAAGCTAAGGGATATTTAACTAAACAAAACTGATCATGATAGAGTCTATAAAAAGGTGGTTCCATTAGTAAAATCTTGCGATTATTATGAGATACAAAAGTGTTCATTTATTATTTTGATATAAAAAATTATTAGCTAAATCTTGTAAGATTAACATATAAAATACTATTTATACAAAGTATTATATATTAGGTCAAAAAGATAGAATAGAAAATAAATCATATTATTGTTATATTAATATAATTTAGCTGGTAATCCTGTTAAATATTGTAATCTCTTTATAAAATTATCTGAATATAATCTTCAATAAAGTTATAGTGTTACGAAAACCTGGATAAAAAAATACTAATTATTAAAATTTCATTCTTACACCGAAAATAATTTCTCTTCCAGGTTCTGGGTAAGCATTATATGCACCTTGTGTGCTAGAACTTGCAACAGCATAATTATGATACTTTTCATTAAAAATATTATTGATGGATAATGTAGAAAAAAATTTACCCAATTTAGAAGTAATACTCATATTCACTTTAACATAACTGGGTACTTTAGTTTCTTGAAAATTTTCATCATCACTTTCCATTCTCATATCATCTTGATACTTTATTGTTGGAATAATTTTCGTAAATTCTGAAATCTTCCATTCAAGGCTAGTATCTATGGAGTATTGAGGAACAAGAGGAACATCATTACCTTTAAAATCTGTTGCATAAGTTCCTTGATCTCCTGAAATATACTTAGCTTTTGCAAATGTAAAATTATTCGTTAGATTTAATTTATCTGATATTTTATTTTTTATATTTAATTCAATACCGTATCTTCTAGTTGAATTTATATTAATATTTTCAAAAGCATCAGTATCGTATGCAAGCTCATTTTTACCTTCAATAATATATGTCGAAACATTAGAAGAAAAATTATTAGATGCAAATTTTGAACCTATTTCAAAATCTTTAGTTGTTTGAGTATTCAGCTCTAAAGATGTGCCGCCAGACCCCCCTATCCTATCATCAATATTAGGATACCTAAATCCATTTCCTAATCTTCCATAAATAATTGATTTTTTATTAACGGCGTGATCTAAACCAATGTTAACAGCATAATTCGTTTCTTGATCAGAAAGAGTTTTATGCTCTTCTTGCCAACCAGCATAATCTGGTGCGTTGACATCTAAATGATCTCCTATTGCAATAAGATTTCTTTGTAATCTTAATCCTGTTCCTAAAGTTGTAGTATTTGTTAGATAAATAGACTGTTGAGCATATATAGATTGAGTTGCTTGCCAAGCATCATACACATGCAAAGGAATGGCATTTTTAGTTTCTTTTCGATAAGATTTATAGTCTGCATATTGAAGATCAAGACCATAGTTTGATTTTAAAATCTTACCAAAAAAATTTGTTACATGTTTAATTCTTGGTGTAAACTGATAATTCGTCATAGATGAATCGCTGTAAGATGGACTACTAGTAGATTGTAAATCTGAATATGAATCTTTTAGTCTAAAACTACTGTTTAAAATAAAAGTTATATGATCACTTAATTTATAATCCGTACCATAAAGAATAGATCCTCCTTCACTATTAATATAATCATCAGGAGTATCAGAACCTCTTCTATCATTGAAAAGTTGATCTTGACTTCGATCACTTGGCGTACTCATGATTTGTTCACTAAAACTAATAGTAAAAAAATGATCACCATTTTTACCAGAATATTTCAGTTCAGATATTATATTATTTTGTTGTTGTTCATTTTCATCTCTATATCCATCTGTTTCTGTATGATTAAAATATGTGTTAAAAGAATATTTGTCTAATTTTTGGGAATAATTCCAAACAAGCTCTCTATTGTTAAACGTACCATTTTTTACCAATACTTCATTTATTGACTCTTTATTAATATCTGGATTTGTAATTATATTTATCGCCCCCCCTATTGCTCCATCACCGTAAAGTACGGATGCTGCATTTCCCTTAAAAATTTCTATTCTATCTATACTTTCCTTCGGTATACTAGGAAAATCAATTTCAGACATATCTATATTATTTAAACGCTGACCATTAATTAATAGCAGCACATTACTTTTTGCTTGCGCCCCCATACCCCTGATATCCAAAGTTGATTTACTTCCGGATGAATTTGATCCGTATATACTTCGATTTTTTATGCCACTCTCTAAATCAAGAACATCGTGAATTGAAGTGTTTTCATATTTTTCTAAATCTTTTCGATCAATAATAATATTAGATGATCCTGTAATGGAAGTAGAACTTGTTTTAGACAAAGGTTCGTAAATAGGAATGTTTACTGTTACATCTAAGGCTACTATGCTTGTATTAAATAAAATTAAAATATAAAAAAAACTGTATTTTATAAAATTCATTTACTTATGATCTTATTAAAAATGCTAATCTAATTTTTTAGTTATATATATCTTAAAAATTTTTAAGATATTTAGATTCTTGCTAATAAATTAGAAATTAAATAACTAGTTTTTTTATTTAATTGCTCTAAATATTTTATTGAAAATATTAATAGGCCTGTAAATAAGCAGGTACTAATAAGAGTATTTTTAAAAAATGGTATTGCTAGAGTATAACAAGTAATTAAACCTTCGAATGTTTTGGGATAATAATCCCATATAATCCATTCAGCAAAGTTTGTTGTAAGAAAGAACCATACACTAGCAACCACAGTCATAATTCCTAACCTGGTATAGTTTTTACGCATAGGAGAAACCAATGCTATTGCAAAAATAGAAGAATAAATTACAAATTGATAAGAGTAAAAACCAATTATAATATCGCTTATAAACATTGCTACAATAGGTATTGCTATACCAAACCATCTATCTTTTATAAGCATAGGTGCCATAATAGCGGATGCTAATATTGGCGTGAAATTTGGTGGATGAGGAATTATTCTAGAAAACGCAAGAATAATCCCAAAAAATACTAGATAAAAAAAGTTTTCTTTCATAATTTATTCCTCGAACTTAAAAGAATTTATAGGCATTCGGACTTCAAACCTTATGTTTATTACCGTTGCGGGTACAGTTGATGAATCTCACATTATTTCCCATAAGTCTAATTTACATAATCAATTAAAATATAATTTGATGATTTTCAATATATTTATTAAATATATTAATTTGTATTCAAAATTAGATTGTATAATTGATATTTAATTTTTTCTTTATTGGTATATGTATTTTTAAAATGAAAATAAATAAAAATAGCAATTTAATAAGAGGAAAATGGTGGAAAATCAAAAAAAATATTAAAAAAAAAATACCTGCTAAATATGACAAAATAAAAGACTGGGTTATGGACCCCAAAGGATATTTTTTAATTAAGCTTGATAAGAAATCAAACCTAATAAGAGTAGGTTATTGTTTATTTTCTAAATTAGGCAATGATCCCATTCACGATATGATCGTAGAAATTACAGGTAAAAATGCTATAGAAATAGTTAACACGCTTATAAAAAAAAAATTTATTTCAACATTGCAACATGCTGCCGATATGGGCATAGAACTTCATAAAGCAGAATTAGCTTTAAAGTATAACTTTAAATATATTCAAGATAAAGATTTGGAAATATTCTAGATTTTTTATATCAATAAAATTTTTAATTACACAAAATCCTTTTTCTCTAAATAAATCTTCTGAATCTTTATAAAGACCATTATTTCTCTTAATATTCTCTGGAGCGAATAAATATTTTAGTGTCTAAATTATTTAAACTTATTATTTTTATTATTAAATATAATAAAACAAAAAAATAATTATACTTAATCGTGCTATTATAATATTCTTTATCTTAAAACAATTATGCCATAAATTATACTTATATTAATTGTTCTTTAGTTTTTCGGATTTTTTTTGATATATATATAATTTTTGATTTGCATCTATATTAGAGTAATTTATAAAAAGAAAAAATGTTGAGTATATAATTAATGATATGTGCGTTGATGATTGGAAGGGCTGGTAGCTCTGGTTTTCCAGGTAAAAATACTTTTCCTGTTTTAGGTAGGCCATTATGTGCATATCCTCTTATCGCAGCTTCAAACTCTAAATATATAAATAATATTTTTGTTTCAACTGATTGTCCAAAAATAAAAAGAATAAGTAAATCTTATAATATTGAAATAATAGAAAGACCAAAAAAATTAACTACTAACAAGGCTTTAGGAGATCATGTGTTTGAACATGGTTATTTTGAAATTAAAAAGAAACTTTCTGAAAAAAATAATAAAATTGAACTAATAGTTCTGCTATTTGCAAATAGCCCTACCATAACTTCTAAACTTATAGATGAAGGTATAGAAATATTAAAAAAAGATCCTTCATTGGATTCAGCTGTAACAACATCTGTATACAATATGTGGAGTCCCCTTAGAGCTAGAAAAATCAATTCAGAGGGGGTTTTGAAGCCTTTTGTTCCTTTTGAAACATTTGGAGATCCTCGCAGTTTAAATTGTGACCGAGATTCACAAGGAGATGTTTATTTTGCTGATATGTCAGTATCAGTAGTAAGACCAAGATGTCTAGAAAATCTTGAAAAAGGTATGCTCCCTCAAAAATGGATGGGAAATAAGATAGCACCTATATTTTCATGGGGAGGATGTGATGTTGATTATGAATGGCAAATTCCATTAGTTGAATATTGGCTTACTAAAAATGGTTTTTAAAACAATGAAGACAGAAAAAAATAATATTTACAATAAACATAATAGTTTTTTTAAATTCGTAGATCGTAATCTAGAAAATGAAAAAAAACTATTAAATAGAATTGAAGGATTACTTAATGAAGATAAATTAATTGATCTAAATCATAAAGAAAAAGATATTATTTTAAATGTAAAAAAGGATTTATACAAAAATAATTCTCCTAGCAATGAAAGATTCAAATTATCACCAAATGTTGTTAAAGAAATACAAACTTTAAAAAATGATGATATTCCAAGATATCTGGTACATAGATATAGATATGAAATATATCCATTGAAAAAAATAATTGATGACTATCCGCCATTTTTACAAATTGAGCCAACATCAATATGTAATTACAGATGTGTTTTTTGTTACCAAACTGATAATTTTTTTAATAAACGTTCAAATGGCTTTATGGGACATATGACTTTAGATATGTTTAAAAAAATTATTGACCAAGCCGAAGGTGTCATTGAGTTTATTTCTATAGCTTCTCGGGGAGAACCTTTAATGTGTCCAGAAATAAATAAAATGCTAGAATATACTTGTGGTAAATTTCTGAATTTAAAAATTAATACTAATGCTTCCATATTAAGTGAGGAAAAATCTCATGCTATATTGAAAAGTGGAATTAAAACTGTAGTTTTTTCAGCTGATGCAGCTGATGATGAATTATATAGTAAACTAAGAGTTAATGGGAAATTAAGTAAAATTCTCTCAAATATTGAAAAATTTAAAAAAATTAAGGAAACTCATTATCCTGATTCAAATATAATAACAAGAGTTTCAGGTGTTAAAATAAATGAAAAACAAAAACTTGATGATATGGAAAGTTATTGGGGTGGACTTGTTGATCAAGTAGCTTTTGTAAATTATATACCATGGGAAAATGTTTATGGTTCACCGATAAATTCAATCAACACCCCTTGTTCTGATTTATGGAGGCGTATGTTCGTTTGGTGGGATGGAAAAATTAATCCATGTGATGTTGATTATAAATCTTTTTTATCTACAGGAAATATATTGAATGACAATTTATCAAAATTGTGGAGATCAAATAATTATGAAAAAATTCGTCAAAAACATCTAAAAAATATTCGAAAATCTATATCTCCTTGCAACAAATGTTCTGTGGTTTAATGTTCTGTGCAAATTTCTATATAAATTTAATTAATGAAACAAAAAATTAAAGACTTAATTAGAAATTTTTTAAAGACATTCTTTGCTTTTTTATTAAATTCAAAAATAGGAATGCGGTTGAATGAGATTTTGATAAATAACGCTATGAATCATGTTATTCAAATACAACATAATGAGATTGATTTGAAATTTACAGTACCGAACAATATAAATAGATTTCGTGTTAAAACATTTTCAAATAAAGAACCTGAAACACTTGAATGGATTGATAGTTTTGAGAAAAATAGTATTTTTTGGGATATAGGTGCAAATATTGGTCTATATAGTTGTTATGCTGCAAAACATAGGGACTGTAAAGTTTTTTCATTTGAACCTTCAGTATTTAATTTAGAACTATTGGCAAGAAATATATATTTAAATAATTTATCTGAAAAAATTATAATGATTCCGATAGCTCTAACAGAAAAACTGACTTTAAGTAAATTTAATATGACTTCAACAGATTTGGGTGGAGCTTTATCTACTTTTGAACATGAATATACTCATGATGGTTCAAATATTAAAAAAACATTTAATTATTCAACATTAGGAATTTCTATGGATGAAGTAATTAATTTAATGAAAATATCTCATCCTGATTATATTAAAATTGATGTAGATGGTATCGAGCATTTAATTTTGAAAGGCGGATCAGAAACTTTAAGAAAAACAAAATCCTTATTAGTTGAAATTGATGACAAATTTGAGAAACAAAAATCAGAATGCAAATCTTATTTAGAAAAATCTGGTTTTATTTTCACAGGAAAGTATCACTCACCAATTTTCAATAATACAAAATTAAATACAAGCTATAATCAAATTTGGTTAAAAAAATGAAAAAAATTTTAATTTATTTAAATAATATAAGATTGTAATTCTTTGACTTTGATTAAACATAAAAAATGGGTGAGTCAAAATTTAAGACTAAGAGGAGAGTTTTTATCTAGATATAAAAAATTAAGACTAGACAAAAATGAAAGAATATCGTCATTTGAAGATGAGTTTATAAAAAAATTTTTTAAAAAAATAAATTCCTTTTATTTAAATTCATATCCTGAAACTAAAAATCTTTATAACAAGTTAGCTAATTATCATAACATTAAAATAGAACAATTAGTAATAACCGCAGGTTCTGATGCTGCAATAAAAAATTGTTTTGATTTATTTGTTTCACCTAAAGATAAAGTTATAACACTTAATCCTACTTTTGGTATGATTGAAGTGTATTGTAAACTTTTTTGTGCCAGACAAGTTAAAATTAACTACAATAAAGATTTAAAAATTAATATTGATCATTTTTTAAATAAAATAGATGATGACGTTTCATTAATAATAATAGCCAATCCAAATAGTCCAACAGGAACATTAATATCGTCATCAAATATGGAAAAAATTGTAAAAAAGGCAAATAATTATAAAATTCCTGTTTTAGTCGATGAAGCATATTATGGATTCTCTAAACAAACTGCGCTAACATTATTATCTAAATTTCCGAATATTATTATTAGTAGAACTTTTTCTAAATCTTATGGTATTGCTGGGTTAAGAGTAGGATATTTAATTGCAGAATTATCATTGGCTAAGCTTTTATATTCTTTTAAACCAATGTATGAAGTAAATTCACTTGGAATATTAGCCGCGGAGATTTTACTTGATAATCCCAATATAAGAAAAAAATATATTAGTGAAAATAAAAAAGGTAAAGAATTAATAATAAAATTTCTTAAATTTAATAGTATAGATTTTATTGACTCTCATGCTAACTTTATTTTTATAAAACCCAATATCAAAAAAATTAATTTTTTAAAAAAGTTAAATAAACATAAAATTTTAATAGGCAAAGACATTTCCATTAAAGGTTATGAAAAATATATAAGAATAACTACTGGACCAATAAATAAAATGAAAATAATAATTTCATTGTTAAGATAATAATATTTTTTTTAAATTTATTTATATAATCTTAAAAAAATAAAAAAAAAGTAATCGTTTAAGCATGCAGTATTGTCATTAATTTCACTCTTACTAACTTCAAGTACTTTTGATATTAAGATCAATAATTTTTCCGAATTTTCCAACATGTAGACTTGCTAATTAGGTTTTATAAATCAATTCTCTATAATAATCATTAAGATATTCTTTTAGAGTTATCCGCCAATCTCGCATGATATTCAAGCTCAGATCATCCAAATGTTTGTTAACAAGTCTTTCACAATCTGGGCGTTCTGCAAAATATTCTTTTGCAAAATAATCAGATGATACTTGCCTTATCTCAATTTCATCTTCTAAGTTTAGTAATTTTATCAATTCTTTGCATACTTCAAAACGACTTGTGAATCCTCCACAGACCATATTGAATAAACCAGTTTGGTTTTTTTCTATAAGCAGTTTTACATTCTTAGCAAAATCTTGAGTATAAGTTGGGGTTCCTAATTTATCATTAACAACATTAAGGATATTATTGCCATCAGAGATCTGCTTAATCATTTTTTGAATAAATTTTTTATCTTTTTTTTCTCCTGCTCCCATCATCCAACCAGCGCGACAAATAAGATATTTATTAGAATGATCTTGAACAAATATTTCACCCAAATATTTGGATTTTCCATAGTGTCCAAGTGGTTCAGGCTTATCTGATTCATCATAAACATCTTTGTTTCCTTTAAATATTCCAGCTGTACTAATGTACAATAAAGGAATATTTAAATCATTGGAAATTTTGACTGCATATTCAACTGACTTTGTATTAGTTTCATAAGTATCTTTCTCATGCAATTCACAATATTCAAGATCAGTATAAGCTCCAATATGAAAGAGATAATCAGGATTAAATTCGTTTACTTGTTTATAATAAGCATCTCTATTTCGAAAATCTAAATAAGTTAACCAACTTTCGTTAACATCAATATCAGTACATTTTAATATATAGTCATTTTTAAATTGTTTATAAAATGCTTCTCCAAGCATTCCTCCTACTCCGCACATGTATATTTTATTCATTATTTAAATATTTTTATTTTCTTTATTATCCAAATCCATAAATTTATCAATTCCATCCTGAGTAATTGGTTCAAAATAATCTGCTCGAATTTTTTCAGCTAAAGTTTTTCTTAATTTGAGCTTATCTGTTGTTTGATTAAAAAAATACTGCATCGCATGAATAATCTGTTCAGTTGTCTTTACCTTAAGAACAATTTCTTTTGAAATATTTTTTGGTATAGAATCAAATGTTAATCCAGAATCATCCTCTATAATAATCACTGGAATTCCACAAGCCAAAGCCTCTAGAGACGAGCTGGAAGCTTCAGTGATAAGTAAATGACTTTTATGTAGTAATATTGGTAATGATTTTTCTTTTGCAATAGAAAACCCATTTGGTAATTCAGGAAAGTTAGAAATAATTTTATTAAACAATTGAGCTGGATGAGGCTTGATTACAAAACGAATTTTTTCCCTGCATATTTGCAATTTTTCATAAACTTTTAAAACTTTATTAAATATCCTCTCGGATGAATACAAAGAAAGAGGTAGTGTGATAAGTACAGTTCTGATTAGTTCATCTTTTTGGCTAAAATTATATTGCCACACATGTTGTGACTTGAATGAAGGTATTACAATAACATCCAAATCTGGCAAAAACTCTCTAACGTTCTGTTTCGATGCGGCACCTTGCACTGCCATTACATCTGGCAACACCCCTGCTTCTCGTTCGACTGAAATCGGATAAGAACATAAATCAAAAGGATCACTTTCAAATACCCTGTATCCAATAGTTTTAGTAGCAGGATAGTATTTATTAAATCCAAAATTCCAAGCTTTGTCTATTACTTGACCTTCAAACCAATCAATAGCTAATCGCACAGTAATACCGCTTTCCTTTAATCGCTTTATAAATCGATAAGTTAAGAAAGATTCAATAATAGTTGATACATCTCGATAATTTTTCAACTCATACTGTATGATGTTTGATATTTCATAACCCAAAACTTTAACTGACCGAATATTTATTTTTTTTAGTCTATTCTTATATTGAAATGCAAAAAAAATATCAGAGATTTTTAGATAATCTTCTCTTATTAAAAAATTACGATTATTTGTTCTCAAATCTTTATAAATTGACATCATTGCTTTCAATGGTGTTGATACAATAGTTGGAATAAAAAAGGTTTCAGACTTTAAACTGTTACTTAAATGATTCCAAAGTGTGCCATACCACCTATCAATATCCGTGTATCCTGCGATCATATATGTATCAATTAAAACTAAATTATTTCTTGTAATAAGATTCAATCTTTCTTCTCTGCTAAGTATAGCAATAATCTGCTGTACTATTTTTTTACAAAATAAAGCTGGTATTTTTAAATATTTTCTAATAATAATTTTTAAAAGAAGAGGTTTTACATACTGAACTTTACATTTAATAATTTTATTATCATGCAACATATTATTTATTATAATACAGAGCTCTTGCGAATCAACTAACACACTATCATATGATAATTGATTATTTTTGATCAAATCATTCATGAAATATAAACAACAAAAATAATGAAAAAAAGAACTTGAAGCAGTATGTCTGCTAGAAGGTCCTTGCATCCACCAGTCTATATTTGATTTAAAAGGTTTAGATATTTCTGATATTAGTTCATTAAATTTAGGTCTTAAGCTAAAAGCAATTCTATTAAATGCAGGACTTAATTTAGGATCCAACTTACCATTAAGACATAAATCTAAAACATTATCCATTATACCTTGTTGAATCTTGCCAAATTTGTACATGATTTTCATTAATTTGATCATCATGTAAATTTTGTTGATACTTCGTTCTAAAAAATTTCATATTCTTTATAATTTTTTTTGAACTTCTTTTATTAACTGAACTAAACCCTGACCTAAATCAACATGCAAAGAGGGTATATATTTCTTACTAATTTTCTTTTCATATGAATATGGAGTTCTCACATAATGGCCACTACGTAAAGTTTTTTTAAACTCAATTTGTTCTGAAATATCCATTATTTCAGCAAGCATCTTAAGCATATCGTAAACACGCATACTTTCCTGACCTGTTAGAACAATATCTTCATTACAAAATGCTTTACCTAAAACGTCAACACTAGCACTTGCTACATCATCTACATGCACATAATCTCTTAAAGATTCGGGATGGCCCTCGTAACGAATTGCTTTATATCTAATCGCATTTTTAACTATTCGATATAAGCCATTATGTTCATCAGATCTTGGACCATATATTGAACCATATCGCAAAATAGTATAATTAAGATTATAAAGTTTTTGATATTCTCTTACTAATTGCTCTGACGCTTGTTTACTTATTTTATAAAAACTTCCTTCACGACTACTCACATAAACGGTACTAGCATAAATAAATCTTTTTATTTTGTTAAGTTTACAACTTTGCAAAACATTAGCATTCCCTAATATATTAACACTCATAGTTTGTATTGGCTGAGTTATTGCTTCATCCATATCTGAAACTGCCGCAAAATTATAAACAATGCTCGCTCCTTTAGTGGCTTTTTTTACTGATTCAAAATCAAGCAAATCACCAATAATCATTTTTTGATCATTACGAAGCCAAGGAGATTTTATTAAATCAAAAATTCGCACTTTATGTCCTAATTGACTTAATTTATCAGAAACATGAGAACCAAGAAATCCAGATCCCCCAAAAACAGTAATTGTTAAATTCTTAGTCATTATTTATTAGTTTATTCTTATTATAATATTATTTAGAAAAAACACCTTAAAATATAAGATGTTTTATTATTAAGTTCCTTGGAGTCAACATATAATTCATTTATTTTATAAATACATTCTATTAGGATATTTGATATCAAATTTATATAAAAGATTTTTTATAATAAAGAAATTTCACTAAAGTCTAACAAATAACAAGTATTTCTACTCGAATTTAATAATACATTATAAATACTTTTACCTATACCCACAAATTGTATACCTATTTGCATTGCTACATGTAAGTCATGCATTGAATCACCAAAATAGACAATATCTCTTTTATTTATATTGAATTCATTTATCACAGATTTGAAATTATCTATTTTAGAGGTAGGAGAACCATATATTTTAATAAAATATTTAGATAAATTTCTTTTTTTAATTATTTCAACTATTTCTTTTTTAGGAGTACCAGTATTAACAATGCATTTTTTATTTAATAAATGAAGGTTTTCTAAAAAATTATTAACACCAGATATTTCACTAGACTCAATCACTTTATTTACAATAATATTTGAAAAATTTTTACCTAATTTGTTTAAATTTTCTTTATCGATCTTAATACTTAAATAATTCAAATGATAATATTTAAATTTTTGGAATCTTGACTTTCCTTGATTTGCTTTATGATGATTTATTACTTTTTTAGCAATTGATTCTCCATATGGCTTATAAAGTTTATAAAATGCCTCCGTTTTAATCTCAACTGAATCCGCAATCACACCATCAAAATCAAAAGCATATAATTTTTTTGACTTCAACAATTTTTTAATTTCTGTTAAATCTGTAATCACAATTTCATAATAATTAAAAAATATATTATTTAATATTTATTCATTTTTTTTAAGTAGTAATAACTTTATCTTCTCCCCATTTTTTTTTATATCTTGTTGCAGCCTGAAACAAAGCAGTTTTTTTATCTAAACCTTGATTATAACCTTGAACAAGCCAGTGAAGATAAGTTCCCATTCTGTAAGCGGCCTTGCCATCTCTAAAAGGATCTAAATCATCAATAATTTTAGACCAATCACCAAAACCATCAATTCCCCCAGGAGTATCAAAATGCTCCATGACAGCTTTAATTGTTGTGGTCCAATCTTTAAAAATAACTTTACCTAAAGGTAGTTCATTTAATTTTGAAAATGGTGCACCTTCACGATCAATCAGCAATGTTGGTAAACCTTCTAGCGCACATTCTACAGCTCCTGTTCCTGAACCAAGATGTGCATGAATACAAATATCTGAACTTAAGCCTGCTAATACAGGTGAAGCTATTGTAGTAGCTCCAACAGATTTCTCATAAATAAAACAACGACCTGTTTTTTCTGCCTTAGTTAAAAGATCTGCAACAGATCCAAGCCTTTTTCTTAATGTTTTAGCAGTTTTAGGTTTAAAAATAACGCCCAGCCAAGAAGTTTCCAATACTTTATTAAGAACAAAACTATAGTTTTCACGTTGAATTTCATGTCCTGTGTGCCATCTTGAATCGTCAGTTGAATTTTCATCAATTACAAAAATAATTTTTTTAGCTCCATTTGCTTTTAATTTTTTTCTTAAATTGCTGGCACGCTCCTTTAAAAGCGGACCAGCATAATCTTTAGGATAACCTGTAATAATATTATATTTAATCTTTGACTTTAATTTTTTTTCTAGATCCAGACTAAAACGAGAAAAACAAAAATAAATATCAGCATTCAGTGCACATTCAGCAAATTCAAAACCATCAAAAGCCATTTGCCAGATTGCAAGTATACCGTCATTATCATTTATAGCATCTAATAATGCAATATGATCATGAGTATATTTATTCCAACTTAAAAATACTTTTACATTATAAAATTTAAAAAATGCACTCCAATAAAATCGATCAAGATCATATGAAGCAAGTATTAATTGGAGTATCTTTGACTCTTTTTGGAATACATTTGAGTAATTTTTTTTTGGTTTTACATAATTTCGTTTACAATTTTTATCTATTATTACACCTTCAGGAATTGGAAGTACTCCATATTGGTTTAGGATTAATTTTTCAGCACTCGAATAATATTTGTATATAATTTTTTCTATTGGAAAATGAGAATTATATTGCCAAAAAAAATCTGAATGATTTCCATTTTTTTCAATATTTATATCTCTTCTGCCATCTAAATAAAGCATATTTAAAGATGATTTTGAATTTCGTTCCATTTTTATTTTTTTATTATATTTTAGGTTTTTTAAAACTCCATATAGCCATTGATGATTACGAACAAAATTATGAATATCAGAAAGTTTAAATTGAATATTGTGAAATCCTAACAATACAATTTGATAATTTTTAGCTATTTTTTTATAAATATCTAACCATGGTCTTTTATTAATAATTAATAATGCTTGTTCACAATTTATCTTTTTCATATGCCAATTAAGAACTTCAATTAGAAATAAAACCCTGCTAACAGATTCTGATTCCAAAATACTCCCTCCAACAATGGCTTTATTAATATAATCAAGAATGGAGCCCTGATTCCAGCTTTGGTGATATAATTCTTTATGAGAAATGCTATCAGTAATTTTTTTCTGAACCTCAAACAAATCAAAACGGGCTATTCTATATCTAATGAGTTCTCCATTATTATCTGTGATTTCTATTAGTTTGAAATTTAATTTATTTATTTTTTTACCAAAAAAAGTGATAATCGGTATTACAAACCACCTAACACTTAATGATGAATCAATAAAATAAATAGGATTTGAATTTATACTTACTAATTTTTTTAAAATATTAAATTTAAATAAACAAGTAAGAAAAGTTGATAAAGAAAGATATTCAAAGCAAATCATTTATTACTTTTGTTTAAACATTGCATTTAAAATTTCCATACCTTTTTTACCACTTTTCTCAGGATGAAATTGGCACGCAAATATATTATCTTTTAAAATAGAAGAGCAAAACTCAAAATCTCCATATTTTGAAGTTGTATAAACATTATTTTGATCTTTTGGAGATACATAAAAAGAATGAATAAAATAAAAATATTCGCCATCTTTATGATTTTTTAGAGGATGAAATATTCTCCCTTGATTTAATTTTTTATTTTTTTTAATACTATTCCAGCCTACATGTGGAACTCGCGTTATTTTTTTATTTTTAGATAAATTTTTAACTTGACCATGAATAATTTCTAAACCATTAGTGTGTTCAACTTCAGTACTATTATCAAATAACAATTGAAATCCTAAACATATGCCAATAAAAGGTTTTCCGGTATTAATAAAATCTTTGATAGTTTCATCAAATCCAAGTTTTTTTATATTTTTCATGGCATAAGGGAATGAACCCACACCTGGAAGAATTGCTCCATCAGCTGATAATATTTTTGAACGATCTGAAGTCACTTCACAATTAAATCCCAATAGACTCATTGCGTTTCTAATACTGAACATGTTACTTATTTTATAATCAATTACAGCGATTTTATATGAGCGTTTCATGTTTCCTACAAAAAATATTGTGTTGCAAAAGATAAGATTTCAATTCGTCAATAGACACACTTTGAATATTAGACAGAATTTTATTACTTTTAAGAAAATCAATATTGCCTTCTTCTTCATAACCATCTGTGTTTCGATGATGCTTTATATAATTGTAGTGAAATAAAGATGCTATTGCTATGCCACTTGCAGGCACTTCTTTTGCTAAACTTAAAACATGCTCCATCTTACCGGCTCCACCATGCACAACAACTGGAATAGAAACTGCATCAGTAACACTTTTAGCTAAAGTTAAATCGAATCCTTTTCCTGATCCTTCATGATCGACGCTAGTTAAAGAAATTTCTCCTGCACCTAACTTTTCTACTTGTTTCGCCCAAGCAATTACTTCTTTGCCTGTTACGGTGCGACCATTATCTGTAAATGCAGTGTACTTTCCATTAGTTTGTTTAATCACTTCAATACTCACAACAATAGTTGAAGATCCAAACACATTAGCTGCTGAACTTATCAATTCAGGATTATTTATAGCTGATGTATTTATAGAAACTTTATCTGCACCAGCAAGCAAAATAGTTGAGATATCTTGAATTGTTCTAATTCCGCCTCCTACATTAAGTGGAATAAAGATTTCCTTCGCCGTTTTTGAAATAATATCTTGAAGACTATTGCGGCCGTATAAACTTGCAACTACATCCTGATAAATTAATTCATCAGCACCATTTTCATAATAATATTTTGCAAAAGACTGAGGCTTACCCAATACACGTAAACCTTCAAGATGAATACCTTTAACTAAATTAGAGCCTTTAATGTCTAATTTTGGTATAATTCGCAATGCTAAAGACAAAAAATACCTATGTTAATATTTGGGTTAAAATTGATAATATTTCTCTATTCAATTCTACACGTCTTTCTTTGCTTGATTGTTTTTGTATTAGTTAATTTGATTAAATTAATTATGAAAATATTGCAATATCAAATTGTCACAGTCTTTATATAAGAAAAATTCTTTATTTTAATTGTCTTAAACTAAACTTAACTAAAATTATATATTTTATCAACTACTTTCATCAATTGAAGAGCTTCTAATGAATTACCAATCATTGGTTTTTTATTTTTAATAATTGATTTATTAAATTCGATTATTTCTTTTTCAAATGAGTTATCAATTTTAAAATAAATATTTTCCTCTTCTTCCCAAACAGCTGCAGGGGGCAAAGATCTATTTTTAGCAATATTCAAAACCTCTTCACCATAGGATTTTGAGGCTGTATTTAAACCATTTAAGACAACATATCCTTTTTCAAGAAAAACTTCTAAAGAAAATAAATTTCTCCATTGTGTCATTGTTGAATGTAAAGAAGCATCAATTTTATTTTTTGAATTTTGAAGTAATGCAAATACATTGTCTTCAATATCTAAATCCCAATATAAATTTGAAACTGTAGCTTGAATTTTATCAAAGTTACCTGCTAAATATAAAAAAATATCTAACATATGAATACCTTGATCGATTAAAATACCTCCTCCTGAATATTCTTTTTTTGATCTCCAATTTTTATAAAAATTAGTTTCTACGCTTTTGCCATATCTTCCTCTCATCCATAGTATTCTGCCGAATTCTTTCTTATCTACAATTTTTTTTATCTTTTGAATGCTATCATGATGTCGATGATTAAAACCGTACATTAGTATTTTTTTATACTTTTTTTCTGCAATAATTACTTGTTTAATATCATTAGCATTTAGGCCGGGTGGTTTCTCACAAAAAACATGTTTTTTTTTCTTCAGTGATTTTATTGTTAATTGTTTATTCAAATAATTTGGAGTACAAATAAAAATAATTTCAATATCTTTATTATCAATCAAATCATCAAGTGAATTTACAAATAATTTATTTTTTTTTGTTGAGCAAGGATCATATATAGAAACCACTTTAAAAATATCTAATTTTTTAATAATATTAAATCTTAATTGACCCATTTTTCCAAAACCAATAATGCCTACTTGTTTTTTCATGAAAAATTAAAGTATATACAAAAATATTTATTTATTATTTTTATAAATCTGCGATTTAATTTTTGTTTTTTTACAAACATTTTTCCTAATTTTTTTGATAAAATTACATTGAGTTCATTTTTAATTGTTTTTTTATCTTTTAATAAAAATTTCATAAATTTATTTTGATTAAATTTTTTTGGATATTTGCATGAATAAATTATTGAAAGTAAACTTTGCATATCATTAAAATTATTTTTAGACAAATAGCCATATTTATAAGAAATAAAATTGGCAATATTCATACCATGTGCTACTGCAATACCATGGGGTATTGTATAGTTTGTGACTGATTCTATAGCATGACCAAATGTATGACCATAATTAAGAAGATTTCTAATTCCTTTATCAAATTCATCAATTTCTATAAATCTTTTTTTAATTTCAAGACATCTAGATATAATTTTAAATAAAGTCTTTTTATCTCTGTTTAATAATAAATTAAAATTTTGTCTCATCATTAAAAAATCTTTCTTACTTGAAACAAAATAAAAATGCATGATTTCCCCAATACCTGAATAGAATTGATTCTTATTTAAAGTAGATAGAAAATTCATATCTACATATATCCAATTTGGAGGGTTATAATTTCCAATTTGATTTTTATATTCATTAAAATTAATTGATATTTTTCCACCAATACAACTATCAGCTTGAGATAATAATGTAGTAGGAAAAAAAATCCATTCAATACCTCTAAATAAAATTAATGATATAAAACTACAAATATCTTGAAGTATGCCTCCACCTATACATATAATCTTATTTCTTTTGGAAAATTTTTTTTTCAGAATATGAGATATAATTTTTACAATGTATAAATATTCTTTTTTTGATTCATTTGGACTTATTTTAATAATAGATAATTTATTTATAAATTTTGGTAATCCATACGTTATAAAAATTTTAGTATCTATTAATATCAAATCACCTTTTGAATATATTGTTCTTAAATTTTTATTGTAGTTGTTTGTTAATTCTAGACCATATGGCTTAAGGGAAGATCTAATTTCTAATTTATACATTTAAACAACTTAATAAACCTCCATCAACTACTAGATTATGTCCAGTAATATACTGGTTAATATCACTTGAAAGATATATAACAGCACTCGCAATATCTTTCGTGTTTCCAAGGCGTTTAAGAGGAATTTCATTCCTTATTTTTTTAATTTGTTGCTTCGTTAACATAGATTTTGTCATTTCTGTTGCAATTACGCCTGGTGATATAGCATTAACAAGAATATTGTATTTAGCTAACTCAACAGAAAGAGTTTTGGTAAAGCCTATTAATCCAAATTTAGAAGATGAATATGAAGATTTTCCAATCCTAACTCTTTCTGATAAAATCGATGATATATTAATAATCCTTCCATACTTATATTTGATCATTTTTTTTGTTACAGCTTGAGTAATCAAAAAAGGTGCTTTTAAATTAATATTCATAAGTTTTTCATATTTTTTTATAGAAAAATTTATATTTTCTTCTGAAAAATTTACTCCAGCATTGTTAATAAGAATATCAATTTTTTTTATTTTTTTTATGTAATTTATTAATTTTTTTAAATGATAATCAGATGAAAAGTTATAATCTTTTGAACTCAATGTTATTACTTTAGCACCTAAATATTTAAAATCTTCAGATATATTAAATCCAATACCTCTGGAAGCTCCAGTAACTAAAACTGTTTTATTTTTAAATGATAAATTATAATCTGTTTTTTCTTGATTTTTCATAAAATCATCTATTATGCATATTTAATTTTAAAATTTATTTTTTTGTTATTTGAAATAATCATTTTTTCAGCTAATCTAAAATCTTCTTCAGTATCAATATCTATTGTTGATAATCCTTTTAATTCAAAATATCCTATTTTGCCTTTGCCACCATGGTATGCTGAGCCATATTTATTCATATTATTTTTAAAACTAGAATATTTCCAACCCATTAAAACACTTGCATAAACTTTTATAGGTTCTAGCGTTTGAGAAGGTGGATTATGTTTTAATCTATTAAAATTAATTGGTTTATTATTATATAAACAAGCAATTTGTTTATGTTCAACAGAAATTAATGTTTCATATTTTTTTTTAATCATATATCTAGTGAAATCATTAATTTCATTAGTAGATAAAAGAGGAGAAGTTGGAAGAATTTGTAATAATATATCTCCTTTTATATTTTTCATAAAATCTAATGTAAATTCATCATTTGTTGATTTATCAGAAGCTAATTTTTTATTTCTATGATAAAAATTAATTCCATATTTTGTTGCAATTTTTTCAAAAACCATAGAATCAGAATTCAAGTAAATTGCACTAAATAATCTACATTTCTTTGCTTTTTCTATAACATAACTGACTAAAGGTTTATTATTAATCAACCTTAAATTCTTTTTTTTAATTCTTTTACTTCCTATCCTTGCTGGTATCATACATATTATTTTC
This sequence comes from uncultured Alphaproteobacteria bacterium, assembly GCA_902607435.1. Taxonomy (GTDB): domain Bacteria; phylum Pseudomonadota; class Alphaproteobacteria; order HIMB59; genus CACLJX01. The sequence goes on along the minus strand of CACLJX010000006.1, from coordinate 36,005 downwards.
ATAAGTTTAATTATATATAAACAATGATTTATTTTTTTAGTTTCATAAGTGATTCTGTAGCTTTATCACCAAGAAAAATAGCATCCACACTAAGGGAAAGGATTTTAAATCCTTTTTTTTTATACTGTATTGCCTCTGCTGGATCAGAATTTACTGAATGAAAACCTGCTGTTATATTATATTTTTTTCCTGCTTCAATTATTTTTTTTATAACATTCTGAAATTTCTTGTTTTTAAAATCTCCCGTTATACCCATTGAGCTTGACAAATCATAAGGCCCTATAAAATAACCATCTAAACCTTTGACAGAAAAAATTTTTTCAATATTGTTTACAGCGTCTATATGTTCAATTTGAATAATTACTACACTATCTTTTTTGACCCAATTGAAATAACTTTGAAACTTTTTGCCAAATTTTTGAGCTCTAAACAAACCCACTCCTCTTTTGCCTTGAGGAGGGTATTTAACTGAATTCACTGCCTTAATTGCATCATTTTCATTATTAACATTTGGGACGATTACTCCATAAGCACCAATATCCATTACTCTCTTGATTAAATTAGGATCATTCTCACCAACCCTGACTAAAGGATAAATTTTATTATTTTCAATTGAAATTATTAATAGCATCAAATCATTTAAATCAATAGCACTATGCTCCATATCAACACAAAGCCAATCAAAACCAGCTGATGATAAAATATCAGGTATTAATGGATTGTTAATTGTAATCCATGTACCAATTGTTAATTCATTATTATTTATTTTTCTTTTTAAACTCATTTTTAGTTAAATATGTTCTTGCAAAATTTTTTCTCATAATGATGTAAAATTTCATCTAATTTTTTCATTGCTTGTTCACTAGCTCCTTGTTTCAAACAATAATTTCTTCTAACATTTAATTCTTCTTTCTCAGTAAGATTTTTTTTTGGTGGTTTCCAACCACACCTTTTATATATTGATAGTGGTATTCCGTCAGCAATTTTCTTTCTTGGTACTTTTTGTTTCTTAAGAGTCCGTAATGTTCTTTTAATAATTTTACTACCTAATTTTTTTTCTATTTTATTTAGATATATATGAGGACTAAAAACAAACTTTTCAAAAGGAATTGTAATTAAATTGTTAAAACTAGAATTATTAATTTTATTCCTAGTTAATTCGCTTAATTTCATACTTTTGAAAATATAATATATTGCTTTATCAATATTATTAGACTTTATAAATAAATCTTCCCATCCCTTTGCAAAATATGGCAGTTGTTTATTTTTGTATTTAAAATTTATCTGAATATCTCTTGGATTATCAAGTAATCTTTCCATATTTAATGATTGCTGAATAATCATATATAGAGGATGTCTTACAACTTCTATATAAACTAATCTATTTGCCAAAGCCTGCAAAATAGGTTGGGAATAACTCAATAAATCATGTGTTGTTAAATTCAAAATTGGTCTTTCATTTTTAATTTTATCTGGGATTGACATTTCATTATCCTCAGTGAATATTCTGTTGAAATATCTTGATGGATTGGAATCATTAAAAACACCTGATAGATCCGAATATCGAAAATTTGTCTCTCTGCCCATCATAGTTTGATACAACTTATGATCAGTAAACATTTTTATTAATGATATAGTTGCATCTGTTGAAATTTTTTTTAGTTTTTTTAACCTACATACAAACTCAATTTCAAAAGCATAGTTTAAAAGCTCAACTCTATCAAAAGCTGACACAATAGGAGATATCAATGTTTTTCCACAGCCTGCAAGACCATCCACAATAACAATTTTTTTTGCTAAATAACCATTACGAATAATTTTATAATTAGACATTTTGTTAAATATAAATTTTAAAGATTTTAGTCACAATATACAATATTATGTAATAGGATATTTTAAAAGCCATTTACCATTAATTTTGTTCCATAAATATTTTGACCTCCATGAATCAACAACTTTCCAAAAATGCCCCTCGGTAATATTAAGATATTCAAGAAATTCTTTAAAATATTTTTTTGGGAATTCTCCTTCGTATTTTTTCATTAACGCAATTCCCTCTTCTCTAGTAATATGGCCATCCCTTATTTCATGCGATGCATCTTCTACACACCTACCAAGACCAAACTTTATATATCTCATATAATAATGCATTCCATCCATTTTATCATCAAGACTTGAATACTTTGAATAAGTACCTTCGCTCCTTTCATTATTTGGAATAAATTTAGTATTTTCTACACAATAATAAAAATTTTCTTGAGGATTCCATCTGTGAAAATAATTATAATAATAAATTCTACTAATCTTTGATTGTATTATATCTTTCTTTAATGGTGATTTATAAAATTTTAAATCTGAGTTATTAAAATCCTCAGTACTTAAATATTCTTTCTTTTTTTTCCCTACACTTATTAATTTTTCTAAAGAAATACCTTTCAAATACCCTAAAAGCCATTTTTTATTTTTAATAATATCCATATAAGGTTTATCAACGGCTTCAGGATCTCCTGCATATTCAACCTCGCCATTTTCTCCATAAAAAACAAGATTGATATTAAATTTAATAGCCATGTGAATTGGATAATATACTTGTCCCAATACAAAAACATGGAAAGCATCTCCCAGTTCTTCGAAACATAGTCTTGCTAGCTTTTTATGTATTAGTCCATTTGGAGTACATTTAATATTTGTAAAACCACTTTCTGATAAATTTTCAAAATTTTTGAAACCAATTTCGGTATATTTCATTGGACTCCAAGTAACTAACAGAGGGTTCATTCCATATTTGTATTTTAATTGATGAGCAACATAACCAGAATCTTTGCCACCACTACTAGGCACTACAACATCCCAATCATTATTTTTACTTCGATGTTTATCTAAAAGTCTTAAAAATTCATCATTTCTTTTATCCCAATTAATTTCATTTTTAATATATTGTAAATTATTGCATGCCGCACAAACCCCATTGTTATCAAACGTTATTCTTGGTCTTTGATTTGACATTAAGCATTTAGAACACCATTTTACTTTTTTAGGCAGCAAATCAATTTGCATGTCTAAATGCTTTGATTTTTTTTTCATTTATTTATTAATATTTTTTTGATTAATTTACTTATAATTTTTTAATTGATTTTACTACTTATATAAACCTTGTAGAACTTTAAATAATTTTTTTTAATAAACTAATAAATAAAATCACTAAATCGACGTCCATCCTCCATCTACAATTAAATTAGATCCAGTTATATATGAAGAAGCTTCACTTGCTAAAAAAAGTGCTGAAGTTGCAATTTCATGAGGACTAGCTAATCTACCTAGAGGTGTCTTTAAAGAGTAATTTTTTATAAATGTTTTACTTTGTTTGATTTTTTTTCCTGCAATGTGTCCTTTGATTCCTCCTGGACTAATAGAATTAACCCTGATGCCATATTTTCCATAGTATGAAGCCATTTGTTTAGTTAAACTGATTATACCTCCTTTAATTATAGAATATGTCATGTTTTCATGCATTTTAGTTTTTTTATAAACATTTAAATCTTGAGCAACTATCCCATAAATTGAACTTAACTGTATAATGGACCCTTTTTTAAAATTCTTTTTCATTGATTCAGCAACTACTTTCGCTAACCAAGAATAAGAATTTAAATGAATATCAATATTTTCTTGTAAATATTTTAATTTTATACGGGAGAATGAGCTATTGGCCCAATCAGAAGTTCTTGGATATGAGCAATTTACAAATATATCTGGGCAACCATTTTTTTGAATTAATTTATGAATTTCATTTTCAATATTAGATAAATTAGAACAATCAAACTCATAAAAAATTGATTTTGATATATTTTTATTTAAATTTTTTTCTAGTTTAATACCTTTGTCTTTATCTATATCTAGCAAAATTAACTTTGATCCAAAAGAATTAAAAGCATTAGCAATTTCACTACCTATAAGCCCAGAAGAACCTACTATAAAAGTTAATTTTTTATCTAATGAAAATAATTTATTATAATCTATCATTTTTTTCTTTGATTAATAAATCTACTAATTTAAAATCAGTATTTGTGTCAATATCAATAGATCTCTCATATGGCATGAGATATATAGATGTTTTTTTTGTTAAAAGTGGAAAATTCTTTATAATTGCTTCTCTTTTCCAAATATATATAGATGCATTCATTTCATAAACTTTTGGAGCATCTTGTCTTCTTTTGATATCATTATTGTTTCTTAATTTTTTTACTTTTTTAAAAAAGCCTTTTTTGAGTTCCAACATATTAAAATAAGGATTTTTTCGAGCATCGCAAATAGTAATTAGTGTATTAGCATTTTCGTATTTAAATTTTTTTAGTGCCATTTTAATATCTTTAATATTTCTTAATGGCGATGTTACATCTAAATCTACAAGAATATCGTATTGTTCTTTAAAATAACTTTCTGCCTTCAAAAAAGCATGTCTTATTGCAGGTATTTTAGCTGATTTATCTCTAGCCATGTGTTTTGGTCTAAGAAACCAACTTTGTGCTCCCAATTTTCTTGCTATTGAAGAAATTTTTTTTGAGTCAGTTGATACAACAATTTTTTTAAATGCTTTAGATTTAATAGCTTGATCAATAGTATAATACATAAGTGGCTTTCCATTAATCATTTTTAGATTTTTATTTTTAACTCCTTTAGATCCTCCTCGCATGCAAATAGTACATAAAATATTCATACTTTAACTATGTTTTCTAATTTTATCTATTAACTTAAGTATTTCTAGACCATTTTGATAACTGCATAAATTATTTTTATTACTTAAAATAGACTTGTGCTGCATTTGATAAGTATAATTCTTATTCATTTTTTTATAATTATTTTTATAAATCTTGTTATTTTTTACATATGTTAATTCTTTTTTAAATAAATCAGATTTAATTGAAATATTTTTTCCATCAATTAAAATTTGCCTAATTGGTATTTTTGTAAAATAATTTAAACTGATATTAATTATTGTACCTAAATCATTTTTAGCAATTATTATTGCATTATCCTCGGAATTAATATCTAAATTTGAAATTTTTGAAACATCTGTATATAGTATTTTAAGTGGACCAAATAACCAATTAACATAATCAATTTCATGACTTAAATCTAAAAGAACACCTCCCCCTTCGTCTATAGAAGAACTATAAGTATTTCTATAATCCCTATGAGGTCTCCAATCTGGAAGATAAGATCCACAAAAAATATTAACAGTCCATATATTTTGATCTGTAATTAATTTTTTGATATTTTGTAAAATAGGATTAAATCTCAAATTATATCCAACATAATATAAGTTATTTTTTGGTTTAAAATTTTTATAAGAATCAAAAAGAGGCTTCTCAATTAAAACAGTTTTTTTGTGAAAGTTTTTTTCTATAAAAATTAAGTTATTAAAGTGTTGATTAGTTTTTGTAGCTACAATGATATAGTCAGGATTAAAAGTTATCGCTTCATTATAATTTTGAACTCTATTTGCAATTTTTTGATTAGTTAATATTTTAATATTATTATTTTTTTTTAATTTTTTTAATATTCTTACATGCCTACTTCCAATTGAACCGTAACCAATAACTAAAATTTTATTATTCAATCAAATACGCCCTAGAGCTTTCCTATAAGTATTCCATTGACCTACATCTATTATGCATTCATCACTAACAGGAAATACACCAATTTTTTTATTTAATTTTATTGCTTCATTTATTAAATCAGTCATATGATATTTTTTATCTTTAGGTATTAATTTCAGCAATGATGGTTGCAGTATATAAAATCCACCATTAGCTAAAAAATCAATTTTTGGTTTTTCATTTATTTTCTCAAGTAAGTTATTTTTATCAACATAACACAAACCATAAGGAATAGTATAATGATTGTGACATGCTACTAAAGTCAAATCATATTTATTATCATTATGGTAATCATATACAGTTTTATAATTCATCATAAAAATAACATCACAGTTTGTTACAAAAAAACTTGTTTTAATTTTATTTTTCAACAATCGCAAGCTACCAGCTGTACCTAGAGGCTTATTTTCTTCAATAAATTTAACTTTATATTTTTTCTTTTTTTCAATAAAAAATGCTTTTAAAATTTGACTTTTATAATTTACTGACAAAACAAAATCTTTGATTTTATATCTAAGAAAATTATCAATAATATGATCAATTACGGTTTTGCCGTTTACTGGCAAAAGTGGTTTTGGTAAAACTGTTGTAAAAGGCTCCAATCTGCTGCCTTTCCCACCAGCCATTATAATTACAGGAGCAGGTATAGTTTGTATATTTATTGTCTTATTTTTTAATAAATCTTTAAGAAAAATAATTTTTACCAATTTTTTTTTAATATTGACAACAGGTATCAACGTAAAATTATTATCTAATAAAATTTTTTTAACATAACTTAAATCTATTTTGTTTTCATATAAAAAAAAGGGTTTTTTTTGATAAAAACTTTTAACTTTACGATTGATATCTAATTTTTTTAAAATTGATTTCCTAATATCACCATCACTAACTGTACCTAACAGTATTTTATTTTTATCTGTAACGATAAGCGTTTTTTCACCATTAGCATTTAGTTTAATGATTGACTCTTTAATTGTACTAGTATCATAGATTATAAAATTTTTCATATTTAGATAAGTAAATAATTAAATATTTTAAAGTATAAACAAAAATATATATATAAATAATGAAATAAACATTTTTTAAACATAAGTATATTTTTTTTTTAAATTATAATAAAATACATAAAAATTAAAGTTTATCAGAAGTAAAATTAAAATAATAATTTGTAAGAGTATGCACTAAGAAATTGAGTTCCTTTTCTTTATTTGGTACTTATTTTAAATATCTTTTTCATATTTAAAAAGAAACAAAAGACCTATAATCGCTCTTTTCAACTCAACATTTATCATGTTTGGTGGTAAGATAGACTAACATAAAAAATATGAATAAAAAGTTAAGATATAAAGTGATTATTTAATAACTAGTGATATTCTAACAATAACATTTAAGAAATAAAAATTATTTTGAAAAAATTTAATATATTATTTTTAGGCGGTGGAAAAAGAGTTTCTCTTGCAGAAAGATTTATAAATGCAGGAAAAAAATTAAATTTAAATATTAATGTTTTTTCATATGAAGTTAATACTCAGATTCCTTTCAAAATAATTGGAGACATAATTATAGGAATGAAATGGAATAATAAGAATATTTATAATGATCTTTTTAAAGTTATAACAAATAAGAATATTTCTATTGTCATTGCCAATGTGGATTTAGCTACTATTGTTTTAGCAAATCTATGTAAAAAATTTCCAGATTTAAAATTGATTAGTTCCAATAGTAATATATGTAACATTTTTCTAGATAAATTAAAAACACATAATGAGTTTAACAAATCGAAAATAAAAACTATTCCTCTAGCAAATAATAAATTTCCAATGTTTATTAAACCAAAAAAAGGTTCTGCATCTAAAAATAGTCATAAAATTTTTGATAAAGATTATTACAAATATATATTTAATCAAATAAACGAAACAAAATTTATAAAACAAAAATTCATTAAAGGTATTGAATATTCAGTTGATGCATACGTATCAAAAAGTGGTAGATTTATAGGAGCTGTTCCAAGAATACGCCTCAAAATCTCTGACGGTGAAGTTACAATTTCTAAAGTTGTAAAAGATTTAGAAATTACTGAATTAACAAAAAAAATATTAAAAAAATTTAATTTGATAGGTCCCATAAATTTACAATTTATCAGAAAAAATAAGCAATTATATATATTAGAAATAAATCCACGTTTTGGAGGTGGGGTTATTGCTTCTATTGAAGCTGGTTTTGACATTCCAAAAATTATGATTATGGATTATCTTGATATTGCATATAAAAATTTATCCAATTATAAAGAATTAATAATGACCAGAAGTTTTAGAGAAGTGTTTCATGCGTTTGATAATTGATTTAGACGGTACTATTTGTACTGAAGAAAAAACTTTTAGTAGATCATTGGCGAAACCAAAATTAGATTCTGTTGAATCTATTAAAAAACTTAAAGCTCAAGGTCATACAATTATTATATATACTGCGAGACATTGGAATGAATATGAAATGACTGATGAATGGCTAAAAAAAAATGACATTCCTTTTGATCAATTATTTATGGGCAAACCAGTTGGAGAATATTGGATTGATGATAGAGCTATAAAATTCTCAACATGGAAAGAAGTATTAAATAAAATTAAATAATATTTTTATTATAGTTATGCCTAGTTTATGCAAGATTTGTAATAGTCAAGAATTTATTTGTATTTTGGATAAAAAAAGAACCAAAATTTATACTAATAGAGAAGATTCTGAATTAGACAAAACAAAATTAAGTTGCAAGCTATATCAATGTATTAAGTGCAATTTTATTTTTCAACAACCTACTAATAAACTAAAGCAACATTTGTTGAACATTTATCAAAGTGAATATGCTCAATTATCCCAACCTCTCGGAGAAGGTAATTGGGGGAGGGAAAGATTTAATTCTTTGAAAAAAAAAATTAAATATATATCTTTATATAAAAAAAAACCTATTTTAGAAATAGGATGTGGCAATGGTTTTATTTTAAAATATTTAGAAAAAAAAGGATTTACTGATTTATGTGGTATTGATCCATCAGTGGATCATAGGAATAGCAACAATTCAACTACTTTTTATAAAGAATTTGTTAATAGCAAATTAAAACTAAATAAGAAATTTGATTTTATATTTTCTATAGGATTCTATGAACACTGTTTTAATATTAATCATATTACCAAATTTTCAGTTAATCACTTATCAAAAAAAGGAAAAATTTTTATTATAGTACCGAATTTTCTTAAGAGTTTAAAAACTGGGAATCCAGATCTTTTTTCTCATGAACACATAAATTATTTTACAAAAAAAACAATTATAAAGCATTTTAAGAATTTTAACTTAAAAGTTATTAGAGACTATACAGATGATCATGCAATTTCTCTATATTTACAAAAATCTAAAACTAAAACATATTATAAAAATCATTTTTGTACCAAGATAAACTATAATTATGAATCAAAATTATTTCATAATATTAGTAAATTATCACATTATTTAGAAAAATATAATTGTTTAATTCATGGTGCATGCAATTCACTTAATAATTTTATATCTTGGAGTAATTATAATTATAATTTTTCTTTAGTAGATAATGATGAAAATAAAATAGGAAAAATTTATTTTAAAAAGAAAATTAAATCATTAAAGGAGATTAAATTGAGCGATTATGACTATGTAATTATAATTCCAAAACATTTTGTTAACGATATAAAAAAAAACTATGTTAATAGAGGTTTTAATGGTAAATTTATCTCTCTTAAATAAAAGTTTATTTAACAAATGCTTAAAAAAATCTTAATTATTGCTGAAGCTGGAGTTAATCATAATGGAAGTTTAAAAAAAGCATTGAAAATGGTTGACATAGCAAAAGATTGCGGGGCTGATATTATTAAATTTCAAACATTTATTCCAAACTTAGTTGCATCCAAACATTCCATTATTGCGGATTATCAAAAAAAATTTCAAAAAAAAAATGATTCACAACTTGATCTTATAAATAAATTTTATCTTGAATTTAATGATTATAAAAAGATTAAAAAAAAATGTAAATTAAAAGGAATAGAATTTTTATCTACTGCTTTTGATAATAAAAGTTTATCTTTTTTGAAGTCTCTAAGACCACGACGTTATAAAATTCCTTCTGGTGAAATTACAAACATGCCTTTTATAAAAAAAATTGCAAGTTTTAACAAAAAAATAATTCTTTCAACAGGTATGAGTACAGAAAATGAAATTAAAAAAGCTATTAATATTATTAAAAAAGAGGGTAATGGAATTAAAAATTTAACTTTACTGAAATGCACTTCTGCTTATCCTACTCCTGTGAAAGAAATTAATCTTAAAGCAATGATTAGTATGAGAAAAAAGTTTAAAGTTAAAGTAGGTCTTTCAGATCATAGTATGGGTATTGAAGCTTCTATAGCAGCTGCAGCTATGGGTGCAACGATAATTGAAAAACACTTTACTATCAGTAGAAATTTACCAGGACCCGATCAAAAATCTAGTTTAGAACCTAAAGAATTAAAATTGTTAGTTAAGAGCATAAGAAATATAGAATTAGCTTTAGGTGATGGAAAGATAAAACCTACTAAAAATGAAATAAAAAATATAAAAGTATGTAGAAAATCAATAATTGCTCTAAAAGATATTAAACAAGGAGAGAAATTTAATTATAAAAATATTATTGTTAAAAGACCTGGTACTGGTATTTCTCCTATGAAAATAGATAAAATCATAGGATATAAATCAGATTATAGTTTCCAAAAAGATGATATTATTAAAGTAAAAAGAAAAATTTAATGAAAAATAGTTTTAAAAAAAATATTGTTTTAAAATATTATTTTAAATCATAAAATTTTTTCTTTAATATTTTATTTAATTTAGTTTTTGCAAGTATGTTAATAATTTTTCTCGAAGGTGAATTTGCTGGACTAATTTTAGAAAACAAAAAATTATTTTTATAATTATTATTATATATATTGGTTATTGATTTAGTGATTGATTTCTCATTTATTGGACAATTTACTATAGTTTTTGCTAAATATCTTCCTTTTTGTCTATCGCCAAGATTAATTGTAGGAATATTAAAATAAGGAACTTCAGTTAGCCCACTTGAAGAATTTCCAATTACTGCGTCCACATAATTTAATGTTGATAAATAGTCTTGATGACCAAAAGATTTGATTAAAATTGAATTATTTTTTCTATTTTTTATAAAGATACTAATTTCTTTCAATATTTCATCTGATCCTTTGTCAGAATTTGGAGAAGTAAATATAAAGAAAATATCATGTTTTTTTTCAAGTGATTTTAAAATTTCTTTAACATATTTTTTAGTTGAATGAGGTTCATTAGTAACTGGGTGAAAAGTTATTAATATATTTTTTTTATGAAACAAAAAATTGTGCTTTTTTTCAATAGTTTTTTTAGAAGAAAACTTAAGATTTGAAATAGTATCAAGAAATAAGCTTCCTACATTAAAAACTCTAGATGGATTTTCTCCTAATTGAATAACTCTTTTTTTATAAATATTATTAGATGTAAAATGCAACCATGATAATTTTGTTATACAATGTCTATTAAATTCATCCTGAGAACCTAGTGTAGTTTCTCCTCCCGAAATATGAGCTATTGGAATATTATTGTATGCAGCTGCCAAACAAATACCTAATAATTCATACCTGTCTCCCAAAACTATAATAATATCAGGTATAAATTTATTAAAAAATATAGAAAATTTATTTATATATTTACATATATTTTGTTCTGTAGATGCGTTTTTATTAAAATCTTCATTAATCCTAATTAAATAATCAATTTTAATTTTCAAATCATTGATTTCATTAATTGAAGAACCAAATTTTTTATGAAGATGAGATCCCGTTAAAACAAATTTAGTTAAAAATTTTTTATTCAATTTTAATTTATTAATTAAATTACTTAAAAGACCAAAATCAGCTCTATTTGTAGAGATAATATGTATTTTGTTTTTTTTCATAATAAAATTATTTTATCATCAATTTATCTATATCCAAAATTTAATCTAATTTAAATATTATTTACCTTTGGTTGATACAATATTAAGAAAAATATTCTAATATTACTTCTGAAATTTTATTAACTTCACTACTTTTTAAGTGAGAACTAGATGGTAAACAAATTGAATTTTGAACTAAATATTTTGCTTTTTCTATATTGTAAAATTGATTATTTTTAAATGACTTTTGAAGATGATTGGGAAACCACACTGATCTTGCCTGAATTTTACTTTTTAAAAGAAATAATATAAATTTATCTTTATTAAATTTGATTATCTGATTATCAATTAATAAAATATTAAGCCAATAATTAGATGAAGAAAAAAAAGGCCTTTTCAGAATTTTTATACCATTAATTTTATTAAAATTTGAACAATAAGTTTCATGAATTTTCTTTTTTTTAGTAATTAATGTTTTGATTTTCTTAATTTGAGCGTAGCCAATAGCTGATTGAACATTGCTCAACCTATAATTATAACCAATCTCATTATGAATATATTTTTGAGAATTGTCTTTAGCTTGATTGATAAAATACCTCGCTTTTTTTGCAACAATATTGTTATTTGTTATTATCATTCCTCCACCACCAGAAGTAATAATTTTATTACCGTTAAAAGACAAGCAGCCAATATCTCCTATAGTACCAGTAAATAGACTTTTAAATTTACCAGATGAATAAAATGTTCCTAAACTTTCTGCGGCATCTTCTATAATATGAATATTTCTTTTTTTACACAAACTGTAAAGTTTATCAAATTTACATGCATTGCCAAACGTATGAACAATTATTAATGCGCCAATTCTTTTTTTGGTTTTATTATTAATAGTAATTTTCTTTTTTAATTTTCTATCATAAACAGAAGATGTACATAAATCTATAAACTCGATTGTTTGAGTTTCGTTAATATTGAAATCATTATTACAATCCATAAAAATGGGATTGAGATCATTATATTTAATTGCATTGATAGGAGCTACAAAAGTAATAGTGGGAACAATAACTTCATCATATTTATTTAAATTAAGTAATTTCAAAGAAATATGTAGTGACGATGTTCCATTTACACATGCTATTGCGTGTTTTATTCCTAACAAGTTTTTTATTTCATTTTCAAAAAGATCTACATATTTTCCTGAAGATAACCAATTAGATTGCAAACAATCTAGAACATATTTTTTTTCTAGTTTAGATATAGTTGGTTCATGAAGTAAAAACATGTTTATGTAATTGGACATCCATCAATTTTAAATGAAGAAGTTTTAAAATGCTTAGTAAATATTTTGATAAGAAGTTTTTCATTATTTATTGATTTATGAAAAGTACTTAATGCTAAACTTTTATTTAATATAATTTTATCTAAATATAAACTTGCCAAACCTTTATATGATATTTTAAGATTCATTTTTTGAATCTCATTATTAGAATAAATATATTTAATTAATTTGTTATTAATTTCATCAATAAAATACATCATATCATTAGTTTCAATCAAAATAAATGGGTTTTTATAAATTTTATCATCAATGCATTCTAAAACATTTTTTTCTTTTGATATAAATTCTAGTCCTCCATTAATTTCATAAAAATTTTTTCTTTTAGATTTATAAATCTTATTTAAAAAATTATTTTTAAGAAATAATTTATTGTTACCAGTAAGAAAAAAAAACAAATCTAAAAAATGAAAAATATTTGATGCTAATCCCCATTTATAACCACATACTTTTAATTTAACATATTTTTTTTTAATTATGTCTTTTTTTAACAATATATAATTTTCTAGTAAACGTCTTGGATAATTAATATAGCAATTAATTTTACTATTATTAATTAATTTTAATATTACTTCATAATCTTTTAAACTATTAAAAGGTATTTTCTCAATTATTAAATTTTCTACTGAATTTATTTCTATTAAATCACAAATAACTTTTTTTCTTACATCAGAGTTTGTTGCTATAATTGCACATTTAATTTTTTGATCAACTTTAATTATTTTATTAGAAAAATTAATTGAAAAATTTTTTGGTAGAACTTTATTTCTAATGATTTTTTTAATTTTTTGTAATGAAATATTAGATTTATCTATTACAAAAATATCAAGATAATGTTTAGATTTTAAAATATTTTTAAAATGCGCAGAACCCATATTTCCAGCTCCAATAAGAAATATAACATTTTTCATTTTACAAACTTATCTTTTTTATAATTTCAAAAGTTTTGATTATGTCCTCTATACTTTGTCCTGGAAATTTAATTTTTTTATAGGTTATTAAGTTTTTAAAAGCTAACATTTGTTGATAAAAACCTGGTTTGTACAATATATCTATTTTGTTAGGTTTTATTAAACGTTTTTTAAAATTTTTATCTATCCAAAAACCTTTTTCTAAAGGACTAAAAACTATTTTAAATTTATCTCCAAATATTGTAATTGACCAACCTCCAGGAGAATCCCAATATGCAATATATCCACAATGAATGTTTTTATTAGATTTTAGAATTGCAGTAAATTGGTTACTATTTTTTTTATTAGATAAATTTTGTAATGAATATACTTGATTAAATTCACCTCCAAAAAACCTCAGTAAATCTATTGTATGGCTTGAATTTGCATAAATCCATTTATCAATTAATTTTTGATTTATTATTTTTTTTATTTGCCAAAATTTTTCATGACCTTCTATTAATATTCCTAATATTTTTCCTTTTTCTGCAATTTTTAAACCTTTATTAAATATTGAATAAAATCTCCTATTATATCCAACCATATTTAATGTTTTATATTTTTTATTTTTTTTTATTAAAATATTTAATTCTTCTATAGATAGACAGGGAGGTTTCTCAATAAAAACTGGTTTTTGATATTCCAATATTTTTTTTAGAATTTTATATGTTTGATCAGCACTAACTAATAATAATACTGCATCAATTTTACTATCTTTGATAAGTTCAATATAAGAGTCATAAATATGTTTAATGTTAAATTTTTGTGATAAGTTTTTTGAATTTTTATTAGTTTTTGATGTAATTCCATAAGGATTAAAATTTTTTATTTTTGTTATTACTTTTAGATGCTGTAATGCCATGTTGCCGGTACCAATAACACCTAAATTGATTTGTTTCATATCAGAAAGTTAAATATGATATTTGTCAGCATAAAATAAATTTTTATTATCTTTATACCAATCAATTGTATCTATTAATGCTATTTTAAAATCATAATGCGGATTCCAATTAGTATATTTTATAATCTTAGAGTTATCACATTTTAAAATATCAACTTCACTACTTTGATTTCTTTTTCTTTTTAGATCTTCATTAATTTCAGTTTGTATTTTCATTATATCTGATATTTTATAAATTAAATCCCTAATAGAAATATTTTCATTATTGCCAATATTAGTAATATGACCAAATAATTTTTCACATTGAAAAACTTTCAAAAAAGCACTGCATACGTCTTTTACAAAAGTAAAATCTCTTTTTGTATGAATATTTCCTAAATTTAATTTACCTTCATTTTGAATTATTTGTGCAATTATTGTTGGAATTATAGCTCTGGTTGATTGACGTGGTCCAAAAACATTAAAAGGTTTGACTATTTTGATCGGTAAATTAAATGACTTATAATAACTTAATGCTAATTGATCAGCAGAAATTTTTGAAGCAGAGTAAGGTGATTGTCCAACCAAGGGATGTTTTTCATCAATCGGATTATATTGAGCACTACCATATGTTTCACTAGTTGAAGTTATTATTATTTCTTTAATTCCTAAATTCTTTGAACTCTCTAATACATTATAGGTACCTTCAATATTTGTTCTAATATATGCTAATGGAGATACATAAGAATAAGGTATACCAATTAAAGCAGCTAAATGAATGCATGATTCACAATCTTTAAGAACATTATAAACTGAATCATAGTCTCTTATATCACCAAGAATAAATTCAATATCTTTAAAATATTTTGAAAACTTTAACCATCCTAAGTCATGGTTTGAATTATATCTATCAAAAGCAATAATGTTATAGCCTTTTTCTACAAAAAATTCTGTTAAATGCGAGCCAATAAAACCACAAGCTCCTGTTATAACTATTTTCTTCTTAGACAAAGAATGAATCCTTTTCTATTAAAATTTTACTTGAGTTAAAAATAATCTGCATCTTTAAATGCAACTCCTTGTTTATCTTTGTTTGATAGTATCGGATTTAAACCATCCAATTTCCAATCAATATTTAAATCAGAATCATTCCAATTAATAAAACGTTCATATTCAGGGGAATAATAATTTGTGGTCTTATACAAAATTTCCGCACTATTTGATAAAACTAAAAAACCATGGGCAAAACCCTCAGGTATCCAAAGTTGTTTTTTATTAGTGTTTGTAAGTATTTCGCCAACCCAATAACCAAATGTTGATGAATTTTTTCTAATATCAACTACCACATCAAAAATTTCTCCCTGAATAACACTCACAAGTTTAGCTTGAGCCTTTGGAGGTAATTGATAATGCAAACCTCTCAAAACTCTTTGTTTAGATTTTGAATAATTATCCTG
The DNA here is from genome assembly GCA_902607435.1 of uncultured Alphaproteobacteria bacterium. Classification (GTDB taxonomy): domain Bacteria; phylum Pseudomonadota; class Alphaproteobacteria; order HIMB59; genus CACLJX01. The sequence continues at coordinate 19,747 of CACLJX010000006.1, read as the reverse complement.
AACAAAAACAATAGAAAAACCTATTTTCTTTTCAAAAACTGATTGATTAAAACTCTCAAAAAAAAATCCACGCTCATCACTAAATACCTTTGGTTCAATAAATTTCACATCAGGAATTGATAAAGTTGTAATTTTCATTATTTTTTTGAATCTTTTATAACCTTTATTAAATATTGACCATATCCGTTTTTAATCATTGGTATTGTAAGCTTTTCAAGTTGAGATAAACTTATCCAATTCTTACGAAAAGCTATCTCTTCAGGACAAGCAATTTTTAACCCTTGTCTATGTTCTATCGTTTGAATAAATTGATTAGCTTCAAGTAGACTTTCATGAGTGCCAGTATCAAGCCATGCATAACCTCTCCCAATTAGCTCTACAGTTAGTTTTTTCTTTTTTAAATAAATAATATTTAAATCTGAAATTTCTAATTCTCCGCGCAAAGATGGTTTAATACTTTTTGCATATTCAACGACATTTTCATCATAAAAATAGAGGCCTGTAACTGCAAAACTAGATTTTGGAAATTTTGGTTTTTCCTCTAAACTAACAACTTGCTCTTTCTTATTAAATTCAACTACACCGTAACGTTCAGGATCTTTTACGCGATATGCAAAAATTGTTGCGCCATTTTTTTTTTGATGTGCTGAATTAAGTAATTTTTCAATCGAATGGCCATAAAATATATTATCACCTAAAATTAAAGCTACTGGTTTTTTATCAAGAAAGGACTCCCCAATTATAAATGCTTGAGCCAAACCATCTGGTGATGGCTGCACAGCATAACTAATTTCTAATCCCCACTTAGAACCATCTCCAAGGAGTTGTTCAAATTTTGGTGAATCTTGAGGAGTGGAGATAATCAGTATCTGACGTATACCAGTTAACATTAATGTTGATATTGGATAATATATCATGGGTTTATCAAACACTGGCAACAGTTGTTTAGATATTACCTGAGTAACTGGGTAGAGACGAGTTCCAGAACCTCCTGCAAGAATGATACCTTTTCTTTCCATATTATATATTTAAAATAAGTTCTTTTAGTACTCTTCCTGTAAGGATTTGCCAAGATGGTAAATTAAGCTTGAATGTATCACATAATTTCTGAGTGTTAAGCGTTGAATTGATTGGGCGCATTGCTGGAAGATTGAGTTCTGATGAATTGATCGAATGTATATTTTCAGGTTTTACAAGAAAGACAGCTCCTAAATCTTGTGCTTCAGAAATAATATGTTTGGCAAAACCATGCCAACTGGTTTCACTGGTCGCAGTCAGATTATAAATCCCATTTATATTATTTATAGAAACTTTGTGTTTATTTATCTTAGAAATACAATCAGAAGTTACATCAGCAATTAATTTTGCACTAGTTGGACTACCTATTTGATCATTTACCACATTCAACGTTTTTTGTTTTTTAGCAAGATGAAAAATAGTTTTTACAAAGTTAGTTCTTCGTGCTGAATATAGCCAACTAGTCCTAAAGATGAGATGTTTACAAGTACTAGCCTTTATTGCTAGTTCTCCCTGCAATTTTGTTTCTCCATATATAGACAGAGGATTGGTTTTGTCTATTTCTGTATATGCTCCTTTTTTTTGACCATCAAAAATATAGTCAGAAGAATAATGAATTAGTAACGCATCCAGCTTTTTGGCATTTTCTGCCATTACTCTAACAGCTTTTACATTAATATGATAAGCTTTATCTTGCTCAGACTCAGCTTTATCTACAGCAGTGTATGCTGCTGCATTCACAATGATATTTGGATGGTAATCAAAAATAAAACTTTTTAAATCATCTAGTTTCCCTAGATCTACCATCTTTCGATCACAAGCTTTTATATGGCCAAGAGATAACAAAGAACGTTGTAACTCATATCCAATCTGACCATTTGGACCTAATAATAATATTTTCATTTATAGTGTTTATTTATCCAATGATGATAATTGTCACCAGTTACCTTTTTAACCCATTCTTGATTATCAATATACCATTGTATAGTTTTTTTTATACCTGTCTCAAAAGTTTCTGTTGGTTGCCAATGAAGTTCTTTTTTAATTTTACTTGTATCAATTGAATACCGTCTGTCATGCCCAAATCTATCTTTTACAAATGTGATTTGAGATTTGTATGTATCACCGTTAACCCTGGGTTTGACCATGTCCAAAATATCACAAATCATTTCTACAACTTCTAGATTTGTTTTTTGATTACAACCGCCTATATTATAAACTTCGCCAACTTTCCCTTTTTCTAACACTTGACGTATAGCGTCACAATGATCACCAACATACAGCCAATCTCGTACTTGTTGACCATCACCATAGAGAGGAAATTTTTTACCTGCTAAAGCATTATAAATTACTAGAGGTATCAATTTTTCTGGAAATTGATACGGACCATAATTATTTGAGCAGTGTGTCGTTAAAACAGGAATGCTATAAGTATGATGATAAGTACGAACTAAATGATCTGATGATGCTTTACTAGCAGAATATGGGCTGTTTGGTTTATAGGGATGAGTTTCGTTAAATGATGGAGCTGCAAAATCAAGTGATCCATATACTTCATCTGTTGAAACATGAAGAAAACGAAAGTTTTCTTTTTCTTCACTCTTAAGATTGTTCCAATAAATTCTTGTAGACTCTAACAATTTAAAAGTACCAACAATATTTGTATATATAAAATCTGCTGGACTATCTATAGATTTATCTACATGAGTTTCTGAAGCAAAATTAATAATATGTTGTGGTTTATAAGTATTAAACAATTGATCTATTAATTTTTTGTCACATATATCTCCTTTGACAAAGATGTAGTTTGGATTATTTTTTAAATTAATGAGATTTTGCGGATTTCCGGCATAAGTAAGCTTATCTAAATTAATCAGTTTTTGATCATTTAGATCTAGCCAGTCAATTATAAAATTACTTCCTATAAAACCAGCTCCACCAGTAACAATTATACTCATATATTTATCTTAATATTTCTTTGCATTAAAAATCCTGCTGGCAAAAAATATAAAATATCAAGCCAATTATTAAAAAAATTGCCTGAAGGTGAAAATGGCCATAAAGATATTAATGCTGCGGCGTACAAACAAACTTTACCATCACTAATATAAGTTGGTTGTTTAGTAAATAAATAAACTTGAAAAGCTTGTCGAAAAAAAACATAAATAATAAAAAATAAAAGTAAAATAACAGGCAAAGTTCCTACGAGTCCTGTTTCAGCAAGCAACTGCATATATGTACTGTGAGGATGAGTACTACAAGAAGGAGACCATGGAAATGGAGATTGGTACTTTTCTTCCTTACAAAGAATTCTAAATAGTTTTGGTCCATGTCCGAAAAAAATGTTATCCTTAAACATCTCAAAAGCACTAACATAGTAAGCTTGGTGTTGATGTGAGATAAAGTGAAAATTTTCTCCATATATACTTTCATGCATTAAATTTAATTGATCTAATGTATGATCCACCATACGAGATTTAATTCCGGGCATAGTAAATGTAAAAAAAACAACGAAAATAAGAGAAAATCCTAAAGTACCTAATGCAATAAATTTAAAATTTTTTGTAAATAAAATCACAATGGTTATTAAAAGAATAATAAAGAAAAATGATGCTCTCTCTCCTGATAGATAAACCATAATAACTGAACTAACAATTAATATAATTCCTGGTATCAAAATCCATTTATTTAAATTATGAAAGGAAAACAAGTAAAAAAGAACAAGAGGTATGATACGTGTAATATAACTACCTAAAACAAATTCCTCCTGAAAAAATCCACTAATACGATTTGGATTGGTAATTTTGAAGCCTAATAAATTTGTACCTGTAAAAAATTGAATATATGAATCAAGAACAACTATGGACAATGTAATTATCAAAACAATACTAAATTGATGAATAAGACGGGGATATCGTTCAAGCAAAAGTATTACTGCAAGTGAAAAAAAAAGAAAGCGGCAATAAAAAAGTGAGGACTCTAAAGAAAGAAGAGGGCTTGAAGATGTTAAAGATCGAATAACTATATATAAGTAAAAAAAAATAAATAAATAGACAAAAGGATGCTTGTAATAGTTCCACAATTTTTTAGTAAGTGTCTCATATAAAAAAAAAATTGCTAAAATAGAAATAAATAAATCAGATAAAAAAGGTCCAGTCACTAAAGCAGGGGGTAATAAAATAAAATTAAACCTTAAAAATTTAATCATAATGTAATAAATTTACCTTGTATTTTTCAAAATAGTTTGACTAATAATATTTTTCTTTTTTTGTTTTTCTCGATATACAATATAAATTCCACTTAAAACAATTAATAATGCCCCTATGTAAACTGAACCGTCAGGTATTTCATTGTAAAAAAAATACCCCATAACTCCTAAAAAAATAAAAGAAGTATATTCAAAAGGTGTAATAACTACGACTTCAGCACTTTTGGCTGCTTGAGATAAAAAATAATGACCAAGAGAACCCATAATCCCAAGACTCATTAAAGGTATAAGATTAAATAAAGAAGGAATGACAAAATCATTTGGAAAAAAAACTAAAGAAGTAATCAATAAAGCAAATGAATAATAAAAAATAATAGCTACACTTGATTCAGTTGACATTAAAAAACGAGTAGCAAGATAAGTTGTGGCCATAAAAAAAGCTGCCACAAGAGGAAATAAAGATTCAATCTTAAATAAATCTGATCCTGGTTTTACAATAACAAGAACACCAACAAAACCAATTATAACAGCTGTTATACGGTTTAATCCCAATTTTTCTCCTAGAATAGGAACAGCTAGAAGAGTAGCAATAATAGGAGCTGAATGTACTATAGCGACATTCTCAGAAAGCATTAAATATTTAAGACCAAAAAAATAAAACACAACACAACCGACAGCAGAAAAAGCTCTAGTTAAGTGCCCAATAGGTTTTGTTGTTTTAAGTGTTCGCCATCCAAAAAAAAATATTAAAATTATTGATACAATAACCCCACTAAACGCTCTAAAAAATATAACCTCCCAGATCGGATAAGCTGTGCTTAAACCCTTAACTAGGACATCATTCACACTTAAACAAAACATTGCAAGTGTCATGAATAGAATTCCTAATACAATATTATTTTCTTTATTCATTTTTATTTACAAATCTAAATTTTTATTCCACAAACAAGTAATATAATTTCTAATAAAGGAAGATTAATTAATTAAAATATAAATTTAACAAAAATTATTTATGATACAATCTATTTCAATAAAGAAAGTTGCTAAAAAAGAAAAAACTATTGAAGTGGGTTGGAGTGATGGAAAGAAAAGTAACTTTCACTTCTTATGGCTTCGAGACAACTGTCCTTCAGATATACATCCTACTGCAAGAGAACGTCTATTCAATTTAATAAATGTAACTGAAAACATTCATCCAGAATCATATAAAATAAATAATGAAGGGAAGCTTGAAATAAAATGGAGTGAAGGAAATCATATAAGCTATTTTGAACCTAGTTGGCTTAGAAGTCATTGCTATACAATAAATAATAGTAAAAAATATGTTTCTCCTTACAAATTATGGAATAAATCTCTTCTAGAAAATCTTAATGATATTTCAATTAAATGTGAAGAAATTCTAAAAAGTGATGAAAGCTTATTTAAATGGTTAGAAATTTTACATAAATATGGAGTATCAATAGTTAAAAATGCGCCTACTGAAAAAAATTCAGGATTGAAAGTGTTAAATAGAATTAGTCACATAAGAGAAACATTTTTTAGAACACCATTTGAAGTAATAAATATACCAGAACCAAATAACATTGCTTATACAGCTAAAAAATTAGATAGTCACACTGATTTACCTTATTTTGAAACCCCTCCAGGATATCAATTCTTACACTGCTTAATTAATAATGCAGATGGTGGCATGTCTTCAATTATAGATGGTTTTAAAATTATAGAATATTTGAAAAACAATGAATTAAAAACTTTTGAAATTCTAAAGAAAGTTGAAGTAAAGTTTATTAATAATGATTATACTCAAAAAACAATAAGAATTGTCAATTCTCCATTAATTACATTAAATAAAGAAGGTGATTATAAAGAAATACGTTTTAATATTGGTCAAACAGGAACAATAGATTGTTCTCCAGAACTAATGGAACAATTTTATAAAGCGTATAGAAGATTTGCGGAACTTCTCCATAGTGAACAATTTTGTGTAAATTTTAAATTAAAAAAAGGTGATATATTGTCGTTTGATAATAGACGAGTAGCTCATGGAAGAGCTGAGTATAATCCTAACTCTGGACAACGTCACTTACAAGGCTATTATATGGACAGGGACGAAATAACAAGTAGGCTAAACTATCTAAGAAAAATAGAGCTTTAGACTAATTATTCTTAAGGTATTCTTATTTTATAAATAGTATTACTTCCAACCACTAATTGTTTTTACTTCTAAGTACTCCTCTATACCCCAAGTTCCACCTTCACGACCATTACCAGATTGCCTGTAGCCGCCAAAAGGTGTGCCTGCATCAGCATTTTTACCATTAATGTATACCCCTCCTGATCTAAATTTTCTCGCAACACGTCGAGCTTTTTCTTTATCCTGAGTTTGTACATAATTACCTAATCCATATGAAGTATCATTAGTAATAGAAATAGCTTCTTCTTCAGTATCAAAAGGTATTATCGACAATACAGGTCCAAATATTTCCTCTTTAGCAATTCTCATATTATTTGAAACATCAGTAAAAATTGTAGGTCTTACAAAATAACCTTTATCAAATCCATCTGGCCGATGGGGACCCCCAGAAACTAAAGTAGCCCCTTCATCAATACCGCTTTGAATTAAGCCCTGTATTTTATCAAACTGGGTTTTTGAAACTACAGGACCGATATGATCTCCTTTTTTTTGTGACACATCAACTTTAATATTGTTGGCCTCCTCTGCTGCCTCTTTAACCGCTCTTTCATAAATTGATTTTTCAACAAGCATACGTGTGGGAGCGTCACAAGATTGGCCAGAATTCCTCATAACATTTCTAATACCTTCTCTGACTGCTTCTGGATGAGAATCTGCAAAAACAATATTACCCCCTTTACCACCTAGTTCTAAACACACTCTTTTAATTGTATCAGCAGAATTTTTTGTAATAAGTCTTCCTGCTCTAGTTGAGCCTGTAAAAGAAACCATATCAACATCTGAATGCCCTGAAATTTGAGTACCTACTCCTGCTCCATCTCCATTTACCAAATTAAAAACTCCAGGTGGGAATCCAGTTTCATGAAGCATTTCTGCAAATAACATACCAGATAGTGGCGCAATCTCAGAAGGTTTCAAAATCATCGTACATCCAGCTGCTAAAGCTGGTATAACTTTTAATGTAATTTGATTAATTGGCCAATTCCATGGAGTAATTAAACCGCAAACACCAATGGGCTCATAAGCGATATAATTATCTGATTCATTGTTGAATTCTGATTCAAATTCAAAATCCTTTAGTCTCTTTATAAAATCTTTTATATGAGTAGCGCCAGATGATGTTTGTTCCGTAGCAGCCCAATCGATAGGAGCTCCCATTTCCATAGAGATTGATTCTGCCATTTCATCCCATCTGGATTTATAGATTTCATATAACTTTTCGATAAGAGAAATTTTTTCTTCTTTTGAAATTTGACTCCAACTTGGAAAAGCTTCTTTAGCTGCTTTTACAGCAGAGTCTATATCAGCGGCACTTCCTAATGAAATAATTGCACAGGGTTCTTCATTTGAGGGGTTTATTACCTCAAAATCATTTGATTTTAATGGAGCAGTCCATTTACCATTTATATAAAAATTTCTTTTATCTAACATTTTTTTCCTTATTGATTATATATTGATTTATTATCATCTAATAGTCTTAAAAGAGCTGGCCATTCATGTTTGCCTAATTTAAATCGAGGATCATCATACTGACCTGCGGCAAATTCCATAATGTTATCAGAAGGTACAGTAAGTTTCATTCCTGCGGACATTGTATCAATTTGATTTTTACACGCTCTATCTAAGTAATACATAAGCATGAAAGTTTCGGCAATAGTAGATCCACAAGTAAGTAAACCATGATTTCTTAAAATCATAACATTGTTCTTGCCAAGACTTTTAGATAAGCGCTCACACTCTTCGCTCTCTGTAGACAGGCCTTCCCAATCATGATAGCTCACTCGATTATAAAAAATTGCTGCATCTTGTATCATAGGTTGTAAGCCATCTTCAAAACATGACACTGCTAATCCTGCTCTTGAGTGGGTGTGCATTACACAAGCAATATCTTTTCTCGCTCGATGGATTGCTCCATGTATGATGTATCCCGTATCATTAATTGGACTATCACTATTTAGAACTTTACCTTCAGGGGTAATTTCAACTAAATTAGAAGCAGTGATTTCATCATATCGTAAACCAAACGGATTTATTAAAAAAGTTTCTTTTTCACTAGAAGTTTTAGAAGTGATATGATTCCATATTATATCACTCATTTGGAAATAATCTGCTAAATGGTAGCAAGCAGCTAGATTTACTCTATTTGACCACTCTTCTTGACTAAAATTATTTTTTTTAGTTGTCATTGATATTTACAATTATTACTTTTATTAATAATCTCAACATTTTTTTAATTATAATTAGAGGAAATTTTTTGTCTATTAAAAACATTGCATTAGATATTGATTATGTAAGATCTCAATTTCCTGCATTTAATGACCCATTAAATTCAAAATGGTCTTTTTTTGAAAATGCAGGAGGGAGTTATGTGCCCCAAAATGTTGTTGATCATTTAAATAATTTCATGATTTCAACAAAAGTTCAGCCTTATGCCTCATATGACATGTCTGATGTTGCTGGAAAAAATATGGATAAGGCAACTCGATATTTCACCGAAATGATTAATGCTGAGGAAAATGAAATAATTATTGGGTCTTCAACAACTATGAATATGTATGTTTTATCAAATGCGATGAAGCAACTATTAAAACCAGGCGATGAAGTAATTGTTACAAATCAAGATCATGAAGCAAATATTGGAGCTTGGCGTAGACTTAAAAATATGGGGGCTAAAATTAAAGAATGGCAATTAAATCCTTTAACTGGTGAATTAGAAATTGAAAACTTACAATCATTATTAAATTCTAAAACAAAGATACTTGCAGTTACACATTGCTCCAACATTGTTGGTTCAGTTAATGATATGAAACACATTGCTCAATTAGCTCATGATTATGGTGCTTTTGTTATTTGTGATGGTGTTTCATATGCCCCACATGGTTTGCCAGATGTTAAAGACCTAGATGTTGATTTTTATGCTTTTAGCTTGTACAAAACGTATGGTCCCCATCTAGCGCTTCTTTATGGAAAAAAAGAAATACTGGATAGATTACCTAATCAAAATCATGAATTTTTAGAAGACAGTATTCCATATACTCTAAATCCAGGTGGTCCAAATCATGAAGAATTATCTAGTTTAATAGGTATCTCGGAATATTTTGATAACTTATATAATCATCATTTTCAAAAAAAAGACATTTCGCGTTTGACAAAAATAAAAAAAATTAATGAACTAATAGCAGTTCACGAAGAAAAAATTGCAAACAAATTATTAGAATTTATTTCTTCTGAAAAAAAAATAAATTTAATAGGAAAATCTAAAATTGAAAATAGAAATAGAGCTCCTACTATTTCATTTACCGTTAAAGGCAAAAGCTCTCAAGAAGTCAGTGATGCTCTTGTAAGTCAAGGAATCGCTTTACGTAATGATAATTTTTATGCTTGGAGATGTTTAAAGGCTTTGGGTATTGATACAGAAGATGGTGTAGTGCGTTCAAGTATGGTTCATTATAATAATATTGAAGATGTTGATAGATTAATTAGTGCTTTTACAAAAACTGATATTCTATCGCATTAACTTCTCATTTTTAAACCCTGCGGATCGTATAAAGGCTCGGTTATAACTTTTGCAGAATAAAATTGACCGTTAATTTCAATCTCTAACTTTGTATCCTTTTTTGTTAATTCAATTGGCAAATATCCAAAAGCTATACTCTTTTGAACATAATGTGCGTATCCACCTGAAGTTACATAGCCAACACATTTATTATCTTTCATAATAGCTTCATCATTAATCACATCTATATCTTTTGTTGCAACAACCATGACAGATAGTTTTTTTAAAGGTCCGGCTTCTTTTTCCTGAATACTTAATTTCTTTCCTATAAAATCTTTTTTCCAATTTATAAATTGATTCAAACCCGATTCCATAGCAGTAAAATCAGGCCTATAATCTACCCCCCATGCTCCCCAACTTTTTTCTAAACGCAAAGACATTAGGGCTCTAGATCCATACAATGTTAATCCTAATTCTGCTCCCTTACTTTCTATTTCTTCAAAAAGTTTTAAGTGAAAATGTGGCGCTGTATATATCTCATAACCAAGTTCTCCTGAAAAAGATATCCTATTCAATATGCAGGGGACTCTAGCTACAAAAGTTTCTCTTATATCAAGAAACTTCAATGAATCTTCTGAAACATTTTCCCGACAAATTCTTGATAACAGCTCTCGAGATTTTGGACCTGAGATTGCTATTCCTTGTAATTCATCTGAACAATTTTTGTATTGAACATCTTCTTTTGGTAAAAAACTTTCAAACCATCTTCGATGTGATTCTTGTAGAGCACCTGAGCCAAAAAGCATGAATTTTTCTTCATTTATACAAGACACAGTTAGATCTCCGATTAATTTTCCTTTAGGTGATAACATTGGTGAAAGTGATATTCGTCCCTGGTGAGGAATAGTTCCTGCTAATATATAATCAAGAAAATTTCTTGCTCCTTTGCCAGTAATTAAATGTTTGGCAAAATTAGCTATTTCGGAACACCCGACACCATTTCGAACTGCTTTAACTTCTTTAGCTACATATTCATGTGCTCTTGAACGTTTAAAGGTAGGTTCTTCATGTGCATTTTCTGTATTATTTGCAAACCACAATACATGCTCAAGTCCAAAACTATCTCCCATAACAGCTCCACGATCAATAAAACGATCATATAAAGATGTTGTTTTTTGTTTGCGTCCTTTAGGAAGTGTTTCATTTGGAAATGTCATTATAAAACGACGCTCATAATTTTCAGAAGACTTAATTGTTCCATATTCAGGAGAAGCATAATTCCCAAAACGTGCAACATCCATGGCCCATACATCAATTGACGGTTCTCCATCAATAATCCATTCTGCTATTGATTTGCCAACTCCACCAGCTTGGCAAAACCCGGCCATTATAGCAACTGCCGCCCAATAATTTTTTTTACCTGGCACTGGTCCAATTAAAGGATTTCCATCAGGACCAAAAGTAAAAGGTCCATTAACAATATTTTTTATCCCAGCTTTTTCTAATGCAGGAAAGCGTTTAAATCCTATAGCTAATCTGTCTTGTATATTTTCTAATTTTGCTTCAAGTAATTCATGTCCAAAATTCGCGGGTGTTCCTTTTACCTGCCAAGGAGTTGATTTTGCTTCATATGTTCCTAACAAGATTCCATTTCCTTCTTGTCTAAAATAAATATTTCCTTCAAAATCTGTTCCGACTGGTAGACGTTGATCCTTACTGAGTGCTTCAATCTCAGGAATTGATTCTGTGATTAAATAGTGATGCTCCATTGGTTGAATAGGAAAATGAACACCGGCTAACTGTCCAACTTCACGTGCCCACAATCCAGCTGCATTTATAATTATCTCTGCATGAATATTTCCTTTTTCAGTAATAACATCCCATGATCCATCCGCTCTTTGGTTGGTCTCCACAACAGTGGTGTGTGTATAATAACTACCTCCGTGTACTTTTGCCGATTTAGCATAAGCATAAGTCACACCTGTTGGATCAACTTCAGCATCAATGGGATCCCAGAGTGCTGCAATATAGTGTTTAGGATCAATTAGTGGATTTTTTTTTGCGACATCTTCTAAAGAAATAAATTCTTGATCCAGTCCCATATAGCGAGCTTTAGAACGTTCTCTTTTAAGATAATCATGCCATGCTTCATTAGAAGCCAAATAAAAACCACCATTTTGTTTCATACCAACAGAATGGCCTGAGGTTTCTTCAATCTCTTTGTACAAATTAATCGTATAAGCCATTAGTCTTGAAATATTTGGATCCGACGAAATAACGTGTACATTTCCTGCAGCATGCCAGGAAGAACCAGATGTTAATTCATTCCGCTCCAATAAAATACAATCCTTTAATCCAAATTTAGCTAAATGAAATAATATTGAACATCCAACAACACCACCACCAATAATTACAACCTTAGCCTGTGCTTTCATCAAAACACTAAAATTTTAGAGCAAAGTCAGTATTTACTTTTTTAAGCAGTGGATCTGTACCATGAGCTTGGTGCTTACTCATGTCTGGATAATATTGATAAGACAAAGGTTTCTTGCCCAGTGCTACTGCCATTTCCCTCACATGATGAGGTTCTGCTCCACAACAAATTCCAATAAAATTAATATTTTTACCAGCACACTCTTTTGCAAATTCTCCCATTTCAAATCTATTACAATATAAATTATCCAGTGCTACTGGAAAAGCGTTCCCGCCTGGGATACAATCGCAGTTATGATCTGTCATATTCAAAAAACCTGGTTCTTCTTCAGTTGTGCGATAAGGAACTGGCAATGCAGAAACATGACATGAAACCTTTTCTCTTATTTTAGGTAGAAGTTTCATTGTCATTTTAGGACCACGGCTACAATTTAATCCAACTACTTCAGAACCCAAATCTTCTAGAATCTTACATGCATCTTCAGGCGTATATCCGTCTCTTGTCTTTGCTTCTTGATGAATAGTTATATTTGTAACAGCAATCATATCAGCTTCCTTAATTACCTTAAGAGCAATTTTTGCTTCTTCGAGCCAAGACAATGTTTCAGCCATAATAAAATCAACACCAGCTTCTTTTGCCCATGCAACCTGTTCTTCAAACATTTTACGACATTCTGCAATTGTTGAATTGTCATTTGGGTCATAAACACAAGTATTTGAAACATTACCTGCAATCATTAAGTCTAAATCAGGAAATTCATTCGCTGTATCTTTTGCAATTTTTAATGCGTTTTTTTGCAGTACCTCTAACTTATCTTCTTTGCCAATAATTTTTAATTTTTCACGATGTCCATAATACGTAAAAGCTTGAACCACATCAGATCCAGAGCGGATAAATTCACGATGTAATTGTGTTACAACTTCTGGATGTTCCAAAACTACTTCAGGTACAAAAGCTCCAGCTTGTAGATAGCCGCGTCTCTCCATAGCAAATAAATATCCTTCAGCACAAATAACAGGACTTTCATTTAATCTTGAAATCAAATTTTTACTCATACACTCTCCAAATATAATTCTTTTTAATCATATTTTTATTGAACTGAAAATAGATTTGTTTAGTCTTCAAAAAATGTTCTATGATTAATAAAGACACTGACAATAAACTACCAATTTACAAGCTTACATCTAAAGATAAAGTTTTAAAATACTATGATGATTGGACAAAAAATGCTCAATTTAATCAAGATATGATTGAATGGGAATATACTGCCCCTGTTAATACAGTTCAGCTTTTAGATAAATACATACATGATAAAAATATAAAAATACTAGATGCTGGATGTGGGTCAGGTCTTGCTGGGATAGAATTAAAAAAAAGCGGTTTTACTAATATTTATGGAGTTGATTTTTCTCAAAGTATGTTGAATCTCATTCCAAATAACATTTATCAAACTGTAGAACTAATTGATTTGAATGAACCTCTTAAGTATGACGATAATGATTTCGGTGCTATTATATGTGTTGGTACATTCACATATGGACACGTAAAAGCACACGCATTAGATGAATTTATCCGTGTAACAAATAAAAATGGCTATATTTGCTTTACAATAAATGAAGGAATATACACAGAGTATAAATTTGATAAAAAAATTAACGAATTATCACAAAATAAGTCATGGGAAGTACTTAATTTATCTAAGTCTTCATACATCGTGAATAAAGATGTAGAAGCCTGGCTTTGTTTAGTTAAAAAAAATTAAATTTGGTTTAAAGGATAGTTTGTTAAAAGTTTTAATCCATTTTTTGTAATCAAATACTGGTCTTCTAGTTTTACTCCTTCTTTTTCTCCTACCTCACCAATATAACTTTCAACACAAATCACCATATTTTCCTCAAATACGCTGCTATAATCTCCGTTACTATAGTCTTTATCTGGATAAGCTATAAATGGCCATTCATCACACATACCAATGCCATGAACCTGACAGGGATAATGATTATCATAACAATTATCAGGAAGCTTCCAGGCTTTTTCAGCAAATTCTCTAAAAGTCACACCGGGTTTAATAAGCTGCTCGTTATATTTTATATTTTCATAAGCTAAATTATGAAGTTTTTTTTGTTCATCGTTTAACTTTCCGCCTTCTACAAATGTTCTAGAAATATCTGCACAATATCCGTATGGGCCGACCATGTCTGTATCAAAAGCAACTAAATCACCTTGTTGAATAATTCTGTTGCTGCACTCTTGAAGCCACGGGTTCGTTCGTGATCCCGAACTAAGTAGTCTTGTTTCAATCCATTCACCTCCATTTTCAATGTTTGTTTTGTGAAGATAAGACCATAATTCCTCTTCAGTAACATTAGCTTGAAGCTTTTCATGCATTAAGGATATGCCCTTTTCAGCTGTTTTTATTGATGCTTGCAAACATACTATTTCGTCTTCCGATTTTATTGATCTAGCAATTTCTAAATATTTTTGAGCATTAAATAATTTATAATCATAATTGTCTTGCAAAGCATTAATTCCAGCTGGATCACAAACATCAATGGCAAGATTTATATTATCAGAACTGTATTTTTGCATTAATTCATCTACAGCTTTGGCCCATTCTAATGCTTTTTGATAAACACTATTACCCCATGAAAAAAAATCCCAACTTATTACATGCCTTACCTCATCTATTGTGCAATTATTCTCGAATATATGTTCACATTTTGGATACTCAAATAATATTACCGGTCCACTTGCAGGAATAAAAACATAACGAGTCATTAAATGAAAAGAAAACACGGCCATATTTGTTGTATCAGTAGCATAACGTATATTTATAGGATCAAATAAAATACAAGCTCCAATATCATTTTTTAATAATTGTTCTCTGACTCTATTAAGCCGATACATTCGCATACGATCAAAATTAATTTGGTTTTCATATAGTCTTGGTTTGAACTCATTTATAAAATTATTATGAATTTTTTTACCAAATTTAGGTCCAATTTTTCTTTCTATATTTTTATTCTTAAATAAATTCATGTTCTAGATTCATATAGACAATTTTTTTTCTATTAAAGTAATTACATCTCTTAATTGAATAAAATTTATATCTTTGCTTCCAAAATCCTGAGAACTAATTGTAAAAATATTTGAGCTATGAGGTGTAAATTTTACTGCATCATGATGGCCAAAAAGTTTAAATAAATTACAATATTGTGTAGATAACATGTGACCTACTCCGCTATCATTTGCCAAAGCACACGATAAATATTTAGTACAAGACATAACAATTTCAGGACCAGAAAATTCTTTAATTATTTCTTCTGGGTATAAAGCATGTGGGAATGATTTTTTTATTTTACTAATTAACCAATGATCTTCTGGTCCAATAAAAAATACACTTTTATAATTCTTTTTTTCAAAATATTGAGCAACCTCAATAAAATTTTCAATATTCCATATTCTATTTTTTTCACCAGCACCTGGGGCATAACCAAAATATTTTTTATTTTTATCAAATAATTTATCTAATTGATCTAATAATTTTTTAGGTAATGGAATTTTGAAATCAGCTTTATATTTTCCAGGATGGATTAAATCAACAAGAGATATTAATTCATCTAAATAATAATTTCTTTTATTATTTTTTTTTGGAATTTTTTTACTGGAAAATAAACCTGCTGCTGAAGAAGAAATAAACATATCGTGTTTTATTCTTTTAAGAGCAATTGTTCTCATTACTGCTTTTTGAGTATCAAATATGCAATCAAATTTCATACTTTCAAAATTATATTTTTTTGAAATTTTTTTCCAAATAAAAGGTTGTATTTCAGCTTTTTCAAAAATTTTGTCTATATATTGTAAGGCAATATTTTTTAATCTGCTATTGTAAATCGTAATTCCTGTATCTGTCATCCAATAGATTTTTGTATTAGGTAATCTTTTTTTTAATTCATGTAAGAGAGGCAATTTTATCAGTCCATCTCCTATTTTTTCACCATTAGTAAAAACAAGAATACTTTTCATAAAATCAATTTTTAACAAACTATAATATATATTTCGTAAGAAAAATAATTATTAAAAAATATGGTGCCCAGGGGCGGAATTGAACCACCGACACGAGGATTTTCAGTCCTCTGCTCTACCGACTGAGCTACCTGGGCAAAAAAAATTTAGATAAATTGTTTTATCACTTTTTTCAATTATTTATTTAAATAAATTATTTATTATTGTTTAAATATTTATCATCAGATAACCATTTCATTAAATCAATATCACTACATTTTTTTGAACAAAAAGGAATATAAGATGAAGTGGAAGATTTTTTACAAGTAGGACACTTATTATATTTTTTTTTTCTAATATTAATAATATTCTTTAAGGGAAATTCTATTTCCATCTGAAAGTAATACGTCCTTTTGTTAAATCATAAGGTGTCATTTCAATTGTAACCTTATCTCCTGCCAAAACTCTAATTCTATTCTTACGCATTTTCCCAGATGAATGAGCTAGTATTTCATGATCATTTTCTAGTTTCACTTTAAACATTGCATTCGGAAGCAATTCTAAAACTACACCTTGAAATTCAATTGAACCTTCTTTTGGCATCTTTTCTCCAGTTATATGTATATTCTTATATTTATTTTTTATCCTTTTGTCGAATTGTAACGGACAATTTATGACCTTCTAATTTCTCAACTGTTGTCATATCAACCACATGGTCAGATAATTGTAAATAATTGTCCTTATTCATATAGACATAGGAAGTTCTTGTCATAAAATCTAAAACACCTAATCCTGAGGAAAACTTAGCTGAACCAAAAGTTGGCAATATATGATTAGTTCCAACTATATAATCACCAAAAACTTCTGGGCTATACGGCCCGATAAAAATACTACCTGCGTTATTAATTTTTTTGAATATATTGTCTGCTTCTTTGTTTTGAAGATGTAAATGCTCTGGTCCAATTAAATTGATAATTTCTGCTGCATTATCGAAATTATCTAAAATTAAAATAGCTCCAAAATTACTAATACTTTTTAGAATTATTTCTTTTTTTGGTAATCGTTCAACTAATATACTAATCCTAGTTAATACTTCTTTAGAAAATATCTCGTTATTGGTGATCAAAATAGACTGAGCTTTTTCATCGTGCTCAGCCTGCGCTATTAAATCAGACGCTACCCAATCAGGATTATTATCTTCATCTGCAACAACAATAATCTCTGAAGGGCCGGCAATAAGATCAATACCTACTTTCCCAAAAACTTGTTTTTTTGCACTCGCAACATAAGCATTCCCTGGACCAAAAATTTTATTTATGGGTTTAATTGTTTCTGTCCCATATGCAAGAGCAGCGATTGCCTGAGCCCCGCCAATTTGGTAAACTTCTTCAATTTCTAAAATATCCAGAAGAGCTGCCACATAGGGATTGATTATTCCTTTTATACAAGGAGTTGTAACGATTATTCTTTTAACACCAGCAACCTTAGCAGGTATAACATTCATTAAAAGTGATGATGGATAAGCAGCTTTACCACCTGGCACATATAAACCCACAGAATCAATAGCCTTCCAGAAAGACCCTGTTCTAAGCTTGTTTTCTTCTAATTCATAATTTTGAGGCATCTGTTGTTTATGAAATTTAGTTATATTGTTAATTGCCATTTCAAATGACTTCATTATTTTTTTATCAATATTTGCTTTATTTTTGTCTCTCATTTTCCTAGGTATTAATATTTCTGACTTAATTAAATTAACATTATCAAACTTTTTTGTATATTTGATTAAGGCACTATCACCATGCAATTTAACATCATTTATAATTTCTTTAACACTAAGATTTATTAATTCGGCATTTTCCTCTTCACGAGATTGTAAATATGATTTTATATTATTTATAAAATTTTTTTCTTTTTGTTTAAATATTTTCATGGAATATTATTTTTAAACGTTTCGATAATAGATGAAATTTCTTCTATTTTGGTTTTATAAGCTGATCTATTTACTATTAATTTAGATTGAACATCCATAATTTTTTCAATCTCTTTTAAACCATTTTCTTTTAAAGTTTTCCCAGTTGAAACAAGATCAACTATTCTTCGACACATGGAAAGTGTTGGGGCTAATTCCATTGAGCCGTTTAGTTTTATTGCTTCTACCTGAACACCTTTCTTTGCATAAAAATTTTTTGCTATATTTGGATATTTTGTAGCTATTCTAATGTTACTCCATGTTGACGGATCTTCTTTGTCAAGCAAAGTTTCTAAAGCAGCAACAGATAGACGGCAATGACCAATATTTAAATCTAATGGAGCATAAACCTCAGAATAATCAAACTCTTGGACAACATCATCTCCAGCAATACCCAAGTGAGCAGCACCAAAAGCAACAAAAGTACATACATCAAATGATCTTACCTTTATGTAATCAATATTTTTATTTGTTGAGTTAAAAGTTAATTTTCTTGTAGAATCATTAAATAGCTGAGGATCAGGAGCAAAACTTGTCTTATTTAACAAATTTTTACATTCTTTAGTTATTCTGCCACGTGGCACGGCTATGATAATTTTTTGAATTTTCATAATTTTTAGGCGTTTTACACACCTATCGCAAAACTTCTAGAAAAAGTTTGATTATTTTAATCTAATTATTTTTGGACCACAATTCCCCAGAATTTCCTCAATTTTTTCATATCCCCTATCCAAGTGATAAACCCTATTAACTGTTGTTTCTCCTTCAGCACATAATCCTGCTAAAACTAAACTAACACTCGCCCTTAAATCACTTGCCATTACTTGTGCTCCCTTAAACTTTCTATTGCCTTTAATAAAAGCTATATCATTTATTACTTTTATATTAGCTCCAAGTCTATTCAGTTCAGGAACGTGCATAAATCTATTTTCAAATATTTTTTCTTTTATTTCAGATTTGCCCTTTGCCAAACACATTAGTGCCATCATTTGTGCCTGTAAATCAGTTGGAAAACCAGGATAAGGGTTAGTTTCAATTTTGACTCCATCAATTGAATTACAAGGATTTATTTTGACATAATCATCTCCTATAATTAAATTAGCACCCATTCGAAGTAAAATTTTAATTGGTTGTGATAATGTTTCTGGATTAAAATTTTTCACAACAAATTTCTTGTTTAACATTATTGCTGCTATAATATAAGTACCTGCTACAATCCTATCAGAAATTATTGTATGTTCTGTTTTTTTTAATTCTTTTACTCCTTCAATGTCAATTATATTGCTACCTGCTCCATAAATTTTAGCTCCCATCTTATTCAAACAAATAGACAAATCAATAATTTCTGGTTCTTTTGCTGCATTAACTATTTTAGTTTTACCTTTAGCTAAAACAGAAGCCATAATTATATTCTCTGTTGCACC
>CACLJX010000005.1 GCA_902607435.1 uncultured Alphaproteobacteria bacterium | reverse complement strand
AAATGGATGGATAAAAATTTATTTGGAGTTAATGTACCAGAAAAAATTATAACTAGATTAGAGCAAGCATCAGATGCAAAAAAAGAAAGTAAAAATATTTGCCAAGAACTAATAAATAAATTTAAAGAAATTAAAGGTGTTAAGGGCATTCATCTGATGGGACATAATAAAGAAGAAGAAATCGCAGAAATCATTCAAGAAGCTAGGAAAAGTTAATCTACATATCCTAATTCTTTTTTTCTTTTTTCCGCATAGGTTCGGATCAAATTATCAAAAGCAATTGCAATAAAAGCAACGCAAATACCGAGAATCAGTCCTTTACCTCCACCTTTTAGGTCTGATAAAGCTTTTAAAATATACTGTCCCAGATCCTCTGTTCCAATGAAAGCCCCAATAATTACCATAAATAATGCAAAAACAATGGTTTGATTAATTCCAAGCATGATGTGGGGCAATGCTAAAGGAAAATCAATTTTAAGTATTCTTTGTATATTAGTTACACCGGACATTGCGCCAGCATCGTGTAATGCTGGAGAAATGCTACGAAGTCCTTCAACAGTATAGCGGGTTGCGGGAATAGTTGCGTAAACAATAACAGCAATTAAAACAGATGTATCCGTTACACCGAAAAGCATCATAACTGGAATTAAATAAACAAAAGACGGAAATGTTTGAAAAATATCACAAACTGCTAAAATAAATTTTGCGCTATATTTGTTTTGGGCGCACAAAGTGCCTACGGTTATGCCAATTGTACCTGCAACTATTACTCCAAAAGTTGCCATATACGCTGTTACTAATGCTCTGTCCCACCACGGACTTAAAGCAATAAATAATGTTAGCCCCCCCCATTACTAAAGTTGATCGAATTCCACCAATTATATAACCAGCACCCATAACTAAAACAAATGTTGCAACAATTGGCATGCGAAGATAAGCAGCTCGCATGGGTTGTAATACATCTACTATTAGCCATGTATTAAATATTTTTAATGGGTAAAAAAATGTATCCCAGATCCAGTCAACACCTCTATTCCAGAATTCTGCAGTTGATATTCCTTTATTATGTGGAACCTCATATAAGTAATTAAAACCTTCTTTAAAGTAGAAAGATCCAAAGTAGGCAAGTATCAATCCAATCAAGACTGATCCGGCAAAAAACATTCCATATTTATGACGCTGGAAAAAAGTCAGGTTACCAAAATAATCTGTTTGTTTATTTGCCCAAGCCAAAGACATTTTATCCAACACTACGGCAATCAGACTAATGCAAATACCGGCTTCTAATGCTAATCCAATATTCAGTTGATTCAAGGCTAACAATAAATTCCACCCCAATCCTTTAGCACCGATAAAAGCTGAGATAACTGCCATAGATAAACACACCATAATGACCTGATTCACTCCAATTAAAATGTCTCTTCTCGCAGTTGGAATTAATACTTTGAGCATAAGTTGCAAATTATTACAGCCACTCATTTTGCCAGCTTCAATAACTTCAGGGGATACTCCTCTAAGTCCTAACAAAGTTAATAGGATCATTGGCGGAGTAGCAACAACTATTGTTATGATAGCTGCGGAATGATCGCCAATGCCAAACAGAACCATTGCAGGAACAAGAACTGCATATTGGGGCATGGTCTGCATGACTAGAAGTATAGGATATAAGGCTTTCTCAACAGCTTTGCTCTTGTAAGCCATAATGCCTAAGCTCAAACCAAGAATGAAAGAAACTGGTGCCGCTACCAGTATAAAAGAGAGCGTTTGCATTGAAGGTTTCCATTGGCCAAATACGGAAATATAAAACATGGCGATGCCTGCGAAAATTGCAAGACCTTTCCCATTCAGTTTGTAGCCCAATATAACTGCTCCCGCTGTAACGATGGTCCAAGGAAGTCCAGGTAATTCTGCCCATGGATTTGCATCGATCCAGTCCCAACTTGTAAATGTAACAACAGTTTTCACTCCTCCAATTAAAATTTCACGAATAAATTCAATAAAGAAAAGCATGGTACCTGAAATTACCCTTGTAATTTGTAGAACAAGTGGGCGTGTTTTATATTCCTGAATATCTTCATCCCAAAATTCCATTGGCATCCAATCATTTAACAAAAAATGTAATGAATCATTTACCCATATGGGAAGCCATCCAAGCCAAGGTGGTAGTCTCCATAAAATATTGAAGTAAAAATATGCGACATCTATGCCTAAAAAAGTATACTGAGTTTGACCCTCAACTAATCTGTATTCAGCTTGAGCTCTAATAAATTTATAGCCTTCTGGTACATCTATGGCAAAACACAATCCAA
This sequence comes from uncultured Alphaproteobacteria bacterium, assembly GCA_902607435.1. Taxonomy (GTDB): domain Bacteria; phylum Pseudomonadota; class Alphaproteobacteria; order HIMB59; genus CACLJX01. Next base: position 100,537 of record CACLJX010000005.1, on the reverse strand, counting down.
AAAAAACAAGTAATAAAAAAAACCATTGAAAAAGTTTTGGGTATTTATTTATAATTGCCATCAATTATTGATTGTCTTCATTACCTTCACCAAAAACAACATGAATTACTTTGGCAGGTTTTACAATTCCAACTATTTGTTGAGTAGAGTCAGTAACCGCAATGGGTTTTTCTTGGCCTAAAATTTTTTCAGCAACTGTTTCTATTATTGCATCTTTAGAAACTTTAAAATCACTTAAATTTTGTTCATCTGTAATTGGATCCATTACTGCCTCTATTTTTAAGACTTTCTCTCTTGGAACTTCTTGTGTAAATTTACGAACGTATTCTGTTGCTGGATTTAGCACAATATTAGCAGGTGTATCTAATTGTTCGATTATACCATCTTTCATAATTCCAATTCGATCTGCTAGTCTAAGAGCTTCATCGAAATCATGCGTAACAAATAAGATTGTTTTTTTTAATGAACTTTGAAGTCTTAAAAATTCATCTTGCATTTCTTTTCTAATCAACGGGTCAAGTGCTGAAAAAGGCTCATCTAAAAACCAAACATCGGGTTCAACTGCTAACGATCTAGCAATACCCACTCTTTGTTGTTGACCGCCTGATAATTCTCTTGGAAAATAATTTTCTCGTCCATCAAGACCTACAAGTTTAACCATATCCATTGCCTTTGAGATACAGTCTCGAGTTTTGAGGCCTTTAATTTGCAATGGAAAAGCGATATTTTCTAATACAGTTTTGTGTGGCAATAGTGCAAAACTTTGAAAAACCATACCCATTTTATTTCGTCTTAACTCTATTAATTCTTTATTTTTCAAGGATAATAAATCCTGACCATCAATAAAAATTTTACCGGAGGTGGCGTCTGTCAGTCGTGATATGCATCGAAGTAAGGTTGATTTTCCAGATCCGGATAATCCCATGATAACCAATAATTCTCCTTTTGAAACATCAAAGGAAGCGTTATTAACACCAACTATACAACCAGCTTCTTGAAAAGTTTTTGCATCTACATTGCCGTTAGCATTTTTGAGCATTTCTTTAGCATTTGCCCCAAAAATTTTATAAACAGATTCACATTTAATTACTGATTGTTCAGAAGCCATAATATTATCTCAATAATCTATACCAAAATACAATAAAAATACTAAAAATTTTTTATAAAATATACTCGAGTATCTACACCAGTATTAAAAAAACCTTTGGCATGACCTGAAACTGTAATTGTATCACTCACACCTTCTATAGCCCTTATCGTATAGTCTGCAAAACATTTGTTTGAAGAAGCATCCCAATTTACTGAAAATTTATCAATTTTATTGCCATTATCAGTATACAATTTCTGTGCCTTGATGTCAGTAATGAGTGCCCCCATCATTGCACGTTGGGCTACAATTTTAGTGTTTTTGCACACAGCTTCATATTCGCTCGGTGATAATTGATACCCATCACTACTTTCATAAAAATTTAATCTGCCACTTGGAAGTAAAGAAATGACCGTTTCTTTATTCTCTACAATTTTCTCGCTCTCTACGATCTTATTCTCTCCAATAATATTGTTTAAAATGAAAAACGTAAAAGTTATTATTGCTAATAAACCAGCAAGACCTACAAATTTTCTAAATTCTTCTGGCGTTTCTTTGTATTTTTTTAAGTAATTATCTAATGACATTATTCTACCTAATTCGATTCAACTAGTTCGCCGTCTTTCCAGATGCCTTTCTGAACTGTTCCGTCTGTATCAGTCTTATTTCCTTGTCCATTCCTAGCACTATCAAGAAATGCTCCCACGTATATGTCTCCGTTAGACCAAGTAAAAGTTCCCTGTCCATTCATATTACCATCACGCCATTCACCCACGTATGTAGCTCCATCTGGAAAAGTCAGAGTTCCTTGTCCATGCCATTTACTATTAAGAAACTCACCTTCGTATATGTATCCGTTTGGCCAAGTCTCAGTTCCTTGTCCATTTTTTAAAGTACCACGCCACTCTCCCACGTATACGGTTTTGTCTGTATAAGTCCAAGTTCCAATTCCGTTTTCACAATCCCCTTCACATCCAGTTTTACGCGCTGATGCTGTAGTACTTAGGATCAAAACCAGAAATAAATATACAAGTGTTTTTCTCATCTGCATTATTTAATAAATTACACTAAAAATAAAAAAAAATCTCCCCTTGTTTGAAACGAGGGGAGATAATACTTTATAGTTATACTTTTATTCAAAAAATTATTGAATTAAAAAGCGCTCCATACAGACTCGTTATCTGCTAACCATTTTTTAGCTGCATCTTCATGAGTCATTCCTTCAAGGTCAACTAAAGCTGCCATTGCGCCAATGTGACTTGTTGAAAATGACATATTTTTGAAAATGCTCGCTGCATCTGGATGAGTTTTAGGAAAGTTTTCATTCACTGCTTTTTTCAGATATCCATCTGGTGAACCACATTTTCCATCACCACCATCAACTGGTCTGCAACCATCATAGTAAGGAGGGAAATCGATAAACGTGAAACCAGCACCATCCGTAAAGTTTGGTGTCCAGTTAAAGATGATCGTTCCTCTTCCTTCTTTTTCAGCTGCTTCTAGTTCTGCCCATAGTGCATCAGCACCACCAGCAAATTTAACAGTCCATAAATCACCTAGTCCAAGTGCATCAACACGTTGAGGTATTAAATCTTGGTGCCAAGTTTGTGGACCTTCAAGCATACGACCTTTTCCACCTGAATCTGGTGTTACAAATTTTGCAGCACAATCAGGATTTTGTAAAGCAGTCCAATCTGGAAGACCAGGACATAGATCAGCTACCCAGTTTGGATAACCCATATCTTCTAAAGTTCTTGCTTCATGGTCACCCCAATCAAGTAGGCCACCAGCATCACGTGCAGCATCAAAAGATTTACCGAATGCAGATTGCCAAACTTCGTGTGATATATCTACATCGCCTTGGCGAATTGATTCATATACCGCTTGAGAGTCTGCTGGAACATATTCAACATTGTTCCCTATACTTTCAAAAATTCCACCAATTACATAAGCCATCACAACTTGACTTGACCAGTTGTGTACTGGAATTCTGATAGGTTTCTTACTGTCAGCTGCTATTGAAGTACTTGCAAGTGATACTAACAAAGCTACTGCAGCAATGATTTTTGTTAAAGTCTTAAACATAATTCCTCCTATAGGTAGTTAAGATTTAAATCATAAATTCAGACTAATAAAATAAACATATAAATCAATCTATAAATTCCACTAAGTACAAAAACTTTTCTCTTTAAATGTTAAAAAATATAGGGAATAGTAGTTTTTTTTATTTATTTGAGGTTAAATATGTCAAAAGTAGCAATCATAGGATCAGGTCCATGTGGACTTTCAATCCTAAGGTCCTTTCAACAAGCAGAGTCTAAAGGGGAAAAAATCCCTGATATCGTTTGTTATGAAAAACAATCAGATTGGGGAGGATTATGGAACTATAGTTGGAGAACAGGTTCAGATCAATATGGAGATCCTGTTCCAAATAGTATGTATCGATATTTGTGGTCGAACGGTCCCAAAGAATGCTTGGAATTTGCAGATTACACGTTTGATGAACATTTCGATAAACCCATTCCTTCTTTTCCACCAAGAGAAGTTTTGTATGATTATATTTTAGGACGTGCAAATAAAGCAGATGTAAAAAAATATATAAAATTCAATACTACTGTATCCAATGTAATTTATAATGGGAGTGAATTTGAGATTACCTCTTTAAACAAAAAAAACAACAATATTTCAAAAGAAAAATTCGATTATGTTGTTGTTGCTTCGGGTCATTTTTCTGTTCCTTACATTCCAGAGTATGAAGGAATGAAATCTTTTCCAGGGCGCATTTTACACTCCCATGACTTTAGAGATGCGGAAGAATTTAGAGGAAAAGATTTGATTATATTAGGTAGCAGTTATTCTGCAGAAGATGTCGCTCTTCAATGTTATAAGTACGGCGCCAAGTCAGTGACCATTGGATATCGTAATAATCCCATGGGATTTAAATGGCCCTCTGGCATGAAAGAGGTACATTACTTAGATAAATTAGAAGGTAAAAAAGCTATTTTTAAAGATGGTCATACACAAGATGTTGATGCTATTATCTTGTGTAGTGGTTATCTTCATCATTTTCCTTTTTTAGAAAAAAGTTTAACATTAGAAACACACAATCGCTTATATCCTCCGAAACTTTATAAAGGAGTAGTTTGGAAAGATAATCACAAACTGTTTTATCTAGGAATGCAGGATCAATTTCATACTTTCAATATGTTTGATTGCCAAGCATGGTTTGCCAGAGATGTTATATTGGATAAAATTCAGATCCCAAGTGACTCTGAAGCTGAAAAAGATATTAATGATTGGGTTGCTAAAGAAGAAAAATTAGAAGATCCTATTCAAATGATTGATTTTCAAACTGAATATACAAAAGATTTGCACAATTTATCAGATTATCCAAAAATAGATTTTGAATTAATTCGCAAACATTTCAAAAATTGGGAACATCACAAAGAAGATGATATTATGACCTACCGTAATCAATCCTTTTCTTCTGCTGTAACAGGAACAGAGGCTCCAATTCATCACACACCGTGGGCTGAAGCAATGGATGATTCGATGGAAACTTTTTTGGCAACTAAATCGTAAATAAAATTAAAATTTTATAAAAAACTATTTGTGTGAAACATTTAGCATATAAAAAAATTGGAAAAGGCTTTCCCATTGTGCTAATTCACGGCTATTTAGGTGGGCCACTGATGTGGCAATTTCAAATAGAAGTATTAAAAAATGACTATGAAGTTATAATTCCTTGTCTAGCTGGTTATGCAGAAAGTGCCTCACTCAAAGCACCAAACTCAATAAATGAAAATGCTGAACTTATTCTTGAGCTATTAGAACATCTAAAAATAAATAATCTGTATTTGCTTGGACATTCTATGGGAGGAATGATTGTCCAGGAAATAGCAGCTATGAATTCTAAAGAAGTTAAAAAATTGATTTGTTGTGGGACAGGCCCTATTGGAGCCTTACCGAGTAGATTTGAAACTATTGATCAAACAAGAAAAAAAATTCTGAACCTAGGAATCAAGAGTGTAAGAGAGGAAATTGCTAAAACTTGGTTTGTTGATTATGAAAAATCAAAAGGTTACCCCATTTGTTTGGAAGAAGGGAAAAAAGCAACTGAGCAAGCTGCTTTAGCTAGTCTTAATGCCTGGGAAAAATGGGATGGGCGTAAACAGTTATCAAAAATTAATTGTCCAACTTTAATTATTTGGTCTGACAAAGATAAATCCTATGATTGGGAGCAGCAAAAAGCTTTAAAGCAAGGTATTAAACATAGTGAGATAGCTGTAATTAAAGATTGTGCCCATAATGCCCATATGGAAAAACCAAAGAAATTTAACGAAATAATGTTAGATTTTATTAATAATAAAATACTATAAAACTAGTCTATTTATAAACACTTGATTCATTTCATTATACGGATAACTTATTAATTACATTAATTTATTTCATTGGAGGAATACTATGAAATTAGTCAAAAGTACTCTCATAGCTGGGTTAATTACATTATTAGTATCATTTTCAAGCTATGCAGAAAAAGTTGCAATCGGTGATCCAGGTTGGACGGGAGCAACAGCAATTGCAAATTTATTATCTGCGGTTGTAACTGATAAAATGGGCGGCGAAGCTGACCTTGTTCCAGGCAATAATACTGCTATTTATCAAGCTATGGACAGAGGAAAAGGTGAAATAGAAGTTCATCCTGATATCTGGCTTCCAAACCAAGAAGCTTATACTAACGAGTATGTTCCAAAAGGAACAGTAAAACTAAGCTCAAATCCTTATGAAGGAAATCAAGGATATTGTGTGTCTCAAGATTTTGCAAAAAAAATGAATATCACTTCAATTTTTGATCTTGGAAGACCAGAAGTTGTAAAGGAAATGGATAGTGATGGTAATGGAAAAGGCGAGTTTTGGATTGGCGCTGATGGATGGGCATCTGCAAATGTGAATCAAGTAAAGCTTAGAGATTACAAATTATATGATGCAGGGGTCGAGCCTATTAGAGCAGCTGAAGCTGTGAAAAATGCTAGAGTTTTAGACTCCATCAAAAAAGGAGAAGGTTATGCTTTTTATTGCTACAAACCCCACGCAATTTGGGGAATGGCAGATGTGGTAATGTTGGATGAACCTACATACGATCCTGAAAAATATAAAATGATTCAACCAAAAGCAGATCCAGATTGGTACAATAAATCATATGTGGCTTCAAAAGATGCGCTTAAAAACATTCAAATTGGATGGGCGACATCATTAGAGGCACATGCACCAGCTATTGTTGAATTTTTTAATAACTTTCAAATAACAGCTGATGATGTTTCTTGGATGGCTTTTGAAGTATCAGTCAACGAAAGAGATCCAGCAGAAGTAGCCAGAGAATGGATGGCTAATAATGCGGAAACAGTTGATGGTTGGCTAGGATTATAATTTAACTTATGTAAAAACCGACGTTAAAAACGTCGGTTTTTTTTATCACACATCTTATGTCATCTCAAAATTCTGGAAGCTATATTGAAATTCAAAATATCTGGAAGGTATTTGGAAATACTTCCCAACAAGCATTAGATGTAATAACAAAAAAGAATATTTCAAAACAAGAGGCTTTAGAAAAATATAACTCTGTAATTGGAGTTTCCGATGTTTCTTTTAGTGTTCATCCTGGAGAAATTTTTTGTGTTATGGGATTATCCGGAAGTGGTAAGTCAACTCTAGTAAGGCATATTAATCGATTGTTAGAACCGACTTCAGGAAATATTTTAATTGATGGTCAAGATGTAATGAAATTTGAAAAACATCAATTACAAGAATTTAGAAATAAGAAAATTGGTATGGTATTTCAAAATTTTGCTTTAATGCCTCATCGCTCTGTAATTGATAACATTGCTATGCCTCTTGAAATAAGAGGAGTTAATAAAAATCAAAGATATGAAAAGGCAAATGAAATTTTAAATGTAGTTGAATTAAAAGGATGGGGAAACAAATATGCTCATGAACTCTCAGGAGGTATGCAACAACGCGTAGGATTAGCAAGAGCATTAGCAGCAGATCCTGAGATATTATTAATGGACGAGCCTTTTAGCGCATTAGATCCTTTAATTAGAAGACAATTACAAATAGAATTTCTTAAGCTTTCAAAACAAATGAAAAAAACAACAGTTTTTATAACACATGATTTGGATGAAGCTGTAAAAGTTGGTCATCGGATTGCCATTATGAGAGATGGTAAAGTTATTCAAGTAGGAACCCCAGAGCAAATAGTTATAAAACCAGCTGATGAATATGTGGCTGATTTTGTAAAAGGTATTTCAAGATTAAATGTTGTTGAAGCAAAAACAATCATGAAATCAATAGATGAATTTAAAAATAATTACGGCCCATTGCCCAGCAATGCAATACGAATGAAGGAAAATGAAATTTTAAGTAGTTTAATTGAAAAATCAGTCTCTAAAGATAGCCCTATTATTATCACTAATTCAGATGGCAAAGATATAGGAGCAATTTCTCAAAAAGATTTATTAATTTCTGTTGTTGAAGGACAAGATGAATAATAAAAAATTGTTAAATACTGATCAAATTAAAGAGTTTGTAAAAACTAATCACGATTATTACATCAAAGAATTCGAACGTATTGGTAATAGTTCAAAATACGTCTTTTCTTTTAATTTATCAGCATTTTTATTGGGCTCTATTTGGTACAGTATTCGAAATATCTGGAACTGGTCACTGGCATTCTTAATAATTGAAACCTTTGCAATAGTACAAATTGTTAGAGGTTTTTTTGGAAATATAAGTGCTGAAGCTTATACTAAAATTGAACAGATTCAATCCACCATTGATTTTAGAAAGCAACAACTTCAAGCAGCAATAGAAAATAACTCTGATAAAGTTGCAATGTTTAAGAGAACCATTAAATCTCTAGAGGATTCTATATCAGATTATGTAGCAGAAGCTCAAAGAGTCGAAGCTTCTGGTTTTTGGATTGCCATTGGAGGAATACTATTATTTATTTTCATTAGAATAGTTCAAGGTATGATTGCTAACACCATATTAGAAAAGAGATTTTCTGAATGGTTATCAAATAAGTTGATGAGCACCGGCATGAAAATAAAAAATTATCTTTTAAGTATAACTTTTGCTTTGGTTATTATTTTGTTTTCAACAATTCATTATAGTTATCCAAATTTAATAAAGTCGATGAAAGATTTTCCAACTCATCCTGACATAAGGTTAGCTTCGATAGATGGAGTGGAAAATGCCTTTGATTATGCTGTCCTTAAAGGGGAGAGAGTTTTTGATGCAATTACATTCGGCATAAGATCAGTTTTAGACTCGTTGGAGCTGATATTTGTTAAGACACCATGGATCGTTGTAATTAGTGCCATAGTTTTATTAACTGGTCTATCCGCAGGTCCAAGAGCGGCAATCTTTTCATGCTCATTTTTAGCTTATATGGGTTTTTTAGGTTTTTGGATTAAAGCAATGACAACTTTGGCCTTATTGGGTACAGCTGCTATATTAAGTATTACTATTGGGATTCCACTTGGAATTTATTGTGCCACAAGACCAAAATTTTATTCCTTAATTAGACCTATAATGGATTTTATGCAAACCATGCCCGCATTTGTATTTATGATTCCTGTCATTGCTTTTTTTGGGACTGGCAAAGTTGCAGCAGTTATTATTACAATGATTTTTGGAGGAACTCCTGTTGTGAGATTGACAGTATTGGGTTTAAAGGGGGTTCCTCAAACTATAAGAGAAGCTGCAATAGCATACGGAGGATCCAAATGGTATTTATTAACAAAGGTAGACATACCTCTTGCAATGCCAACAATCCTTGCAGGTGTTAATCAAACTGTCATGTTGAGTTTAGCAATGGTTGTTGTTGCTTCCTTAATTGGCGCTAAAGGATTGGGTCAAGATGTATTGGAAGCATTACAATACGCAAATGTTGGACAAGGAATATTAGCTGGTATTGCAATCTTATTCTGTGCGTTAATATTGGATAGAATTATACAAGGTAAAAAAAGAGTTTAAACTTTACTTCTATCAATCAATAATTTTGTTGTATTTTAGGTAGAATAATTTTTGGGATACGTAAATAAATTAAAAAGCCCATTCATATGCATGCAATGAAGCAGCACCGCCAGTATGAATAAATAATAATTTGTCTGTATTCTTGAAATATTTTTTTGAAACTAAATCCATTAATCCATCGAATCCTTTTCCAGAGTATACGGGATCTAAAAGAATTCCTTCTTTAGTAGCCATTAATTTTAAAGCCTCCTTCATTCCTTCAGTTGGCACTCCATAACCTCCTCCTACATAACCATCAAATACCAATACATCTTCTCTTTTAGGTTGTTCACAATTTATATAATCACAGGCTGTCTGTGCTAATTTGAAAACTTTTTCTTCTTGATCATTTTTTTTATCTTTAACACTAATACCAACAATTTTTATATTACTTTTATAATAAGTTTTACCAACTATAGAACCTGAATGTGTTCCTCCGCTTCCAGTTGCTAACACAATATGAGTAAACGAATTATCTTTGTCATATTCTATAATCTCTTTCATACATTCAGCATATCCAAGTTCTCCAATATGATTACTTCCACCAACAGGAATATAATAAGGATTGGCACCTTTGTTTTTTCTTTCAGCCATTATTTCTTCAGCATATTCTTTTACATCTTTTTCACTAGGACATAAAATAACTTCAGCGCCAAAAAGTTTGTCTAAAAAAACATTGCCTGATGTCATGTAAGCATCTGGTGCATCAGCTAATCTTTGTTCCAACACAATAAGGCATTTCAACCCAAGTATTGCACAAGCAGCAGCGGTTTGACGGGTATGATTGGATTGAACGGCTCCAACGGTAACAACAAGGTCCGCTTGATTCTTAATAGCATCGGGCATTAAAAATTCTAGTTTTCTTGTTTTATTGCCACCAGTTGCTAAACCAGTACAATCATCTCTTTTTATGTATATTTGTGGTCCGTTAAGATGCTCCGTAATATTTTTTAAATATTCTATAGGAGTCGGAAAATGCCCTAGTTTAATTCTTTCAAATTTATCAATCATAAAAAATTAATATAATTCTTTAAATTATGATCTAACTCTTGATTTGTCAGGATCATAGAAAGGAAATTTAACTATTTCAGCTGAAATTCTTTTTTGGTGACCATCAAGTTTGCCTACTTCAACTTTAGTCCCAAGTTCAGATGAATGAATATCTATTCGGCATAAAGCAATATTTTTATTTAATGTTGGTGAAAGAGTGCCACTTGTAATAATTCCAACCTGACCTCTATCAATATGTACACAGTCTCCTAGATTTGCTTTTTCGTTTCCTTCAATTTCTAATCCCACTAGTTTTCTATGAGGATTCTCTTTACGTTTAATAAGTGCGTCTTTACCAATAAAGTTTGCCTCTTTTGTTTTTAGAGGCACTGTAAAGCCAATTCCTGCTTCAAATGGATCAGTTTCATCACTGAATTCATTACCACCTAGTATTAAACCTGCTTCTGTTCTCAGCATATCTAAAGCTGCAAAACCCATAGGCACTAGATTAAATTCTTTACCAGCCTCCCATAAAGAATCCCAAACTTTTAAACCATCTTTTGGATGACAGTATAATTCAAAGCCTAGCTCTCCAGTATAACCTGTACGCGATAACATTACAGGAGAGCCTAAATGATTTTGTATTCTACTGATAGAAAAATGAAACCATTTGAGATTGTTTACATCTGGGAAAGCTGGAGGAGTCCATATAATTTTTGATAACAATTTTCTGCTATTAGGTCCCTGAACAGAGAGATTATGCAATTGGTCAGTCGATGTTTTGATCCAAACTTTTAAATTAAGCTTCTCCCCAAGTTCTCTTAGCCATTCTCCAGAATAATCATTTCCACATATCCATCTAAAATTAGTATCACCTAATTTGTATAAAGTACCGTCATCAATCATTGTTCCATTTTTATAACAAAGAGCTGAATATACTACCTGTCCTATTGCAAGTTTTTTTACATTACGAGTAAGAGCTGTATTCATTAATTCCTCAGCATCCGGTCCTAGTATTTCAAATTTGCGAAGAGAAGATAAATCCATTACTACAACATTATTTCTGCAAGCAGTATATTCTTCAATTGTTCCGTAATTATTGTATTTATTAGGAATCCAAAACCCAGCTGAGTCCATCATGTCTTTTGTCATAACGGCTGTTCGTTTATGAAAAGCTGTTTCTTTTGTTAACATAAAATCTGAATTTGCATTTTTTCTATAACCTGTAGCTTTTGAAAAAATATTTTTTTTAGAATAAACTCTAACGTAAATATCGGTAGGATTCCAGCCATTTGCTGCATCCACATCACAAGGACAAGCTGAAGAAACAGAAACTAAATCTTTTTGTGCTTGAAATAAAACATAATCACCAGGTCTTGACCAAGGTATATCTGAAAATAAAACATTTGTAGCATCTATAGATGTATTAAAAAAAAGATTAATTGCATTCCAACCTTTTCTTTTTTCTACTCCAAAAGGTTCGAGTTGGCCGTTATAATTATCTGAACAGTTTGGATGCCCAAAATACCCCATATCTTCATAGTATTTTAGCGTACATGCTGTTCCATACGTGTCATGGCGTCCACATGTATCTTGGATTACTTCAACTAAAGTATCTTGATTTTTATCAAAATACTTAGAAAATAAACCTGGCATAGGGTATGCACCTCCAACAATATTTCGAGTTACAGTTGTATCAATTGAAAATTCTTCCCCTTTTTGTAATTGAGGAGCACCAAAGGCCATAAAATCAGAACATTGTTGGCCATAGATATCAATTACCTGTATGAAATCTCCCTCTTTAACCTCAAAGGCTAGAGCAGTACTATCTTTAATTAAATATTCTTCTTTCGTATCTGCAAGTGGATCAGGTAGAAAAGATTCTAATTTATTATTTTTAATTTTTTTTCTTTGAACTTTTACTTCTAGATCAGAGGCAGCATTTTGGTTATCAATAGACATAGCTTCTCCTGGAGAAGCAATAATAATAAAACCATCATCTTGGCACGTAAACCTAACAACTGCATTAGATTCTGTTTCTTGATTAAAATAGTTAATTGAATTTGTATTATTAAAATCAATATTTCTTTTCTTTAGTTTTTCGAGGAGAAATTTTTTATCATTATTATTAGTTAAAACATATTTAATAAATTTTGCATTGCCATTGCTTTGTTGATTTATTAAACTTGGGTTAGAGCGACCTTTTTTATCAAAAACAACAATTTCGCAAGTTTGTTTTCCTTCAGTATTTTTAATAGATATTTTATCATCAGAAAAAATTTCAAAGCCAACTAATCCTTGTGCTTTTGAGATATATCGTTCTTCACCCGCAGGCAATCCAATTGGTCCTGCGTTATAAGGATTAGTTCTGCGGATATCAAAATTTTCTATATTTATGTCCATTTTATATTATTTCAGTATACTACATATTTTAATATGTTTAATAAATAGTGATATTCAAATAATGAAAAGAAATTATTTAAGTGGCTCAATTCAAAAGGCATTACGCATAATTGAATGTGTTGGTAAATCCGCTAGACCGCTTAAAGCTAGTGAAGTTGCTAATTTAACTAAGCTTGAAAGAGCTACAGCTTTTAGAATATTAACTTATCTTACAAGTATTGGTTATATATTTAAAGACATAACAACAAATTATTATTCGTTAGGACATAAACTATTTGAATTTGGAGACAAATCTGATTTTTTAAAAACTCTTTCAACTTACTCAATTAATCATTTAAGAAATTTATCTAAAGAAACAGATTTGATCACTTATCTGGCTGTGCTTGAAGGTCCTCATATAATGTACTGTGATAAAGTTTCTCCCGCTGGAGATGTTGCGCCACCAAGATCTTTTAGAATGAGACAAGATGCTCATAGCACTGCTTTAGGAAAAGCAATGCTTGCTTTTAAAAGCTTTGAAGAACTAAATGAAATTTATAAAAGTTATAAACTTCATAAACATACAGAAAATACTATAACATCACTAGATAGGCTCCATTTAGACCTAAGAAAAGTAAAAATGAATGGATACAGCATTAATCAGGCTGAAACTTTTAATTATGTATATGGTGTTGGCGCTCCTATACTTGATAATCAACAAAGAGCAATTGCTGCTATTTCTCTTTCAGGAACAAAGAGCACAATTAATGTTAAAAGTGCCCCTAAGTTGGCTGAAAGAACAATACTTACAGCAACATTGATTGCCAATGAAGTTAGCAAAAAGTAAATAATTTATTTAAAATGTTTCAAATGTTGAAACTTTATCTGTAATAAGATAATTTCCTAAAATATGTAAATTAATTCAATAGGTTTATATGGGTTTACCAAAGAAAGTTGATTACTTTATTATCGGAGCAGGTATTCATGGATTAAGTACTGCCTGGCATTTAGCGTTATTACTAAAGTCTAAGGGAAAAGGTGATGGATCAAATATACTTGTTGTTGATAAAGCAGGTATCGCTAGCGGTGCTAGCGGCGTTGCATGCGGCGTTGTTAGAAATAATTATTTTCAACCAGCAATGCGTGAATTGATGGCACATAGTGTCGAAATATGGGAGAATGAATCAGAAGCTTTTCATTATCATCCAGTTGGATACATGCAAATAAGCCCGAAAGTTATGGAAGAAGATGTAGCTACAATTTATGAACAACAAAAATCTATTGGCTATGAATCAACCTTTATTCATGGCGAAAAGAAATCATTTGATTATATGAAAAATATTTTTGATGATTGGCAGGCAAAAGGAATTACTTCAGTATTACATGAAAAAAGAGGTGGTTATGCTAATAACACTTCTTCAATTTATGGTCTTGCCAAGAAAGCAGAAGTTGAAGGAGTTCGAATATTTACTGGTACAACAGTTAAAGGATTTAAATCTGCAAATGGTAGTGGTGCAGTAACAGCCGTTGAAACTGATAAAGGAGTTGTTGAGTGTGATCAAGTAATTGTTGGTGTTGGACCTTGGTTAAGAGATATTTGGAATATGCTCGAACTTCCAAGAAAAATATCAATTAAAGATGAAAAAGGAACTATACGAGGTGATTATCCTATGTGGCATTATTGGTTTTTAACTGAGGGAGTTATAAGACTTAATCCTTTGACTCAAAAAGCTAATGATGGAAATATGCCACCAGTTATACATGTAGATACAGATGCTCCTTTGTATTCAGATGTTGATCAATCGTTGATTACAGATAAGTTGTGGGGAATATATTATAAACCAGATTTTCATTTTAATGGCATTCAAGGAGGTTCTTCGCCACATAGAGTCAACATGCCTGCTGAGGAAGTAAATGTTGATCCATATGGTCCAGATTCAGAAGAATTTGTTGTTGGTGATGATTTTGCTCATATGTGGTCTTCTGCTCTAGCTTTTTGTCAAAAGAGATTTGAAGGAAAATCACATTTATATAAACAAGGCCCAACAGGAGGATTAGGTTGTTTCACACCAGATAATTTCCCTGTTTTTGACAAATTTAGAGAAAATGTTCATATTATAGCTGATTCAAACCATGGATATAAAATGATTGGAGTAGGCAAATTAGTAGCCAGTGAAGTCTTGGATGAAAGAAGTGAATTATTAGAACCTTTTCGGTTTTCAAGATTTGAGTTAGGAAAATTACATCCAACCTCTAATAGTCCTTTCCCATGGAGTTAAAGTAGTGTTGAATGGTATAAGTTTTTATAAGTTTTTAAATGGGGGAAAAAAATGACTGATTTAGAAAAATTTGTAAATCAACCTGGTAGAGATAAGCTTGTTAAAGATGTAAGAAAAAAAATAAATGATCTTGGTATAACTTATATTTATTATCAATTTATTTCAGTAACAGGTCGAATCGTAGGTAAAGGTGTTCCTGCTGATCACTGGGAAACACTTGCAGAAAAAGGTTTTCAATTAGTATACGGATCTACAGCAAATCTTTTTATTGATCGTCACGGTGATTATATAGGCTATGGCCCAGAAGCTTCAGAGTTGGTTGGTATTGCCGAACCTGAAACATTTGTTCAAATTCCATGGGATAAGAGATTAGCCAGAGTATTTTGTACTTGTTTTAGAAATAGAGAAGAAGAAGAAAATCCAGGCGGTCATTTAACTTCAGATTGCCGCGGAAACTTAAAAATTTTTCAAGATGAATTTAAAGCCAAACATGGCATGCAAATGAGAGCTGGTACAGAACCTGAAATGATGTGGTTAACTAAAAAAGATAATGGAGAACCAACAGGTGATGGTTTTTCAAGACCATATTGTTATCACATTGATCAATTTGAATCATTAAGACCTGTTTACATGAAAGTTATTGAATATTCTCGTGCAATGGGTTTGGATGTAATTCAAGGGGACCATGAAGATGCTCCAGGTCAGTTAGAATTAAACTTTATGTATGATGAAGTATTAAGAAATGCTGATCGACTTTCTACGTACCGTCAAATATGCGCCCAAGTGGCTAGAGAAAATAATTTAATTGCATGTTTTATGAGTAAACCTTTTATGGGTGTCTCAGCAAATGGATGTCATACGAATGTATCATTGTGGAAAGATGGGGAACTTAAATCTACTCCGATTGGTAATGATCCTTTGCCAGGGATGGAACAAGTGTTTACGCATATCTCCGGAGGAGAAAATACGTTTATGCCTGATCCTAAATTTGATGCTGTGAAACCTGGTCCTGTTGGTCTTAATTGTGTAGCAGGGTTGTTGTTACACTTACCGGCTTTAACATGCTTGGGATCACCAACAGTGAATTCCTATAGACGTTTATGGGATACTGGATTTTGGGCACCTGTATATGCTGATTGGGGATATCAGAATAGAACTTGCAGTGTCCGTGTTTCAGCGCCAGGACGTGTTGAATATCGCTCAGTTGATTCAACTCATAATCCATATTTACTAGGCGCAGGTATTTTAAAAGCTTTTAGTGATGGAATGGATAGAAACCTTGATCCGGGAGAACCAGAAAAAGGAAACATCTATGAAGCAATGAAAGGTGGAAAAGAAGTTAAAAAACTTCCACAAACTTTAGGTGATGCGATCACTACACTTGAAAGTGATGAAGTAATTAAATCAGCTTTACCTGATGAAATGTTAAGGGTATTTTTGCATTATAAAAAAGATGAGTGGGAAAAATTCCTAGCAACAGTAACTCAATGGGATCTCGATGAATATCTTGATGTTCTTCCTTAGAGCAGAAAGGGATTAGATTATGTGTGGAATTGCTGGACTGATACATAGAGGAAAATCAACAAATGTAGGCGGTGAAATGCAAAATATGTTGCAATCTTTAAAACACCGTGGACCAGATTCTACAGGCTACGCACTTTATGGAGATGGAAGCTCTAATAATTATATTTTGCGTTTTAAAGTTGGAGAAAATGTGAAAGAAGGAAGTTCTGCACAAATTGAAGATCCATCTGTTTATGAAAAAAGAGTAGCGCAAGTTAATTCAGAAATTATTTCTGCTGGAGCTACTATAGTTAAAGAAGAAAAAGCAACCCCTTATTCTTTTCGTTATGTTTTGAAATGTGATGATGACTTATTAGAGCTTGCTAAAAAAATTGAGTCAGTAGAAATGACTGAAATTTTGTCATTAGGTAAATCTCTTGAGCTTGTTAAAGATATTGGAGATGCTTCAGTTGTTGCAGATCAGTATGGTTTGAATAATTTTAGTGGCACACATGGGATCGGTCATACAAGAATGGCTACAGAATCTGGTGTTGATATTCGGTCAGCACATCCTTTTTGGGGCTATCCTTTTAGTGATGTATCTGTTGTTCATAATGGTCAACTTACTAATTATTGGAATACAAGAAGAAAACTTGAAAAATTAGGAATGCGCTTTATGTCTACTTGTGACTCTGAACTAATAGCTGTTTATTTAGCAGATAAGATTAGAAAAGGAGTTGATCTTAATGAAGCGATGCATTCATCTCTTAATGATTTGGACGGAGTTTTTACATATTTAGTAGCAACTAAAGATAAATTAGGAATGGCAAAAGATTATATGGCAGCTAAGCCAATGGTTTTGTATGAAAGTGATGAATTAGTTGCTTTAGCATCTGAAGAAGTAGCTATACGCACCTTGCTTCCTCATGAAATTGATACACATGATCCCTATGAAGGAGAAGTAAAAGTATGGCAAGCATAAAAGACCATAAATCACATGAACTAGGGCTTCACCAAGAAGTTTTAACAGGAAGAACACAACAAGTTTTTTTTAATCCAGAAGAGGTAGAAAATTTTTATTATTACGATTCTTATGATGTTGATTTTAACAAACGAACTACAATAGATGTAACAAAATTAGATTGTGTTGCTGTTAATAAAAAAATTAAAGATTTAATGAAAAAAGGCTATGGCACTATTGTGTTAAAAAATCCTGGAGCAAAACATAGTCTCGGGGTTGGAATCTTGAACAAACTTAACTTAATTATTGAAGGTAGCCTTGGTTATTTTGGCGTTGGATCAATTGATGGTCCAGTAGTGCGAATTTCTGGTCGTGTTGGTTGGTCATGTGCTGAAAATATGATGGCTGGCAAAGTTGTAATTGAAAAAAATGCTGGGTCATGTTTTGGAGCAGCAATTCGAGGCGGTGATTTAATTTGCAAAGGTAGCGTAGGGGCAAGATCAGGAATTGATATGAAAGGCGGCACCATAATTGTAGGAGGAAATGCTGGAGCATTTACTGGGTTTATGATGCAGCGAGGTAGAATTATTATTTTAGGAGATGTAGGACCAAATCTCGGTGACTCGCTTTATGACGGAACAATTTTTGTAGGCGGTAAAATTGGATCTCTTGGTGCTGATGCGGTTGAAGCAGAAATGACAGACTTAGATCGTTTTTGGCTTAAGAGAAAATTAAAAGTTGCTGAAATTAATAAGAAAGTTGATTATTCGAAAATAACAAAAATTGTTTCAGGTAAAAAGCTATGGAACTATGATAATTTAGAGCCTACGGAACGAAAAGGTGCAATTTAAAAAATAGAATAGACATGCCAAAAAAAACACAATCAAAAAAGAATAGTCACGATAAAAAAAGTCTTCTCGGACAAAATGCTATTTTTACTCCTGATGTAATAAATGACATTCATATAAAATCACAATTAGGTCGCTATCGCATGCGTGGCATGGCTTTGATGAAAAAGATCCCTCATTGGGATGATTTAACTTTTTTACCAGGGACACTTACTAGATTTGTTATCGAAGGTTATAGAGAAAAATGTGAAACCAAAACAGTAATTGGTCCTAATTGCAAAAATCCTATCAAATTAGATATACCAATTTATATCACAAGTATGAGTTTCGGTGCATTATCTTATGAAGCCAAAACAGCTCTTGCAAGAGGAGCGACTATGGCAGGTAGTGCAACATGTTCTGGCGAAGGAGGGATGATTCCTGATGAAAGAAGATATTCACAATTGTGGTATTATCAATGTATTCAATCTCGTTATGGTTTCAATCCCCATCATGCTCAGTTAGCCGATGGTATTGAGGTATTTATTGGCCAAGGTCAAAAAGTTGGTATGGGAGGACATTTAATGGGACAGAAGGTCACAGATCAAGTTGCAGAGATGCGTTCCCTACCAGCCGGTATCGATCAGCGTTCACCAGCGAGACATCCTGATTGGCTTGGACCAGACGATTTAGCTTTAAAAGTAGATGAATTACGAGAGCTCACAGATAATCAAGTACCAATACAATTAAAATTAGGTGCAGCAAAAGTTTATGATGATGTTCGTATGGCAGCTAAATGTAATCCTGATTCCATTTATTTGGATTGTATGGAGGGATCAACTGGAGCAGGGCCTCACATCGCGGCAGCAAACACAGGAATTCCTGGTATTGCAGCTGTCAGAGAAGCTAGAAGAGCATTAGATGATGTTGGTAAATCAGGTGAGGTTACACTTGTTTTTGCAGGTGGTATTCGTGATGGTGCAGATATGGCAAAAGCATTAGCTTTAGGAGCTGATGCTATAGCAGTTGGTACAGGGGCTTTAATATCACTTAATTGTAATAAAGATATTCCTGAAGCAGACTTTGAAAAGGAAATGGGAGTTAAAGCAGGTGAATGCTATCATTGCCATACAGGGAGATGCCCTGTAGGTGTAGCAACACAGGATCCTAAATTACGAAAACGCTTAAATCCAGATGATGCAGCACTTCGAGTTTATAATTATTTGCATTCCATGACTTTAGAAGCTCAATTACTTGCAAGAGCTTGTGGTAAAACTAATATACACTCTCTTGAACCGGAAGATTTAGCAGCACTTACTATGGAAGCCTCTGCTTTAGCAAAAGTGCCTTTAGCTGGAACAGAATACACAGTTGGTGTAGATAATTTCCATTCAATTTAAGAGGAGAAAATGGCGAAGAAAAAAATAAAAAAAATTTTAAAAAATAAATCCTCTAAGGACACTGGTATTAAAACCGCCAGAGAAAAAATGATTGGCCAGCATATTGGTTATAGATATGATGTAAATCTTCTTCCTGATTATAATCGCCTAACTCCTTTTTTAAAAAAATATATCGAACATATGGGTTGGGATGATTTGAATTGGTTAGAAGATGTTCATATGGGTTACGAAAGTGGTAAACCAGCAGTATTTGATCGAAATGTCAATGGTTGGGTTACAGCACCTCCAAATATGAAACTGCCAAAAGATCAGCAGGATAGAGATATGATAGCAAGAGAGCTTTTAATTAAATTCCAAATGTCTCCCAAGCACCCATTAGTTATTTTAAAAAAGGCATATCAAAAATTCGATTAATCTATTTTTTTTAGTTCTGATTTATCAGGACAGAAGTATAAGATGTCTATTTTTTCATTTAATACAGGATTAAAAAATGTATTGTGCCAAAAAGTGTATAACCATTTTGAATCTTTTTTATTTAATTTGAAAACAGAAACAGAAAAATTAAATCCAGTGTCTCTCTCAAAAAATTGTACATTGCATTTTTTTTTCTTTAATATTTTTGTTGCCATATTAGATTGATAAGAGAAAGTAGCAGTAAAAGAACCATCAAAATTCTTAGGAGTATTATAATAGTCAGAAGCAAAAAACTTAACAGCTTTAGAAAAACGTTCCTCTGGATCGTGAGTTTTTTTAATCATAAATTCAAACATTTTTGCAGTTTTAAGAGAATTTTTTTCTATCAAGACTGAACGTAAATTTGCAATTTCTTTATTTGATTTATTATCTAAAATTGACGCTATAATTCCTTCCGAAGGTTTTCCACTGAACATTCTAAAGTTTCTTTGTCGCAAACTACATTGCCATATGACAAAATTATCCCAACCTATTTTCTTAGACATAAAAAATTATAAATTTTTTAACAATCCAAAGTATTATCTTTTTCCCACTGAGTAATAATATTTGATTTGTTACTTTGTTTAGTTCCACGAAAACCAAGTTTTTTAATCATGGAAGAATTATATTTTTTAATTTCTTTGCTTTTGAGTTTAATGTAAGAAGTTACTACATCTTTTCCAAATGCAGATTCAATCACCTTGTTATTTCTAAGATGTTTAAGTGATTTTTCAAGAGATGAAGGTAATTTTTTAGCTCCTTTAACTTTATGACTTTCTTCGTACATATTAACATAAACAGGTTTTCCTGGATTACGTTTTTTTTCTATACCATCCAAACCAGCAGCAATGATACCAGCCTGAAGAAGATAAGGATTTGTAGCTCCATCCATAAGTCTTAATTCAAATCGTCCAGGACCTGGGACTCTAATCATATGCGTTCGGTTGTTTCCAGAATAAGTTATAGTGTTTGGAGACCATGTAGCGCCAGAAGCGGTAACTGGAGCATTAATACGTTTGTAACTATTTATAGTAGGATTAAACCAAGCAGTTAATGCTTCCGCAGAATACATAATGCCTCCCATAAAATTGTATGCAATTTTTGATAATCCTAATTTGTCTTTTTGATTTGAAAATAAATTTTTTCCTTGTTTATTCCAAATTGATAAATGTGCATGACAACCATTACCAGTTTTGTTTAAAAAAGGTTTGGGCATAAAAGTTGCACGCAGACCTTTTTTTTCAGCTAAAGTTTTGACCATAAATTTAAAAAATACATGCCGGTCAGCTGTACGTAAACAATCAGAAAAATTCCAATTCATTTCAAATTGTCCATTAGCGTCTTCATGATCATTTTGATAAGGACCCCATCCTAGATAAATCATACTATCACAAATTGCTTTTATTAAATCATACTGACGCATAAGTGCTGACTGATCATAACAAGGTTTATCGGCTATATCATTTTTATCAGCTATTGAGTCGGCCTGTGGTGTAATTAAAAAATATTCACATTCAACACCACTTTTCAAATACATATTTTTTTTAGTTAGTCTTGCAATTTGTTTTCTAAGCATAACTCTTGGAGAAGCATCAACAAGTTTGCCATTCATCCAAAGGTCTCCAGCTAACCAAGCTACATCAGGTTGCCATGGAAGCTGAATTAAACTTGAAGGATCAGGAATAGAAACCATATCTGCATCAGCAGGAGACATATCAAGGTAAGTTGAAAAGCCAGCAAAACCGGCCCCATCTTTTTGCATTTCTTTTATTGATTGTGCTGGGACTAATTTTGATCGAAGTATCCCAAAAAAATCAACATAACTGATTAAAAAATATTTAATCTTTTTCTTTTTTGCTATAGCTGCAAGATTTATAGGCATCAAATTCCTCCTTTAATTAATTATTTTATTATTGTTAAATGATGAATGAATAAATGACTATTTAAACCTGAAAACCAACTAAAAAATATTTGATTATAATAAACTTTTTATTGTAAAATTTATATTTTAAAAAAAAATGTTAAATTTCAATAAGTTATGATGTTGATAAAATGAATTTAATTCTCTTGAATCTATTTAAAAATGATATCATAAAGCTAATGACTTATCGTTCATCTTAATTAAGAAGATGAGTGTTTTATTTTGCAAAATGAACTCGTAAGGAGGGAAAATGACGTTAGAAGAATTAACTATTTTCGCAACAACTCAAGCTAATGTAGGTATGGAAGCCTATTATTGGTGGTGTACTGCACTTATGGTTATTATTCATGTTGGTTTCTTAATGTATGAAGTAGGGGCGACTAGAATGCAAAATGCCGTCTCTTCTGGTGTTAAAAATTTATTAGCATTTGCATTTATGATACCAACTTTTTGGCTATTTGGGTGGTGGATCTATCTAGCTTTTCCAGGAGGTTTTGTTCCTATTGATTTAGAAGGATACGGCGCTCCATGGAATGTATCAATGGGTCCAATGTTAAGTGATCAGGCAACTGGTGTATTCTGGGCAGCATTTACGCTGTTTGCATGTACCACTGCTTCAATTTTCTCTGGATCTGTTATTGAAAGAATCAGAATTAGTGCATTCGTATTTTTGGCTGTAATTTTAGGCTCTGTTGTTTGGATCTTGGGAGCTTCTTGGGGATGGCATCCTGATGGATGGCTTGTGACTAGATTTGGATTTCATGATGTGGCAGCGGCAGGTTGTGTACACACAATTGCTGGTTTGTTTGCATTTGGAGTTCTATTAAATCTTGGACCTAGAATAGGAAAATATAATGAGGACGGCACGGCTAATGAACTTGAAGGTCACAGCCTTGTCTTATCATTTGTTGGACTATTAACCTTGATTGTAGGTTTCTTTGGATTCGTTGGAGGCTGTTTAATCTGGGGAGCATCTGATTTTGGTGGCTGGACAAATATTTACGGCGCGCCAGCAACATTGTCATCTTTTGTATTTAATATGCTTATGGGTCTATCAGGAGGCATGATAGGTGCATTCTGGTATAGCAGAGGCAATCCTTTCTGGATGATGTCAGGGGGGCTAGCAGGAATATTTATTTGTGCTGGTGGTCTTGATATTTGGTATCCTGGTTTTGCTTTTCTTTTAGGAATCGTTGCTGGGATAGTAATTATTCCTGCAAATAATTGGCTCCATAGTACATTTAAAATTGATGACTGCGTAGGAGCAGTGTCAATTCATGGTGTTTGTGGAATCCTAGGAATGTTGGCTGTTGGTCTTTTTGCCGCTGGTTATCCGGCAGCAGGAGATATACCTCCAACAAATTTCATGGGTCAATTAATCAGCGCTGCTGTAATGGCGTTAGTTGGTTTTATACCTGGTTATGGTATTTCAGCAATTATGAAAGCAGCTGGTTGGTTGCGCGTACCTGATCATGTGCAAAAAGCAGGTATTGATAAAGCTGAGCTTGGACTTCAAGCTTATCACAATTAACAAAGAGAAAGGAACATATTATGAATACATGGCCTGGACCAGCAAATAGTTGGGAAGGTGTTGATGCTTATTTTACATGGGCTGATTCACCAGGTATGCTAGTTCTTATCACTTTGGTAATGGCTTGTGTCTGTTTAGGTATAATTATATCTGCAGCAAGGCATGAATCTGAAACTGACAAGAACACGAAATAATTAAATTTTTATTTTTAAAGGGCAGTTAATAAACTGCCCTTTTTTATTTTTAGAATTAAGATAAAGTAGTAAACAATGAATTATAAGATTACTGAAAATTTATTTGCTAATATTTTACAATTAGTCAATGAACATAGATTTATAGCTGTAATAATATGGCTTGCTATTATGTTTTTTTTAATAAGAAAATTAGCTAAAAAAGATAATGAATGGTACTTAAAAGATTGGTTTAAAAAAAAATAAATTATAAATTTAATTCTTATAGGTTGTTACTAAAGACATAATTACTAATATTATTGTGCTTAATATTCCACAAAATACAGCACCAAAAAAAATAAAAGATAAAGTTACTATAGCCATACCAAAGCTAGTAATTTTATTAAAAAAAATAGTGGATTGTAATGTTTGATCAACAAAGCAAAGAAAACATAAAATAACTATTCCAGTTATAAAACCTCTCTTGTAATATTTTCTCCAATTGTTTTGTAATAATTTAATATTCATATTTTAATAATTCATATAGTATATCTTAAATATATAAATCAAATATTTTTTTGAAAGCAATAATTTTAAATTTAATGGCTTGGGCTGTATTGCCAATTATGGATGGTATGGCTAAACATCTAAGTACGGAGATTCATTTTTTAGAAGTAGTTTGGGGCCGATATTTTTTTATGGTTGTAATAAGTGTTCCAATAGCTTTTGTTTTTTTTAAAAAACATTTATCTTGGCCAAAAAATATTAATATACAACTAGCCAGAAGTATTTTTTTATTTCTTTCAACGATTTTATTTTTTTACGCCATATCAGTCATTTCTCTTGCCGAGGCACTTACTTTAGCTTTTGTGTCTCCTCTTATTGTAACATTATTATCTGCAATATTACTAAAAGAACAAGTGGGGTATCGTAGGTGGACAGCTGTAATAATTGGTTTCATTGGAGCAATAATAGTAATACGTCCAGGTTTTAATGAAATTAGTTTAGCAACATTTGCAGGGCTTGGTACAGGAATTGCCTATGCTTTTTATGTTATTGCAACAAGAAAACTCTCGTCTATTGATAGTCCATTGCTTACTTTAATTTTTACAGGATTATCAGGCGCTATAATTATTTCAATAATTGTACCCTTTGTTTGGATTACGCCTAATTTTACCCAATGGTTATTTTTGATAGGTTTAGCCGCAGTTGGAACATTAGGTCATTTTTTTTTAATATTATCTCTTAATTTTGCTGAAGCTTCAAAATTAGCGCCCTTTGCTTATTTTGAAATTGTTACTAATATTATTATTGGGTATTATTTTTTTGGAGACTTGCCAGATAGGTGGATTTGGATAGGATTAATTATTATAGTTTCTAGTGGAGTTTACATTACTACAAGAGAACATCTACTTAAAAAAGTAAAAACCGAACCAATTATACGTTAGCATTATATTCTTCTTTTGCTGTTATAAAAACAAAGAGAAAAACAGAACATAGTAACATAATGCCGCCAATCAAAGTATTTAATGGGGGTTGTTCATTTATAATTATCCATACCCATAAAGTTCCTAAAATACTTTCAAGCAAAAAAATAAGCGTCACTTCTGGAGCTGGAATTAACCTAGGAGCTATTGTAAGAATAATAAAAGGGATAGGCAAAACAACAAAACACATAAGAGATAAATAAATTATTTGTGAAAAATTAATTGTTAATTCAGGAGAAAAAGGAAGTGCATATAGTGCTGTTAATAAGCATCCAATTACGCAAGCGGGAACTAAATCAAGATTTTTATAATATCTAACCACTATAGCGCCCGCAGCCATTGCAATGCCAGTAATTATTGCAAGCACATCTCCTGTAAATCCGCTTGTTATAAAACTTCCCCAACCAATAATAACAATACTTATTAATGCAAAAAAAATTATTACCCATGTTAACGGTTTTGGATTCTCTTTTAAAAAAATAACAGAAAGAATTGCTGTAAAAATAGGAGCAGAAGCTATGATGACTAAAGTATTGGCAACAGCTGTGTGTTGTATTGAATAAACGAAAGTAATAAACATCACAGAATGCAATAGAGCATAGATAATTCCTGCTTTTCCCATGAGAAGAAAAGATTTAGCTATATTTCCCTTGTAATAAATTATTAAGAAAAGAATAATGGTTATAGGTGGTAGAGCACCTCTATAAAATATTAAAGACAAGTCATTAAGATCAGCTAGACGAATTAATAAACTATCTGGGCTCAGAATAAAAACACCAATAAGTGACATTAACAACCCTTTGTTTCGATTAGACATTTGCATTTATAATATCTATCTATCAGATGAATGATAGTAATAAACTTTTTTTATCACTTATTTAAATTTGATAATTATTGTATTAAGTGGTCTCTATATTTCTATTAGAGAAACAACAAATAGAAAAAAGAATGACGGAACCATCAGTTCGCTAATAAAACTTATGCAATTAACTGAGAAACAAAAAGGAATTGGACTAGCTTTATTTGGAGTATTATTGATTACTCCTGATTCATTATTGGTAAGATTAATAACAGTAAACTCTTGGGAATTAATTTTTTACAGAGGTTTAATCCCTTTTGTATGTTTATTGATTACACTATTATTTTTTTATAAAAAAAATTTTATTCATGCTTGTTATGTTATTGGTTTTGCTGGTGTATTAAATGCTATTTTAATGGCATTAGGTAATATAACGTTTGTTATTTCACTCGAGAACACTAATGTTGCAAATACCTTGATCATGTTGAGCTTAGCTCCATTTATGGCTGCGATAATGAGTTCAATTTTTTTACGCGAACATCCAAATAAAAGAACATGGATAACAATGACCACATGTTTTGTTTTTATATTATTTATTTTTTATGATTCTTATGAAGAAAAGAGAATTTATGGAGATTTATTCGGATTAGCAACAGCAATATTTATTGGTGCAAGTGCTGTAGTAATTCGTTATGCTAAATTAGTCAATTTTTTACCATCTTTATTGTTAGCTAAATTTTTTATTATTTTGATTGTTATTTTTTTTGTTCAATCTTTTCATATAGAAGGAAGTGATATTCTCTTTATAATCATAATGGGTATCTTTTGCGTGTTTATCCCTCTTAGTTTTATAACATTAGCTCCAAGATATATTCCTGCCCATGAAGTAGAATTATTCTTTGTGTTAGAAACTGCTTTAGGTCCTATTTGGGTATGGCTTGTTGTTCATGAACAACCATCAACTAAAACAATTATTGGAGGAATCTTTATAGTGCTAGTAATTTTCGCTCATACATTGTTTGAATTAAAAGACAAAAAAATAAATTAATTTTATATTTGCTTATTTTTCCTAAATATTTATTTACAATATTTACAAAATTACAATATTATTAATATTGTAATTTACAAAATTTACCTTGAATTTCCTATATATTTTTTAATTTATTACAGCTTCTGAAACAAAACTTATCATATTTATCTACTCAGTGGTAAGTGGTTCAAAGTTATGAGTCATTTATATTATCAACCTAGAAAAACACGTCTGCATAGAAGTGAATTGGCAGTACCTGGATCTTCACCTCAAATGTTTAACAAAGCTTTGAATTCTAATGCAGACTATATTTTTCTAGATCTAGAGGACGCAGTATCACCAAATGATAAAATATCTGCTCGAAAAAATGTCATGCAAGCTCTCAGTGATATAAATTGGAAAGAAAAAGGAAAAACCATTTCTGTTAGAATCAATAGTCTTGATACACATTATATGTACAGTGATGTTATCGATATAATAGAAAAAGTAGGCGATAAGGTTGATACAATCTTAGTTCCAAAAGTCGGAACAGGTAGTGATGTTTACATGGTAGACTGTTTGTTAACTCAAATTGAAACACATAAAAAATTAAAAAAAAAAATTGGTTTAGAATGTTTAATAGAAACTGCATTGGGCATGTCTAATATTAAAGAAATAGCTACTTCTAGTAAACGATTAGAAGCTCTTCATTTTGGTGTAGCAGATTACGCAGCTAGCTTAAGAGCTCGCACTGTTATTATAGGTGGACTAAATCCTGATTATCCAGGTGACCAATGGCATCATGGTTTATCACAATTAGTAATGACTTGTAGAGCTTATGGATTAAGAGCAATAGATGGCCCTTTTGGAGATATAAAAGATCCAGAATCATATATTGCTTCTGCAAAAAGAGCGGCAGCAATTGGCTTTGAAGGTAAATGGGCAATACATCCTTCTCAAATAGATTTAGCAAACAATGTATTTTCTCCACCAAAGGAAGAAGTTGATAAAGCAAAAAGAATTATTGAACAACTTGAGAAGGCGGCAAATGAAGGTAAGGGAGCAGCTCAATTAGATGGAAGAATGATTGATGCCGCATCCGCACGAATGGCAGAAAATATCGTAAATATAAATTCTTTAATTGAAAGTAAAAAATAATGGATATTCATGAATATCAAGCAAAAAAGATACTCTCAGATTTTGGCATAAGGATTCCTCGGGGCGGTATTGCTTATAGTCCTGAAAATGCAGAATTTAAAGCGCGTGAAATTGGAGGCTCTAAATGGGTTGTTAAAGCACAAATCCATTCTGGTGCTCGTGGCAAAGCTGGAGGAATTATACTCTGCAAAAATGAATTAGAAGTTGCCCAAGCCACTGATAAGCTTCTTGGAAAAAAATTAGTTACAAATCAAACTGGTTCTGAAGGTAAAATCGTCAATAGAGTTTATATTGAAGAAGTAACCAATATTAAAAAAGAATTATACCTAGGATTGGTCTTTGACAGAGCATCTGAAAGTATCATGGTTGTTGCTTCAACAGCAGGTGGAATGAGCGTTGAAGAAATCTCGAAAGAAAAACCAGAAACTATTATAAGATCAAAAATAGAAGTTGCTGTAGGTATGCAAGAATTTCAGGCAAGAGAAATTGCTTTTGGTCTAGGGATGGATTTTAATCTCATTTCTAGAATGGCTGAAGTGATTGTAGGATGCTACCGCGCATTTAGAGAATTAGACGCAACAATGGTAGAGATAAATCCTTTGGTTGTATCAAAAGGTGATCATATATTTGCTCTCGATTGTAAGATGAGTTTTGATAATAATGCACTCTTTCGGAGAAGTACGGTTTCTGAATTAAGAGATAAGTCACAAGAAAATGAAAATGAACTATATGCAGCTGATAGAGGCCTTAATTACGTTGGTCTTGAAGGAAATATTGGTAACATAATTAACGGCGCAGGATTAGCGATGGCTTCTATGGACATGATTAAGCTAGCTGGGGGTGAGCCTGCTAATTTTTTAGATGTTGGAGGAGGAGCTACACCAGAGAAAATTGTGAAAGCATTTAAATTAATTTCTTCTGATAAAAAAGTGAAAGTCATTTTGGTTAATATTTTTGCAGGCATAAATAGATGTGATTGGGTTGCAGAAGGGATAGTACTTGCTCTACAAAAAATTAAAATTGATATGCCTCTTATTATTCGTTTAGCAGGTACCAATGTGGAAGAAGGCAATAAAATTTTAAAAGAAAGTAAAATAAATTATGTCGAAGCCACAACATTAGAAGATGCTGCTAACAAAGCAGTCAAAGCATTAAAAAAGTTAGGAATATAGTATGTCTGTGCTAATTGATGATAAAACAAAAATCATAGTACAAGGTTTTACGGGGAAAATTGGATCTTTTCATACTTCAGAAATGATCAAATATGGCTCAAAAATAGTTGGAGGAGTAACACCTGGTAAAGGTGGTCAAACACATTTGGAATTGCCTGTCTTTAATACTGTAAAAGAAGCTGTGAAAGAAACAGGTGCTACAGCTTCTATTGTATTTGTTCCTCCTGCTTTTGCAGCAGACTCTACAATGGAAGCAGCAGATGCAGGAATTAAGATTTGTGTTGCAATTACTGACGGTATTCCATCTCATGACATGATTAAAGTTAAACGTTACATGAGACGTTATTCTAGAAAAGAAAAAATGACTTTAATTGGACCTAATTGTGCAGGTGTAATTAGTCCAGGAAAAGCATTGTTGGGAATTATGCCAGGCCATATATATTTGCAAGGAGAGATTGGAGTTGTTGGACGTTCAGGTACACTTGGATATGAGGCAGCTCAACAAATGAAAAATCTTAATATTGGAATTTCAACAAGTGTTGGTATTGGAGGGGATCCAATTAATGGAAGTTCATTTAAAGATATTTTGGAAAAATTTGAACAAGATGAACAAACAAAAGCAATACTGATGATTGGTGAGATTGGAGGTCCACAAGAAGTAGAAGCTGGTAAATTTGCTAAAGAAAATATGACAAAACCAGTTATAGCATACATAGCAGGATTAACAGCCCCTAAAGGAAGGGTGATGGGTCACGCTGGTGCTATTGTTTCTGCTTATGGCGAAAGTGCAGTAGAGAAAGTAGAGCTCTTACAAGAAAGTGGAGTAACAATTTCAAAAAATCCATCTGTTATGGGTGAAACTGTAAAATCAATATTAAAAGGAAGGTAAAAATACAAATTATGATAATAAACAAACCTAATTTAAAACCCAGTAATCCAAATTTTTCTAGTGGACCTACAACTAAAAGACCTAATTGGTCTTTATCAAATTTAGAATCAGCATTGTTAGGTCGATCACATAGATCAATTGAATGCAAATCAAGATTAAGAAAAATTATTGATAAGTCAAAAAATATATTAGGTATGCCAGAAAATTATCTTCTAGGTATTATGCCTGGTTCAGATACGGGAGCTTTAGAAGCTTCTTTGTGGAATTTATTAGGTCAAAGGGGTGTTGATGTTCTGGCTTGGGAGAATTTTGGAAAAGATTGGGTAGTAGATGTTGTAGAACAATTAAAAATTAAGAATCTCAATGTATATGTATCTGATTATGGAGAACTGCCCGATCTATCTAAAATTAATTTCACCAATGATGTGATTTTCACTTGGAATGGCACAACTTCTGGTGTGAAGGTTCCTAATGGTGATTGGATTCCTGATAACAGGGAAGGTTTGACTATTTGTGATGCAACTTCTGCTATTTTTGCGATGCCGATCGATTATAAAAAATGTGATGTTTTAACCTGGTCATGGCAAAAAGTATTAGGAGGAGAGGCTGCTCATGGTATGCTAGCCTTATCACCACGAGCAGTTCAAAGACTTGAAACACATCAACCTTCATGGCCCATACCAAAAGCGTTTAGACTGGCTAATAATAAAAAACTAATTAAAGGTATTTTTGAAGGTAATACAATTAACACTCCATCTATGCTCTGTGTTGAAGATGTATTAGACACGCTTGGTTGGGTTGATAGAATAGGAGGATTAAAAGAATTATTTAATCGTTCTAACAAATCACTTGGTTATATTTCACAATGGATTGATAGAATTTCGTGGATCGAATTTATGAATCCAAATGAAGAAACCCGATCCAACACTGGTATTACATTTCAAATTAAAGATGAATGGTTTAATGAACTAGAAGAAAATAATCAAAGAAAATTAATAAGTAAAATTACATCAATGCTTGCAGATGAAAACGTAGCCAATGACATTAGCGGATACCCAAAAGCCCCCCCTTCTTTTCGAGTGTGGGGTGGAGGTACTGTAGAACCGGATAACATTAGACGCCTTTTGCCTTGGATTGAATGGGCTTATAATGAAATAAAATTACAACAAAATAATTTGAAGGCAATTAAAGTGGCTTAATATATAGATAACTTTCTTAATAATTTTGTTAACTAACTCGAAAATGTTAAGTAATGGATGTTATGAAAAAAAAGAATAATTATTCAATAATACCAGAATTAAAACTATCCAAAATTGTACATTTGTTAGGTAAAATACTAGGACTTGTCATTAAAGAACAGGAAGGGAATTCTTTTTTTAATAAAATTGAAAAAATTCGAGTTTTATCCAAGGAAAGCAGAGGTAAGAGAAATATACAAAAAATCAGTCAATCCTTCAATAAATTAAAATATCAAATATCTAATTTAACAGCTCAAGAGTCTTTAATTATAGCACGATCTTTTAGTAAATTTTTAAATTTTTCTAACCTAGCAGAGTCGCTTTACAGTGTTCATATGATACATGATCACAATATACGCAAAAGTCAGGGTACAAATGAAGTTGTTGTACTAGAAGAAGCAATAATAAATCTATTAAAAAATAATTCTATTTCTAAAAAAAATTTTTATCAAACAGCACAAAAATTAAATATCGATTTGGTTTTAACAGCACACCCAACTGAAGTTAAGAGGCGTACACTTATACAAAAGTATGCAAATGTTAATACTATTTTGAATCAATTCAATAATTTAAGAATTTTTACAAAACAAAATATTAGTCGTGAAGAAAGCTTATTAGAACAAAATCTACATGAAGAAATTACATCTATATGGAAAACAGATGAAATAAAAAGATCCAGACCTTCCCCAGTAGAGGAAGCAAAATGGGGATTGGCAGTTATTGAGGATAGTTTGTGGAATGCAATACCTAAATTATGTTCACGATTTGACAATGTGGTGCAATCTCATACAGGGAAACGTTTACCAATTAACTGTTCCCCAATTACTTTTAGTTCATGGATGGGCGGTGATCGAGATGGAAATCCATATGTAACTGCTAAAACTACTGAAGAAGTAATTTTATTATCAAGATGGGAAGCAGCTAATTTGTATGAAAAAGAATTAACTAATTTAATACAAAGTCTTTCTATGCATGACTGTTCAAAAAAAATCAGGGATCTTGTGGGAAAAAGCAGAGAACCTTATAGAGTTTTTTTAAGACCAATAAGAAATAAAATGAAAGTCACTCAAAAAGAAATTGAACTATCTTTGAATGAAAAAAAACCTGTAAACCAATCTTTAATTGTACAATCAATTAATGAGGTTATAGATCCTTTATTATTGGTTCATGAGTCACTGTGTTCAGTTAAATGCGATGTTATTGCCAATGGTTCTGTTTTAGATCTACTTCGAAGAACATATACTTTTGGTTTAAATCTTGCAAAATTAGATATTCGTCAAGAATCTATTAGACATCAAAAACTATTAAAAAATGTTTGTAATAAATTGGGTTTAGGGAATTATGAAACTTGGTCAGAAGAAAAGAAAATAAAATTTCTTTCAAAAGAATTTCAATCAAAACGACCTTTAATTCCTCAAAACATAAGACTTAATAATGAGGAGAAAGAGGTATGGACTACTTTCCAAATGATTGCAAGCTTACCTAAAGAATGTTTAGGAGCATATATAATATCTATGGCATCTAATGTGTCAGATATTTTAGCTGTAATGGTTCTTCAAAAAGAAGCTGGAGTAAAATCATATTTACGTGTTGTTCCTTTATTTGAAACTTTATCTGATCTTCAAAATTCTCATTATATAATAGAACAATTATATGATATTTCTTGGTACTTAAAATGTTTTGAATTCAACCAAGAGATAATGATTGGTTATTCTGACTCAAGCAAAGATGCAGGAAAGTTTGCAGCTAGTTGGGCTCAATATTGTGCACAAGATAAATTGCGATATATTTCGAATCAAAAAAAAGTACAATTAACTCTGTTTCATGGTCGCGGAGGTTCTGTTGGTCGTGGAGGTGGACCTGTTTATGCAGCACTATTGTCACAACCTCCAGGTACAGTTAATGGAAGAACTCGTGTGACAGAACAAGGAGAAGTAATCCAACAAAAATTTGGATCTGAATCATTGGCAGAATATAGTTTAGGTACTTATATCGGATCAGTTTTGGAAGCTACTTTACTACCGCCCATTAAACCAAAAAAAAATTGGAATAATTTGATGAATGAAATGTGTGAAGTAGCGAGTATAGCATATCGTCAACATTTAACAAAAGATCAAAATTTTTTAAGGTATTTTAAAAATATAACACCACAAAAAATTATTGAACAATTATATATTGGTTCAAGACCAACGAAACGAAGGCAATCACAAGAAATTAAGAATCTAAGAGCTATTCCATGGGTTTTTGCTTGGACCCAAATACGTCTTGTTTTGCCTGCTTGGTTAGGAACCCTTGAAGCTTTAGAACTTGCATCAAAGGGCAATAATAGAAATATTTTGAAAGATATGTTGAATCATTGGCCTTTTTTTTATGAAATGATGGATATGTTAGATATGGTATTAACAAAAACAGATCAACGTGTAATTTTGTTTTATGAGGAATGTTTAGCAGATAAAAATTTAAAAAAAGTAGGTAATAAAATTAGAAAACAATTATCTTCTTTAATTTATTTAAATAAAAAATTAATTCCAAAACATATTTTAAACCAACGTAAAGAATTTAGAAAATCTATTATGATTAGAAATACCTATGCTGAAATACTTAATTTACTACAAGCTGACATAATGCGAAAACTTAAGGAAAAAAATTTGAAAAGTAAAAAAAGAGAAAAATTAATGGATGCTATGTTTGTAACAATTGCTGGAATATCTGCTGCAATGAAAAACACAGGTTAGTTTTTTTCTGATAAATACTTTTCAGCTTCCAAGGCTGCCATGCAGCCAAGACCGGCTGCAGTTACAGCTTGTCTATATATTTTATCTTTGACATCTCCTGCGGCAAAAACTCCTTTGATGTTTGTGGATGTACTATCAGGCTTTGTAATAATATAATTATCTTCATCCATTTCAATTTTATTTTTAAATAGTGAAGTGGCTGGATCATGACCAATAGCGATAAACGCTCCAGATACTAAAACTTCACTTTCAGATTTATTTTGAGTATCTTCTAATTTGATTTTTTTCAAGGCATTTGGATTTTTAGTTCCAATGAATTCTTTGACTTTTTTATTCCAAAGAACTTCAATTTTAGGATTATTAAACAATCTTTCTTGAAGGATTTTTTCTGCCCTGAGAGAATCTCTTCTATGAACTAAAGTTACTTTTGAGACAAGTTTACTTAAAAACAATGCTTCTTCCACAGCACTATTCCCACCACCGATAACAGCAACTTCTTTGTTTTTGAAAAAAAAACCATCACATGTAGCACAAGCAGAAATGCCAAATCCTTTGTATTTTTTCTCACTTTCTATATTTAGCCATCTAGCTTGTGCACCTGTTGAAATTATTATTGTTCTAGATTCAAAAATTAAACCAGAATCACTTTTCGTTATAAAAGGATTTGATCTAAAATCTACTTCCGTAATTAAATCATCATAAATAATAGTACCAACATTTTTAGCTTGTTCCTTCATTTGCTCCATAAGCCAGGGACCTTGAATAACATCTCCAAAACCAGGATAATTTTCAACATCTGTAGTTATGGTCATTTGACCTCCAGGTTCTAAACCAGCTACAAGATGAGGTTGAAGATTAGCTCTTGCAGCATATATCGCTGCTGTATAACCTGCAGGACCTGAACCTATTATAAGAACATTTGTTTTAATTTTATCTGGCATATTAGATCAATCTTGAAACAAAATTATTCTACTGGCCAGTCAGTATTAAAAGTAACATAATTAATTTGTATACATCTACGTTCTTTTTTAATATGCTTCATTTCTAATCCGTGCCAAGTATCATTTCCAGATGAAAAAAAATATCCAGAATTATGAATATATTTTATAGTTTTGACTAACTTGAATTTTTCATCATATAAATCTGTTCCTAAAATATCTGACTCAGAATATGGATTTGCCCATATCATCATAGTCATCAATTTTTCATTGATATCTTTATGAGGTTTAAGCCAGAAACCTTTTTTGTCACCAATAATTTCTAGTCGAACAAAAGAATTTGATAAATCTTTATTTAAAATATTAGAAATTTTTTCATAAATAGCTTTGCCTTGAAGTTTATTGATAATTTTTTTTAAGTTTGGAAGAGCATTACAGTTTTCTTTTGTTATAAAAAGTCTAAGTTTCCCATCTACCCCCTGGCCAGTATGATCAGCTGCTCTAGTTCCGTCATAGGCTCTTTGACCCATTGGTAATTTTGCAAAAGAAATTTCATTCAGAGTATTGTTGTTCAAGCAATTTGAAAATTCCCAATGTTGAAATGGTCTTTTGTGCTCAATAATTTCGTTTAAATTCATTTACATTAGTTATTTTATATTCTTAGTCTTAAAATACCAGCAATTCTTTTGGCTTCGTCAAGACTTTCATAATTCCATAATTCCAAATTATCATTAAATTTTCTTGTTATTTTCTGATTTTCAAATTCGTTATGAAAACTTTTAATTCTATTGCTAATTCTTTTAAAAGGTAAATGATATATATAAATGGGTTTTCCAGTAAATGCGCACTCAGAGATCATAGAAGTAGAATCTGACGTTATAATAAAATATTTTGAATTTTTTAGAGCAAATAAGTAAGGATTTTTAGTTTTTTTATTCCAAACTTGTGCGATTCCGTTTAATTTATCCTTTAATAGATTTATAGCATCTTCATTGGTTCTTCTTGAACCAATTACAAGAAAATCATAATTATTAAATTTATTTTTCAATTTTATGATTTTTTCAATAAGATCTGTGACAATTTTTTTTGAAAATATATAGTGTCTGTTTTGTCCTCCTATAATGATACTTACTAATTTATCTGCTTTTCCCATTCCTATATTATCGTTGCAATTTTCAAGCATTTTTTTTGTAAAGTGATGGATTGCTCCAAAAGAATTAATTACATTCGAGCCTTTCAAATAATCATGATTCGGAGCAATGACATAATCAAATTTGTTTGGATTAATTTTCGGATTTTGAATGTGGATTGTAGTGATATCTTTTATAAATAGCTTTTTTAAAAATAATGAAAAGTAGACACTTTTTCTTCCACAAGTAATAATTATATCAGGTTTATTAGATAAATTGATTTTATTTTTAAATATCCATTTGTAAACTGGAAGATAACCAGGTTGTAATTTAGACCAAGGAAAAATCAAATCAGTTTTATAGCTTTGTACATTAAAGCTTAGTAATTGAGCAAGACCATTAACTTGACTGATCATTCCTTCAGATCCATCAGTTACTGTCCAGATATTTTTATCACTAAGATTCAAAATAATTTTTACTCAAATTTGATAGAAATAACTTTATAATTCTTTATTCCTTTGGGGCTATTTACTTCAACAATGTCATTTTTAATTTTACCAATTAAACTACGTGCCAAGGGGCTGTTAATAGATATTTGTTTGTTTTCAATATCGGATTCATATTCACCTACAATTTGATAAGTTGATTGTTCTCCTGATTCTTCATCTTGGATTTTTACTATAGCTCCAAATTTAATTTCCTTTCCACTTAATTTTGAGACATCAATTATTTCAGCATGAGCAATTGTATTTTCTAATTCAGCAATTTTTCCTTCATTTAAGCTTTGCTGATCTTTTGCATATTGATACTCGGCATTTTCTGATAAATCACCATGAGTTCTAGCTTCAGCTATTGCTGCAATAATTTCAGGTCTTTCTTTATTTACAAGAAGTTTCAGTTCATTTTGTAATTTTTCATAGCCTGCAGCTGTCATTGGTATTTTGTTCATATGGTAAATTTGTATTAATTTATTCTAAAGTCAATACATTAATATATAGATTGTAAACTTCTAACAGTAAGAACTTCTTTTTTCAAGACTTCTATAGCATCAACAGCAACTTTTGCACCAGCTATTGTAGTATAGTAAGGAATATTGTTCATAAAAGATGTTCTTCTAATACTATAACTATCCCTGATAGAAGATTGAGTTTTTGTAGTATTAATAACCAAATCTATTTTCCCATCTAATAGTGAATCAACTATATGAGGACTTCCTTCTTTAACTTTATTAATTATTTTTACTTTAATATTATTTTTTTTTAAAAAAAAACTAGTCCCTTTTGTAGCAATTAACTCGAAATTTAATAATTCTAATTTTTTAGCAATTGAAAGTAATTTATTTTTGTTATCATCATCAACAGATAAAAAAACAATCCCTTTATTTGGTAAGTGGGTACCAGAAGCTATTTGACTTTTAATAAAAGCTGTTAAAAAACTTTTATCAATTCCCATTACTTCTCCAGTAGATTTCATTTCAGGGCCAAGAATTAAATCAACACCATCAAATTTATTAAAAGGAAATACAGATTCTTTAACATTATAAGTTTTTGGTATTGTTTGACTAGAAAAAATAGGAAATTCACGTAATGATTTTCCTGTCATAATCTTGGCAGCGATCTTACCTATTGGTATTCCAATTGATTTTGCAACAAACGGGACAGTTCTGCTAGCTCTTGGATTAACTTCAAGAACATAAAGTTGATTATTTTTTAAAGCTAATTGGGTATTCATCAGACCAATTACATTTAATTCATTAGCTATTTTAGAAACCCAATTCACAATTTTTTCCGTTATTTTTTTGCTAATAGAAAATGGTGGTAATGAACAAGCACTATCACCCGAATGGATACCAGCTTCTTCAATATGTTCCATGATGCCAGCAACAAATATTTGACCTTTTGAATCACGAATTAAATCAACATCTATTTCTTTAGCATTCTCTAAATATTGATCAATTAATATAGAATTATTACTTGAAGCTTGCATGGCAGCTTTAGCAAATAATTTTAAGTAATGGCTGTCATATGCAATTTCCATAGCTCTTCCACCAAGAACATAAGAAGGTCTTACTAGAACTGGATAACCAATTTTTTTTGCTATAGCAAGAGTTTCATTAATATCACTGCTAATACCATTTGATGGTTGTTTGATATTTAATTTATTTAAAATATTGCTGAATAAATCTCTGTCTTCTGCTAGATCTATAGAATGAGTTGAAGTTCCTAGAATTTTAATTTTTTCTTTTTCAAGTTCTTTAGCTATTTTTAATGGTGTTTGTCCTCCAAACTGAACAAAAACACCTAAAACCTTTCCTCTTTCAGCTTCTTTACTATGTATTTCAATTACACTTTCTGCAGTGAGGGGTTCAAAATATAATCTATCAGAGGTATCATAATCTGTAGATACAGTTTCTGGGTTGCAATTAACCATAATTGTTTCTATTCCGAGCTCTTTTAATCCATAAACAGCATGTACACAGCAATAATCAAATTCTATTCCTTGTCCTATTCTATTAGGGCCACCACCTAAAATGATTATTTTCTTGTTATTAGTTGGTTTAGCCTCACAATATTTTTTATTATCAAACGTCCAATCGTAGGTTGAATAAAGATATGGAGTTTTAGAATTAAATTCTCCAGCACATGTATCAACTAAGCGAAATACTGGTTTGATATTCCATTGATGTCTTAATTTTCTAATTTTAGTTTCTTTTTTCTTAGTTAAACGAGCAATTTTTTTATCAGAGAATCCTTTACTTTTTGCAAATAACAATAGTTTTTTATCTAATTTATTTTCAGTAATAATTTTTTCAATTTGTATAATAGAAAAAATTTGATCTATAAACCAAGGATCATAATTAGTAATTGAACTAATTTTTTCTTTCTCAATACCTATTCTAAGTGATTCACCTATTACCAATAAACGTTGAGAAGATTGTTTTTTTAATTCATTTAAAATACTTTTTTTATCATTAAAAATGTTTTTAGGAGAGTCTAAACCATCAAGATCATATTCTAATGATGCAAATCCTTTTTGTAATGATTCTGTAAAACTTCTACCTATGCTCATTGTTTCGCCAACGGATTTCATTGATGTAGACAGATTTGAGTCAACTCCAATAAATTTTTCGAATGTAAATCTAGGTATCTTAGTTACAATATAGTCAATACTAGGCTCAAAACTAGCAGGTGTTGTCTGCGTAATATCATTTTTTAATTCATCCAAAGTATAACCAATAGCTAATTTTGCAGCAATTTTTGCAATTGGAAAACCAGTTGCCTTTGAAGCTAGTGCCGATGAGCGACTCACTCTGGGATTCATTTCAATTATGTTAATTTCTCCATCTTTTGGATTAATTGCAAATTGTACATTGGATCCTCCGGTATCCACACCGATTTTTCTTAGAACATTAATGCTTGCATTTCTTAAAATTTGATATTCTTTATCTGTTAAAGTTAGTGCAGGAGCTATAGTAATACTATCTCCAGTATGCACACCCATTGGATCAATATTTTCAATAGAACATACAATAATACAATTATCTTGAGAATCTCTCACAACCTCCATTTCAAATTCTTTCCATCCAGCAACAGATTTTTCTATTAATATTTGATGTGTTGGACTGGCTTTCATTCCTCTTTTACTCATTTTATCAAATTGTTCATCATTGTAAGCAACTCCTCCTCCTGTTCCTCCTAATGTAAAACTAGGCCTAATTACTAAAGGAAGTTTCAAACTACTCTTAACGGACAATGCTTGATCAAATGTTTCAACTGTTGTACTTTCAGGACAAGTTAAACCTATTTCGCTCATTGCTTCTTTAAATTTTTGTCTATCTTCAGCTAGTTCAATTGATTTTGGGTTCGCTCCAATCATTTGAACATTGTACTTTTCTAGAATTTTATTATTAAATAATTCCATAGAAACGTTTAAGGCAGTTTGTCCTCCCATTGTAGGAAGCACTGCATCTGGTTTTTCAATTTTTAAAATTTCTTCAACAAAATTTTTTGTTATAGGTTCAATATAAGTTTTGTCAGCAATTTCAGGGTCTGTCATGATTGTAGCAGGATTAGAATTAATTAAAATCACTTCATAACCTTCTTCTTTTAAAGATTTACATGCTTGCGCTCCTGAATAGTCAAATTCACATGCTTGACCTATTACAATTGGACCAGCTCCAATTATTAAAATTTTTTCTAAGTCAGATCTTTTTGGCATTGATATCCACATATTTATAAAATTTTTCAAAAAGATAATGACTATCGTGAGGCCCAGGACTAGCTTCTGGATGATACTGTACACTAAACACAGGGTATTTTTTGTGCTCTATACCTTCATTTGTTTGATCAAACAATGAAATGTGTGTTTCAATTACATCACTTGGTAAAGATTCTCTGTCAACTTCAAATCCATGGTTTTGACATGTTATTTCCACTCTCTTTGTTTTCATGTTTTTAACAGGATGATTCCCTCCTCGATGTCCTTGAAACATTTTTTTAGTTTTTCCCCCTAAAGCTAAACTTAAAACTTGATGACCTAAACATATTCCAAAAATAGGAATTTGTTTTTTTATCAGTTTCTTTATGGTTGGTATTGCATAATGACCCGTTGCAAAAGGATCTCCTGGGCCATTTGATAAAAAAATTCCCTGTGGTTTATAAGACATAATAGTATTCAAAGAAGATTGGGCGGGTAACACTACAGTTTTGAACATATGTTTATTAAGATTTCTTAAAATATTTTTTTTTATACCAAAATCTATGCAAACAATATTGTAAATACTTTTATCTTTATTTTGTTTTTGGTATTTATTTTCTTTTATATTCCAAACGCTTTCATTCCATTTATAAGGAGAATTTGTTGATACAATCTTAGCAAGATCAAGATTTTTTAAACCCTTCCACTTATTTATTTTGTTTTGAAATTCATTAAGATTTTCTATTTTATTATTGTAGTTAATTATTGCTGCTTTCATTGCGCCTTTAGAAGCTAGCAACCTAGTTAATTGTCTAGTATCTACACCTGTAATACAAGCAATATTATTTTTGGTAAAAAAAAAATCTAAATCTTCATTGCTTCTCCAACTACTACTAATACCTAAAGGTTGGTTTAGTACACATCCACAGGCATGAATTTTTAGTGACTCTACATCAAATTTATTAGTACCTACGATACCAATATGTGGAAAAGTAAATGTAATTATTTGACTGGCATATGATGGATCTGTCAATATTTCTTGGTAACCAGTTTGGGATGTATTAAAACAAAGTTCTCCAATAGCATAATTTTTTGCACCAATTCCCTGACCCCAGTATGCTTCTCCATTTTCAAGCAAAAGAACAGCTGATCTTGATTTTAGTGGTATTAAACTATCATGATTTTCCAGCATTAATTTATTATTCAGACAAACGGGCGATAACTAGGCATTTTAAAATACTTAGTCAAGGAATTGTTATATATATTTAGAAGGATTATAATAGTTTTATTTCATTTTGTTATCGATTCTATAGATGATGAATGAGGAGGTTATGAATTTAAGAACGAAAATTGAAGAAAAATATATAACTTCAGTTAAATCAAAAAAAACTGATGCAATTAATACATTAAAATTAATTAAAAGTGCAATTAAGAACAAGGACATTGAAAATCGCTTTGGAAATAAGAAAGATAAAATTAATGATCAAGAAATTTTAAGTCTTCTCCAACTTTTAATTAAACAAAGAAAAGATTCTATAGAGTCTTTTAAATTAGCAAATAGAACAGATCTTATTAATAAAGAAATAAAAGAAATTGAAATTATAAATCATTTTTTACCTAAGCAATTAAGTGAAAAAGAAACTAAAACACTGTTGAATCAATTTATAAAAGATAAAAAATTATCATCAATTAAAGATATGAGTTCAATTATGAGTTATTTAAAAAATAATTATTCCGGAAGAGTTGATATGAGTTTAGCAGGAAAATTGGCAAAAGAATTGCTTAGTAGCTGATGTCTTTTTCGAAATTAGATTTAGAAAAAATAAAAAATAAAATTTTATTAAGTGCTGAAATAGAAAAAAAAACACGCTTAATTAAAAAAGGAAAAGATTATTGGTGCTGTTGTCCGTTTCACGAAGAAAAAACTCCGTCTTTTAAAATTAATGATGATCACGGATCATTTTATTGCTTTGGATGTGGTGTAAAAGGAGATATTTTTACAGTATATACTGATCTATACAATTATAGTTTTCAAGATGCAGTTTCTGATCTGGCTAATAAAGCAGGTATCAAATTAGAAAAAACTGATTATCAAAAAATACAGAAAGAAAATATTGTAAAAAAAATACTTTTGGCAACTAGTAACTGGTTTATTAAAAATTTACATGAACCTGAAGCAGAAATATGTAGAAGATATCTAAAAGAAAGAAATTTATCAAAAACTACTATTGATAAATTTAAATTAGGATATTCATATAATACTAGTTCTACATTATTTAATTATCTGAAAAGTATATCTTTTGCTGAAAAAGATATTATCAAAAGTAATGTAGTTAAGTTAGATAAAAATAGTAAAATTAAAGATTATTTTTTTAAAAGACTTATTTTCCCAATTACAGATGAACGTTCTAATATTATTGGCTTTGGAGGAAGGAGTCTTGATAATTCTAATCCAAAATATATTAATTCTCCAGAGAGTAGTTTTTTTCAAAAACGATATTTATTATATAATCTTGATGATGCAAAAAATTCAGCAAGAAAAAAAAATAACCTTCTTATTTGTGAAGGTTATATGGATGTAATATCTTTACATCAAAAAGGAATTCAAAGTATAGTATCTCCTCTAGGTACAGCACTTACTGTTGAACAGTTAAATTTAGCTTGGAAGTTCTCTAATAGACCTACAATTATGTTTGATGGAGATAAAGCTGGTTTACGTGCAGCTTATAAATTATCATTAATGTCTTTACCGCTAATAAGATCTAATAAGTTTTTGCAATTTATTACACTGCCAATGGATTGTGATCCAGACAGTTATATCAATTCGTATGATTTTGATAATTTTATTGAAATATTAAAAAACCCAATTTCTCTTGTAAATTTTATTTTTAATCAATCAAATGCTTCGTTTTCTTTAAAAAGTGCAGATGATAAGATTATGTTTGACAAATATTTAGATGAACTTGTTGATAAAATTAATGATAAAAAAATAAAATATTTTTATAAAAATGAATTTAAAACATTATTTTTTGAAAAAATTAAATCTAAAGGCAAAAACAATAGCAATAAGACAGAAAATTTAAAAAAAATTGACTCTTCATTGTATGATAAACAGTTATTATCATTCATAGCTAGTTATATTAATCATCGAGCAGTTAGAAGAGAAATTAAATATCAGCTATTAAAATATAATTTATTAAACGATGAATATTTAAATTTGTTAAGA
Organism: uncultured Alphaproteobacteria bacterium; assembly: GCA_902607435.1. Lineage (GTDB taxonomy): Bacteria > Pseudomonadota > Alphaproteobacteria > HIMB59 > CACLJX01. The sequence continues at coordinate 56,979 of CACLJX010000005.1, read as the reverse complement.
GAAATATCCAAAGCTCACCTTATTAATAAAAATGATAATGATTTAATTAATTCATTAGAAAATACAAATCATTTAAAAATAATTACTAAATCATTGAAATCTAACATTTATCAATTATTTCCTTATTCTTCATCTAAATTTGATGCTCAAGAAGCATTAACAGAAGTCAAAGAATCGTGCATAAATTTAAACACAAGGCTTTCAAATTTGCAAAAAATAAATAAAAGCCTAAATAGCTTTATAGATAATTCGACTCAACTAAAATGGGAAGAGCTTCAAAGTATTAATAAAGAGTTATTAAAAGAACAATAAAATAGTAATGCCAGTAAAAAAAAATATTAAGCCTTTAAAAATAAAAAATAAAAAAATTAAAAAAAAATTAATTAAGAAAAAAACTTCTATTAATCTAAGCAATAAACAGACAACAAAGAAAAAAAAATCTATTAAAGTAATTGTAAAAAAAAATATTTTATCAAAAAAAAAATCAAGAGTATTAAATAAAAACAAGATTGTTAAGAAAAAATCATTAAAAAAAACAACAAAACAAAAAAAACTACCGAAACAAAAAATTAAAATTTCTGTTCAATTTGATAATATTATTAAAGATATTGTCACCAAATTAATTGAAAAGTATAAAATCAAAGGAATTTATACTAAAAAAATTATTGAAAAAGGGATTCCAAAAAAATTTAGAATACCAGAAAATGTTACTAAAATTGAAAATTTTTTAAAGAAGCACAAAATAACAGTTTTATCTGAGAGTGAAGCTAAAAAAAATATAGAAGCAGCATCAGACAAAGCAACTGAAGAAAATAACAAAGAAGAAAAGAAACAAACTGGTAAAACTGATGATCCTGTTAGGTTATATTTGAGAGATATGGGATCAGTTGAACTGCTTAGCAGAGAAGGTGAAATTGCAATAGCTAAAAGAATCGAAGCAGGTAGAGAAAAAATGATAGGGGCAATTTGTGAAAGTCCTTTGACAATTAGATCTATTATTAATTGGAAAGATTCAATTAAAGAAGGAACAATGCTTTTAAGAGATATAGTTGATCTTGAACAGACCTACGATATGTCGGATATTGGCGATTCTAAAATTGAAAATACTTTAAAAATTATAGAAAATAATAAAAAAGAAAAGCAAGTAATTAAAAATATAGATGAAAAATCGACAAAAAATAAAGACTTAAATACTGAAATTGCAGAAGAAGATCCAGAAGATAAAGAAGATAAAGAAGAAAATGAAGAGGATAGTTTAAATGTTTCTTTGGCAGCTATGGAAGAAAAATTAAAACCAAAAGTACTAAAGGATTTTGATGAGATAACAAGACAATTTAAAAAATTAAAAAAATATAGTCAGGATTTAGTATCTACTGATAAAAAAAATATTAAAAGATATTCGTTAAATGAAAAAAAATACAAAAAAGTTAAAAAAGAAATGATTGTTTTAATGAAAGAAGTTCATTTTAATTCCTTAACTATCGAAGCTTTAATGGAAAGTTTATATGAGCTAAACAAGAAACTTCTTTTTAGAGAAGGAAAAATGTTACGGATGTCAGTTTCTTCTGGAGTTAGTAGAGAATCATTTATTGAAAATTATTTAAATTTTGATTTTAAAAAAAATTGGATTCAATCTTTATTGTTGTTAAATGATAAAAATTGGGAAAAATTTGTTAATAAAAATCATTTAGAAATTAACAAATTAATTTCAGAAATTAATGAAATTCAATCTGCAACAGAATTACCATTAAAAGATTTTAGAAGAATAGTCTCAACAGTCCAACAAGGTGAACGATCTGCAAATAGAGCAAAAAAGGAAATGATTGAATCTAATTTACGTTTGGTAATTTCTATTGCAAAAAAGTATACAAATAGAGGATTGCAATTTCTAGATCTTATTCAAGAAGGAAATATAGGGCTAATGAAAGCTGTTGATAAATTTGAATATCGAAGAGGTTATAAATTTTCTACATATGCCACTTGGTGGATACGTCAGGCAATTACAAGATCGATTGCTGATCAGGCAAGGACTATTAGGATACCAGTTCATATGATAGAAACAATCAATAAAATTGTAAGAACAACTCGACAAATTATGTCAGAGATAGGTCGTGAACCAACATCCAATGAACTAGCAGATAGATTACATATGCCAGTTGACAAAGTAAAAAAAGTTTTAAAAATTGCAAAAGAGCCAATTAGTTTAGAAACACCTGTAGGGGATGAAGAAGATAGCTCCTTGGGAGATTTTATAGAAGATAGTAATGCTTTAATTCCAATTGAGGCTGCAGTCAAAAGCTCTTTAAGGGATACTACAACAAGAATATTATCATCTCTTACTCCAAGAGAAGAAAGAGTGTTAAGAATGAGATTTGGCATTGGAATGAATAGTGATCATACTTTAGAAGAGGTAGGACAACAATTTAGTGTAACAAGAGAGCGTATTAGACAAATAGAAGCCAAAGCTCTCAGAAAACTAAAACATCCAACAAGAGCAAGAAAGCTTAAAACTTTTCTTGATGAATAATGCAATTAACTTTGCTTGGTACTGGGTGCCCTAAAGTTGATCATAAAAGATTTGGACCATCTAATTTAGTTAATACACAAAAATCTATAATTTTAATTGATTGTGGCTCTGGTGTTACACAAAGATTAGAACAAGCAAAGTTTTCTAGTGCAAATATCGATGCCTTGTTTCTTACTCATTTGCACTCAGATCATGTAATAGATATATATCAGCTGATTATTTCAAGTTGGCATTCTTATAGAACAAAACCATGGTTAGTATATGGACCAAAAGGTACAAAAAAATTTTTACGCTTAACTATGAAGGCTTGGTATGATGAGAGAAAACAAAGAATAAAATATGAAAAAAGATCTTCAATTAAAGCCTTTGATATTAAAGTTAAAGAATTTAATAATTACGGTAAAATAAAGATTAAAGATCTTGTTATAGAATATTTTGAAGTTGATCACAAACCCGTGAAATATGCTTATGGTTTTAATTTTTATCACAAAAATAAAAAATTGACTATTAGTGGAGATACTAAACCTTGTGATAATTTAATGAAATATGCTCAAGCAACTGATGTGCTTCTTCATGAAGTATTTATTGAAGGAGAAATGAAATCAATTACCAAAATGAGATCCAAACAAACATTACACAATGTTAAAAATTATCATACTGTGTCAAGCGCTGTAGGGAAAATTGCTAAAATAAGTAGATGTAAAAAATTAATATTAACTCATTTTGTACCCACAAGATTTAACGAAAAAAAATTAATTGATATAGTAAAAAAAGATTTTGGTAAAAATCCCGTTATTGGAAAAGATCTTTTGAAAATAAATATTTAATTTTAAATTAGTAAAAATTAATATTGAAAGATAACATATGAAGAAATTAGGGAGTTAATGATTTTCAACGTTTTAATAAAACATATTATAGATTTTCATATATTATATAATAAGACGGAATGTAACGCAGCATGAAGAAAATTGTTTTTATTTTACTATAACTTCCGAAATATTAGAAAATTAACAAGTTTTATAAAAAAATTAAATTAATAATCTGTCAAAATATATAATTGAAACTTTAGTTTAAGGTGTATATTAACCCTATATTTTTGGGCCCTTAGCTCAGTTGGTTAGAGCGCTCCGCTCATAACGGAGTGGTCCGAGGTTCGAATCCTCGAGGGCCCACCATATTTCTTGTGGTTGGAGATAGAGTTATTTAATCCAGAAGAAAAAATTTTTTTTATTTTATAAAAAACCTTTCTTTTATCATAACAATTAAACCCTTGAATCCATCAATATAAATGTTGTTTTTTTTAAATATTGTTTTTCTTCCTTCTTGAAAACTTCTTGGATAATAATTTATTTTAATTTCTCCTGCTGTTGATTTCATTTTACTAAATTTTGCACATAATTCGTAATCAAGATCAAAACCATTACAATTTAGTTTAAAATTTTTTAATAAATCTCGTTTCATTAATTTATAGCAAGAAGCAACATCAGAAAAGTTTGTTTTGTAAAGATTATTGAAAAGAAACGTAAGAACATTTGCACCAAATTCATTTATCCAATATTTATGAAATCGTTTATCTTTTTTAAATCTAGTACCAATCACAAAATCATAACTATTTTTTAATGCAAAGTCTAAAATGTTTTTAATATCCGCAGGATCATATTCAAGATCACTGTCTTGTGGAATTACAAATTGGCCCGTACAATGCTTAAAACCAATTTTTAATGAATGACCTTTGCCAATATTTTTCTTTTGAAAAATTACTCTAGTATCTTCTTTATTAATTTTAGATAATATTTCCTTTGTTCCATCTGTTGAGCAGTTGTCAACAATTATAATTTCTTTTTTCCAAGGTCGAGTTAATGTTAATTTGTTAATTTTATCTAATATTTGTTCTATTGTGGCTCTTTCATTTCTACAGCATACAATGATAGATAATTTAGTTTTCATTGAAAATTTATATTTTTTTAATATATATGATTATTGATATATTTAATTACTTTCTTTAATAAAATAAACAATTTAATATTGTGTATTTAACAATAAATATTATGAATCTCAAAAATTTTATATGATTAAAAAATGTAGATTTTGTAAAAGTACTAAATTTAATGAAATAGTTGACTTAGGAAATCAACCTCTCAGTGGAGTTTTTCCTAATATAGGCTCAAAAGATCCACCTAAAGGAAAACTAATTTTAATTAAATGTAAAAAATGTAATTTAATTCAACTCAAACATTCTGCCAGTATTAATAAAATGTATGGAAGTGATTATGGTTATAATTCAAGTTTAAGTAAATTAATGGTAAGTCATTTAAAATTAGAATTTAACAATTTGATAAAATATATAAAATCTAAAGGTGATATTTCTGTTTTAGATATTGGAAGTAATGATGGTACCTTTTTAAGTTTCTATAAAAAAAATGTTTTTAAGTTAGGAATTGATCCATCTGGTGATCGATTTTTAAAAAAGTACAAAAAAAACGATTCTAATCTCATCAGTGATTTTTTTTCATATGATAAAATTTATAATAAATATCCGAATCTCAAATTTGATATCATTACTTCATATGCGATGTTCTATGACATAGAAGATCCTCTAAAATTTTGCAAAGACATAACCAAACTCTTAAAACAAAATGGTATTTGGAATCTTGAATTATCATATTTGCCTTTGCTAATTCAAAATATGACATATGATCAAATTTGTCATGAACATGTAACTTATTATGATTTGACAATGCTAAGAAAAATTTTACTTAAGGCAAAAATCAAAATATTAGATGTTTCCTTTAATGAAATAAATGGAGGAAGTTTTAATATAATTTGCTCAAAAATTAGTTCTAAGTTAAAATCTAATAAAAAAAAGATAGAAGAAATAATAAAGAAAGAAGCAAAATTATATCATGAAAATGATTTAAGTAGTTTTTCATCAAGAATGGAAAATTCTTCTAAGATAATTAGAGAATATTTAAATATTTTAAAAGAAAATAAGAAGACTGTTATTGGTTACGGTGCATCAACTAAAGGTAATATTGTTTTAAATTATTCGAAAATTGATAACAAACTCTTACAGTATATCTGCGATCAAAATCCTTTTAAATTAAAAAAAATTACACCTGGTTCAAGGATTAAAATTATCTCAAAAGAAAAAATGCGAAAACTAAGATGTAATTATTTATTTGTATTAATTTGGCCTTTTAGAAAAGAAGTTATCAGTCAAGAAATAACTTTTATTAAAAAAGGCGGTAAATTAATTTTTCCCTTACCTTTGCTACATATTGTTGATAAATCAAATTACAAACATTATTTAAAAAGAAACTTATCTGATTTTGCTTTCAAATTATAAAAATAAAAAATTATTAGTCTTAGGGGCAAATAGCTTTATAGGAAAAAATTTTCTTAAGAAAACAAAATTCCATAATATTATTGCTACTTATTATTCAAAATTACCTGAAAAGAAATTTATAGGAAAAAGATACAATTATAAAAAGATAGATTTAAGAAATCACAGTCAAGTATTTAATTTTCTAAAGAAAGAAAATTTTGACATTATAATTAATTTTATAGCTAACAATGATAACACAATTAGAAATAACGAATCTATAAAAAATATTTTCGATTTAAATTTATTCGGATTTATCAATATAATTGAATCAGTCAGGATTTTGAAAAGAAAAATAATAATTTATCATTTTACAAGTACTGAAATTGATAACAATAAAAGAAGTCTGTATAGCTTGTCGAAATACTCATCAGAAAAAGTTCAAAAACTTTATAATAAAATATACAATATGAATATACATATCATAAAGTTAAATAATATTTTTGGTCCTGGAGATATGAACTTTTTGAGATTAATACCTTCTATTTGTAAAAATTTTTGTGAAAATAAAGAATTTTATTTTAATGCTAATAATAAAAATAAATCGTTAAAATTAACTTATGTTTTTGATCTTATTAATTTTATAGAAGCAATGATAAAAAATCCTTCAATTAATAAATCATATAAAAAAATAAAATATCATAAATCAACAGTTTCAAATATTTTTAAATTGCTTGGCAAATTAAATAATACAATTGTTTTAGATAGTGATTTTTCAAAATATAATAAAAGTGATTTTGCAGATAATTTATATTGCACATTGAAATGGTATCATAATTTCTTTAATGACTATGGATTAAAGTAAATCTATTTTTTTATTTTAAACAATAAAGTAATATTAATTTTTAAATGATTTTACATACCATTTAACACATTTTGATAGACCAGTATTAATTGAAATTCTTGGTGACCATTTTATTAATTTATTTGCAAGATTGTAGGAAGAATATTGATCTTTAATTTCGTTTATTGCTATATTTTTTATAATATAAAAATTTTGTTTTTTATTAAATATTTTTAATATTTTTTTTACAATATTAATAACTTTTATTGGTTTTCCAGATCCAAAATTAATAGCTTTACCTCTTAACTTGTCATTATTTAAGATCATGTTTTTTCCTATTAAAAGATATCCATTTATAACATCATCAATATATAGAAAATCTCTTAAATAATTGCCATCAGATCTGAGCACAGGTTTTATGTTGTTAATTAGGCTTTTTATTGTACCTGGAACAATTCTTTGCCAATTAACATCACCAGGGCCATAAACGTTTACAAATCTAGTAACACAAATGTCTAATCCAAAAGATTTGGCATATGTTCTTGAAATAATATCTGCAGAAGCTTTTGAAGAGTCGTATGGATTTAATGAATTTAGAGGAGAATATTCTTTATAAGGTAGTTTTTTTGTTTCTCCATAGGCTTTATCACTTGAACTAAAAATAAATTTTAAATTAGGTTGAGTGTTTTTCATATTCTCTAACAAATTAATTGTTCCTATAATATTTGTATTAAATGTTTTTATAGGTGATTTATTTGAATCCAAAACTTGAGTAATAGCAGCTAAATGGTAACATATATCTAGCTTATATTTCTTAAAAATTTTTTTAACAAAAGTTTTATTTCTAATATCTCCTTTCAGGACAATATAATTTTTATTGTTATTATTTATATTAAATATTTTATTATAATTTTTTTTATTATCCACACCAATAATAAAATTATTTTTATTAAGCAATTTATATATTAAATGTTGAGCGATAAAACCATAACAGCCTGTCACTAGTATTTTTTTATTATTAATCATTTTAATAATAGTTTATTAATTTCTTTTAAATCTTTTAAAGTATCCACTGATTTCCAAAATCCATTATGTATATATAATGATAGTTTTTTATTTTTTGCAATTTTTTTCATTATCCCCATTTCCAAATCTAGATCAGCATATTTTTCAAAATATTTGACTGTTTCTCTTTTGCAAAAAAAATAACCAATATTTACTATATTATTTAATTTTGGTTTTTGGATAAAATCTATAATTTTTTTATTTTGGTCAAAGACAAAATGCCCATATTGTGAATCAGGATTTGTCCCTGCCACTGTCATTATGGATTTAGATTTTTTATGAATATTGAATAATTGTTTTAAATTTAAATTTCCTATACAATCTCCATAAGTAATAGAAAATTCTTGTAAATTAAGTTTTTTAATGATTTTTAAAATTCTATTTCCTTTATTTGTATTTAATCCAGTAAATACAAGTAAAATATTAATAAAGTTATTATTCTTTTTTACTGAATCTAAATAATTTTTATAAGTGAAAAAAATTTTGCATTTTTTACCGCTGATAACTTTTTTATTATTAAAATATTTTATAAAATAATCTTTGAAATAACCAAGAGGTAATATAAAATTTTTGAAATCATATTTTATATAATTCATCATTATATGAGAAATAATTTCTTTGGATTTTACCTTTCTTAAAGCTTTTGGAATTTTTTTGTTTTTTTCTTTAAGACTAACTAGCCTTGTACCTTTTCCTCCAACCAGCAGGATTACACTTAAATCTTTCATTTTTCTATTTTGCAAGAATAATATTTGTATTATATAAACGAAGTTTCAATTAAATTAATATATTAATTATATAATTTTATTATATTAAAAAAGCTAAAAATACGATTTATATTTATTAACATCTGATTTAATAATAAATATTATTAAAATAATATAAGCTTCTCTTTAAACTTTTAAACGATAAAAATTTTAATTAAACTTTTTAATAAGTTTAGCTGTGTTTTTTAAATAATCTCTACTCCATAGGTGAACATTTAAAAGGTTGTAATATAGTTGATAAATTTCTGAATAATTGAAAAAATCTTTATCAAGATGATTGTATTCCGAGTAATATTCAAAAAAATTATTGCTAACATAATTGAACCATTGAAGATAAGCAATTTCCATTTCTGAATGAGCATAGTAAATACCAGGATCAATCAGTCCAACAAGTTTGCCATTAAGAAAAAGAATATTTTCATCCCATAAATCTCCATGGATTAGAGAAGGCTGGGGGTTATTTGGAATGAGATTATTTAAATTTTTCAACAATTTTTCGATTCCTTTGTTAATTTTAGATGGCATAGGTTTAGTTGAATTTATTATTTCAAAAATCATTCCAAGTCTTTTATTTGTATAAAAATCTATCCAAGATTTATCAAATTTTGATGGTTGTCTTAATCCACCTATAGGCGGATCAAATTCATAACCAAAATGAATATTTTTTATTTGATGAATTTTGGATAATTGAAAGGCTAAATCTTTTTCAGATAGTTTGCTTTTGATTTTATCATTATTAATAAATTCCATTACAAGAGTATTATTTGTTAAATACAAAACTTTAGGAAACAGATTTGGAATTTTTTCATTCATAAATTTAAGACTTTTACCTTCATAATATATTGAACTATATTTACTGTTTTTATTTGTAAGTTCCTTAATTACGTATTGCTTATTATCTTCAAATTTTATTTTTCTACAACAAGCTCCAAAAGAGGTTGAAAGAGTTGTTAGTTCAAGTATTTTTTTATTTTTAAAAATTGGAATATTGTATTTTATGTTTATTCTTGACATTACCCCTCATGGTTGGTGGTAGGGTATATTATATTTATTTGTTAAACCATTATAGGCTATTGACAAGTAAAACGTTTTATTAGTAAATCGTTTTGCTAATTATTAATAATTACTTAAAAGGAGAAAGAAATGAAAAAACTTTCGATTATTTTAATAGCTATCGTTGCTTCTTTCTCAACAGTTGTTTTTGCAGGACCAAAGATTGAGGTATTGCATTGGTGGACTTCTGGAGGAGAAGCTGCTGCGCTTAAAGTTTTAAAAGATGATTTTGCAGCAAACGGTGGCGAATGGTTGGATATGCCTGTTACAGGAGGTGGTGGTGACGCTGCTAACGTAACCTTAAAGGCAAGAATAGTTGCAGGCGACCCGCCTTCAGCTTCTCAAATAAAAGGTCCTACCATTCAAGAGTATGATCAAGAAGGTGTTGTTGCACCGTATAACATTGATGCAGTTGCTCAAGCAGAAGGTTGGGATAGTTTATTAGATCCTATGATTGCAGCAGTTCATAAATGTGAAAATAATAGCGGCCCTTATTGTGCGGCCCCTGTTAACATTCATAGAATTGATTGGATCTGGGCTAACAAAGCAGTTTTTGATTCTAATGGTCTTTCTATGCCAACAACTTGGGATGAATTAAACGCAGCAGCTGACAAATTGCAAGCAGCTGGTTTAGTCGCTTTTGCTCACGGTGGACAACCTTGGCAAGATGCTACAGTATTTGAAGCAGTAGCTCTAGGTATTGGCGGTAACAATTATTACAAAAACTGTTATGTAAACTTAGAAGAAAATTGTCTTAGAAGTGAAACTACAGTTAAAGTTTTTGACCAAATGAGAAAACTTGCCAACTATACTGATCCTGGTAGCCCCGGTAGAGACTGGAACGTTGCTACAGGTATGGTAATTGAAGGTAAAGCTGGTTTCCAAATTATGGGAGACTGGGCTAAAGGAGAATTTACAGCTGCAGGTAAAACACCTGGTGTAGATTACTACTGTGGTTCAACTCCATCAAATAATGGATACTTATACAATGTTGACAGTTTTATATTCTATAAAACTGATGATCCTGACAAAGTAGAAGGTCAAAAATTATTGGCTAAACTTATGATGGGTAAAAACTTTCAAAAAGTTTTCAACTTGTACAAAGGTTCAATACCAGCTCGTTTAGATGTGCCAATGGATGAATTTGACCAATGTGCAAAAACATCAAATGCGGATATCAAAACTGCTGGAGATTCAGGTGGTTTAGTACCAAGCTTTGCTCATGGTATGGCTCAAGGTAATACTATGAAAGCAGCACTTCAAGACGTAGTTACTGAACACTTTAATTCTGATATGTCTTCAGTTGATGCGGCTAATGCCATAGCTGATGCTGTTCTAGATAATATGTAATTAAATTTATTTTATTTTAAAAGGCCACTTTAAGTGGCCTTTTTTATTTTCACATAGTATGTCTAATGTATGTTTAAGTCGTTAGAAAAAAATTTACCTAAAATTGTATTGGCCCCATCTGTAGGTTTGATCAGTTGGTTTGTTTATGGTTTCATTCTTTGGACTTTTTATATATCTTTTACGAATTCTAAAATTCTTCCAAGATACGAATTATGGGGCGTAGGACAATACGCTAAACTGTGGGGTACACGCAAATGGCTCATAGCAGTTGATAACTTGCTAATTTTTACTGTCCTTTTTTTAGTTATTTGTATCGTAATTGGGGTTGTCCTAGCTATTTTTCTTGATCAAAAAATTAGAACAGAAGGAATTCTAAGAACTATATATCTCTATCCAATGGCTCTTTCATTTATTGTTACAGGAACAGCTTGGAAATGGATTTTAAATCCAACTTTAGGGATTGAAAAATTGTTTGTTGATATGGGATTTGAAAACTTTACATTTGATTGGCTTGTGAACAGAGACATGGCCATTTATACTATTGTAATAGCCGGTGTTTGGCAGTCATCGGGATTCGTTATGGCTTTATTTCTTGCTGGTCTTCGATCTATTGAGGATGAAATTGTAAAAGCAGCAAAAATAGATGGGGCAAGTTTATTTACTGTATATTGGAAAATAATAATTCCAATGATGCGACCAGTTTTTTTTACCAGTTTTGTTGTTTTAGTGCATATATCAATTAAAAGTTATGATCTAATTGTTGCTTTAACTCAAGGGGGTCCTGGCATTTCTACCACAATGCCAGCTCTTTTTATGACGCAAACAGCATTTCATAAAAGCCAAGTAGCTTTATCAGCAGCAAGTGCAATGATGATGTTTATGGCAGTTGCAGCCGTTATTATTCCTTATTTGTATTCAGAATTGAGAAGAGAGAATGTCAGCTAGCACGAATATATCATATCAAAAACTTGAGGATCGTTCTCGAATAACAAATTTGTTATTAAGGTGGTTTCTTTATTTTGTTCTCGTTTTATTTGCTTTTTATTTTATATTTCCATTGTATGTGATGTTAGTTACATCGTTTAAAACAATGGAGGAAATTAGACAGGGCAATCTTTTAACTCTGCCAGGACAATTAAATATTGAATCATGGGCAGTGGCTTGGGGTGGAAGAGGCTATGGAGCAGGTGATACATATTTAAGACCTTATTTTTGGAATTCTATTAAGATGGTTGTACCAGCTACATTTTTTTCAACATTTATTGGAGCAATGACAGGGTATGTTTTAACTAAATGGCGCTTTAAAGGTGATAGTTGGGTATTTCTTTTTTTATTGTTTGGGTGTTTTATCCCCTATCAAGCAATTTTATTACCTATGGCTAGAACTTTGGGTATTTTAGGAATATCTAACTCCATTTTAGGGCTTGTGGTTGTCCACTCTATTTATGGAATACCTTTTACCACTTTATTTTTTAGAAATTATTATGTTTCAATTCCAAATGAATTAATCAAAGCAGCTAGAATTGATGGCGCAGGATTTTTTAAAATATTTTTTAAAATTCTAATTCCTATTTCTGCACCTATCATAGTTGTAACGGTCATTTGGCAATTTACGCAAATCTGGAATGATTTCTTATTCGGTGCTACTTTTTCATTTGGTACTGCAGCACCTATACAAGTTGCTTTAAACAATATGGTTTTATCAAGTACAAGCGTTAAGGAATATAATGTTGATATGGCATCAGCAATTATTGCTGGTTTTCCAACTCTCATAGTTTATGTATTGGCTGGAAAATACTTTATTAGAGGTCTCACTTCAGGAGCAGTTAAGGGCTAATATGTTAACATTAAAAATAAAGGATTTATATAAAAGTTTTGCTAGCACTGAAGTATTAAAAAAAATTAATCTTGATATAGAAGAAGGAAGCTTTTTAGTTCTTTTAGGGCCATCCGGGTGTGGTAAATCAACACTACTCAACATTATTGCAGGGCTTGAAACTATAGATAAAGGGGCGGTTTTTATTGATGATTATGATGTTAGTAAAGTTGAACCAAAAGATAGGAATATTGCCATGGTATTCCAATCTTATGCTCTGTATCCATCTATGACAGTGCGTGAAAATATGATTTTTGGATTAAAACAAGCTAAAACACCTAAAGATAAAATTGAACAACAATTAGAAAAAGTTTCAAACTTCTTAAAAGTTGATGAATTATTAAATCGCAAACCTTCGCAATTATCTGGTGGACAAAGACAACGTACAGCTATGGGCAGAGCATTAGTCAGAGAGCCTCGAATATTTTTATTTGATGAACCTTTATCAAATCTTGATGCAAAATTAAGAGTGGAAATGCGTCATGAGATTAAGAAACTTTATACATCGTTAAAAGCAACAATGGTGTATGTTACTCATGATCAGATAGAAGCAATGAGTTTAGCCTCAAAAATAGCTGTTATGAATGAAGGCATTATTCAACAACTTGATGATCCTCAAACTATTTATGATAAACCAAATAGTTTATTTGTAGCAGACTTTATAGGTTCTCCATCGATGAATTTTATTAATGGTGAAATAAAAAAAGATTCTCAATCAGTAATGTTTACACCTAATAATGAAGATAATATAAATTTTGATTTAACTCATTATGAATTTGAAAATAATTTTCAAAATAATCAAAAAATAGTTGTAGGATTAAGACCTGAATATGTATCTAACACAGAAAGTACAAAAAAATATACAAAAAAATTATCACTTACACCAACTATAATAGAAACAACTGGTTTTGATAAAAATGTAACCTTTGACTTTGCAGGTAGTGAAATAATCGGACGTTTTACACCTAACAGTGGAGTGGAATTAAACAACCCTCAAGAAGTATATTTTGACTTATCTCAGATTTCTATTTTTGACAGCAATACCGAACTACGATTGTAATTTTAAATTAAATATTTCATGATCTCAATTTTTTAAAATAAACTAAAGAACAAACTCTTCACCAGGTTGTAAAATTATCAATTTTGATTTTGTATTTCTAACTAACTCTTGATCAATTTTTTGTTTGATTACATCAAAAGTATTATAATGAATTGGAACAACCATGTTTGGTTTTAGTAATTGAATAGCCATATTAGCTTCTTGTGGTCCCATAGTAAAATAACCACCAACTGGAAGAAATGCTAAATCAATAGGATACATTTCACCAATTAATTTCATATCTCCAAATACCCCTGTATCTCCTGCATGAAAAATTGTTTTATTATTGAAAAAAATTATTACACCACTAGGATTGGAAGTCATTGAGTGAAATGCTTGAGTAAATAATAATTCAAAATTTTCAAGTTTTACTCTTCCTCCAATATTGCAACCAATAGTTTTCTCACAGCCTTTAGTGGATAAATCTTCAGCAGTTTCAACAATACTTATAACTGTAGCTCCGGTGTTTTTGGCAATAATGGGTATGTCATTTACATGATCAAAATGGTTGTGTGTAGCAACAATACAATCTACTTTAGTTAAGCTTTCAGCTTTGATTTTTGCTAAAGGATTATCATTTAACCAGGGATCTATAAGAATTGTAAGATTATCTTCAATTGATATACCTGAATGACCTAAATATTGTATTTTCATAATATTATGTAAATACTCTAATAACCTATTGAATTAAAGAAAATATTTTGAACTTTTATTTATTTTGACAAATAAATAATATAAATTTATTTCAATTAAAATAACTATTGAATAATTTTAGTATAACTTAATTTATTTTGATTTTGCAAAATTTCATTAAAAGCTTCTAAATTATAATCTATTTTTTTTAATGCAGAGTTAAATTCAGAACGTTTTGTAACAACGAGAGAAATATCTGCTACTAATAAATCAATCACGTAAAATTTATTTTTAGATTTTTTAACACGCCAAGTAATTAAAATTGAATTCGTATCATGTTTTATTTCCATATCAATTAAAGTAATATTATTGGTTTCGTCAAACTTTGAATTAGTTAACGAATACTCTTGATCAGAATATCCTTGCATCATAGAAGCAATATTTAAAGCAAGATGTCTTTTAAACAATTTTATATATTCTTTTTTGATATCTTTGTCTGCTGAAGCCCAAGCTTGGCCAGCAACAAATTTTGCAATTCCAGCACCAGCAAAATTTTTGTTAATTGTATCTTCTATATGTTCAAATTTTTCTTTTGTTGTGATATTGTCATTTTTATAAGCATTAAGAATAAAATCAACTTCCATTTTTAACCAATTGACAGCTTCGTTTGCAAATGATGAATTTGATATTAGTACGAATACAATTAAAAATTTATATATATTTTTCATTATTCAAATTCAACGCTTATAAGTGGAACAGGAGTTAATTCACTATCATCGATATTTAATATAGCCGCCTTTCTGTTTTGATAATAAGAACTTCTGACGGCAGCATAATAGTCTATAGAATTATCACGTAATGCATTCACTTCATCAATTATTTTCGATCGTTGATCAACAGCATTTATTGATGTTCTAAGAAGAATAAACTCCCCCTCACCTTCACGAACAGCATAAGCATTTATTGGATCAGTAGCTAAAGTTAAAACCATTCCACTAGTATCTCTTAGATTAGATGGACCAAATATAGGCAAGACAATATAAAAGCCATCTCCCAAACCCCAAGTAGCTAAAGTTTGACCAAAATCTTCCTCTTTTTCTTCTAATCCTAATTTATCAGCTACATCTATTATACCAAAGACTCCAGCAGTACTATTAACTATGAATCTTCCTGTTGATTCAATTCCATTACTGCCTTGTCCTTGAAGAAATTGGTTTAATATTACAAGTGGCATTTTTAGGTTCCCTAAAAAATTACTTATACCAGATTGAATAGGAGAAGGTAATTTTCTATAACCTTTGGCTGCCGGTTCTAAAATTATTTTGTCTGCAACATTGTTAAAATCAAAAATGGCTCGATTAATTGGCTCTAATGGATCAAATATTTCATCTTCAAAAGTACCAGTTTTAAAATCAACTGGATAAGTCGTTACATTGTCTGAAGATTCACTTAAAGTTCCCTTATTGAGTGAAATTAAAAAAAATAAGAAAACAAAGTAGATAAAAAATTTCATAAATATCTCAATCTTTTTTAAGGTATTTTGTCGCGTAGTTATAGTATTATATATATTAGAATATAACAAAAAAATGTCTAAATTTACCAAAAAATATCTTGATAAGTTAAACAGTTCTCAAAAAAAAGCTGTAATTAACACTGAAGGTTCGTGTTTAGTATTAGCAGGTGCAGGAAGTGGCAAAACAAGAGTTTTAACTTATCGATTACTTCATTTATTGATTGAAAAAAAAGCTTTTCCCAATCAAATACTTGCTGTTACTTTTACAAACAAAGCTTCGCTTGAAATGAAATCACGAATTATAGATTTATTAACACAGCCAACAGATAATATGTGGCTTGGAACTTTTCATTCTCTTTCTGCGAAAATATTAAGAGTTCATGCAAAATTAATAGGTCTTAAATCGAATTTTATAATTCTTGATACTGATGATCAATTAAATTTGATTAAGAAAATATGTGAAAGAAAAAATATAGATACTAAAGAAAAAACACCAAAGTATTATCTTAGTGTAATTGATAATTATAAAAATAAATCAATTGCATCACACAGTTTATTGTCTAACAGAAAGAAAAAAGAAAATAAAGATATCGCAAATATTTATCAAACATATCAAGAAGATTTAATCCGGCTCAATTGCGTGGATTTTGGAGATCTTTTAATTCATTGCATAAATATTTTTAAAAATCATAAAGAAGTTTTAGAAAGATATCAAAATCAATTCAAATATATATTGGTTGATGAATATCAAGATATAAATAATGTTCAACAAATATGGCTTGAGTATTTATATGGTAAACATAAAAATATTTGTTGTGTAGGCGATGATGATCAATCAATTTATTCTTGGAGAGGAGCGAATATATCTAATTTATTAAATTTCAAAAAAAATTTTTTAAAACCAGTTATTATTAGATTAGAACAAAATTATCGTTCAACTCAAAATATTTTAAAAAGTGCCTCTTCTTTGATTAAAAATAATAAAGGTAGATTAGGAAAAGATTTGTGGAGCAATAATGGAGAAGGAGAAAAAATTTTAATATCAGGATTTTGGGAGACTAAAGAAGAAGCAATTTATGTTAGTGATGAAATAGAAAAACTTATTTCAAAAAATACTTCTCTTAATCAAATAGCTATATTATTCAGAGTGGCTGCACACACAAGATCATTTGAAGATAGATTTCTTAATTTGGGGTTACCCTATAAAATTATTGGAGGTCTTCGTTTTTATGAACGAAAAGAAATCAAAGATATAATAGCCTACTTAAGACTTGTAAATAATCTCAATGATGATCTTGCTTTTGAAAGAATAATTAATATCCCAAAAAGAGGTATAGGCAAAACTACACTTAGTAAGCTAAGTAGTTTAGCTAGGAAAAATAATACTTCGATTTTCACAGCAGCTGAAATATTTGTTAGAGAAAATTCTTCAAAAATTAAACTAGAAATAAGTAGTTTTTTATCCAAAGTTTATAAATGGCACAAATTAAAAAACAAAGTTTCTCATGAAGAGCTAGTCCAAATTATATTAGAAGATTCTAATTATATTCAATTTTTGGAACAAGAAGCAAACTTATCAAAAAATCCAGATAGTTTAAGTAGAATTGATAACATTAAAGAATTTATAGAAAGTTTGAAAGATTTTGAAAATTTAGAAGGATTTTTGGAACATGTCAGTCTAGTATTGGAAAATATATCGAACACTAACACTAACACAATTAATCTAATGACAATGCATAGTGCAAAAGGATTAGAGTTTGATCATATTTTTCTTGCTGGTTGGGAGGAAGGTGTATTTCCAAGTAAAAGATCTATAGAAGAATTAGGGCAAGCAGGTTTAGAAGAAGAAAGAAGGCTTGCCTATGTAGCTATAACTAGAGCAAGGAAAAATATTCATATAACATATGTAAATCAAAATCGTTATTCATATGCGTCACATGACTATAATATGCCTTCTCGTTTTATTGAAGAATTACCAAATGAATTAGTTGATATAAAAGATTCTAACTATTTAGAAAATTACAATTTTGTTGATGAGTTTATAAATTCTCATAAAGAGATTGATAAAATTATTACTCCAGGAAGAAAAAGATTACTTCAAAATTCTAATAAAAATGAGATTGAGTGGGATTTTAATCAAGATATATTAGAAGATATAAATTATAAAAAAGGCATGAAAGTGTTTCATCAGAAATTTGGATATGGCAAAATTCTTTCTGTAGATGGAGATGTAGCTGAAGTAAAATTTGACAAATCTTCACAGAAGCAAGTTTTTATTAAATATTTACAATTTACGCATTAGTTTTAGAAATCCATTCATTCTCTGATAATATTTTTATATTTAGTTCTTTGGCTTTACTGGCTTTACTTCCTGGTTTATCACCACAAATTAAAAAATCCGTTTTTTTCGTTACCGAATTTAATATTTTAGCTCCTAGTCGGATAGCAATATGTTTAGCTTCTTCTCTTGAGAGTTTGGATAAAGCACCTGTAAAAACAATATTTTTTCCTGAAAATTCATTATTATATTCTGATTTTTGATAAGGTAGAATTTTAAGAATTTTATTTAAGTCACAAACTATTTTTTTATTATTTTTATTCTGAAAATAAGAAGTTATAGAATTAATTGCTTTAGGACCCAATCCATCAATATTTAATAATTTTATTTTCTTATCTAATGAACTTATTAAAATTTCTGTTTTAATAAATTCTCTTGCTAATAACATCGATATTGTTTCTCCAACAAATCTAATACCAAGTGAATATATAAATTTGTTGAATTCTACTTCTTTTGATTTTTCAATAGAATTTATCAAATTTCTATACGAGGTTCTTCCCCAACCTTCCAAATTTATAATTTTTTTCTCAAATTTATTAATTTTGAAAATATCAATGTAATTTTTTATGAATCCTAGTTTCCTTAATTGCAATATCTGTTTTTCTCCAAAACCATCAATATTTAAACTTTTTTTGCCCACAAAGTGTTTTAGTCTTCCTACAATTTGAGCTTCACATCCCATAATGTTTTCACATCTTAGAACTGCTTCTTCTTTTTCTTTAACTGTTTTTGAATCGCAAATAGGACAATTAGTAGGAGGTATTATTTTATTACCTCTTGTTGCGGGTTTGTCTATAACTTTTGTTATTTGAGGAATAACATCACCCGCTCGTTGAATTTCAATTAAATCACCTACACGAATATCTTTTTTTTCAATTTCATCAAAATTATGTAAGGTAGCATTTGATACAATAACTCCTCCAATATTAACTACATCAAGTCGAGCAACAGGAGTAATAGCACCAGTTCTCCCCACCTGAAAGTCAATTTTTTTGATGACAGTTTTGGATTTTTCAGCTGAAAATTTTAATGCAATTGCCCATCTCGGATTTTTACCAACAAAACCAAGTCTATTTTGTAACACAATATTATTAATTTTAAAAACTATACCATCAATATCATATTCAATATTATTTCTTTGATCAGATATTTTTTTATAGTATGTCATCATTCCTTTAATAGAATCTGAATTTATTATTAGATTGTTAAAGGGAATATTCCATTTTTTTAAATTATGATAAAGAGTTGATAAATTATCGTAATTGTTTGATACAGCTCCAATACCATGTGCTAAAAATTTCAAAGGTCTTGTTTTAGTAATATTTGTATTAAGTTGTCTAAGGCTACCTGCAGCCGCATTTCTTGGATTTGAGAATTTATATTTATCTTCTAATTTATCATTAATAATAAGAAAATCTTTTTTATTTAAAAATATTTCACCTCTTATTTCTATTTCTTTAGGATGATTTGATCCACTTAAAATAAGAGGAATATCTTTTATTGTTAGTATATTATTAGTAACATTTTCACCTATTTTCCCATCTCCTCTTGTACTAGCAGAAATTAATTTTCCATTTTTATAATAAAGATTAATTGATAAACCATCAATTTTTGGCTCACATATAAAATTTATTTTTTTTTCTAATCCATAATTTAAAAATTTTTTTATTCTTGCAATAAATTCAATTAAATCCTTTTCATTAAAAGCATTAGCTAAAGATAGCATTGGAAGTTTATGGATTGATTTTTCAAATTTTTTTGAAATAGAGCCTCCAGTCATTTTGTTTGGACTATTTTTTATGACCAAATTAGGATATTTTTTTTCAAGTAAATTATTTTGTTTTACTAAAATATCAAACTCTCTATCAGTTATTATTGGACTATCATTTTTGTGATATAGTTCATTATGTTTTTCAATTTTTTTTGCTAATCTTTTTAATTGATATAGAGCATTTTTTTCTTCATTGCTTAGCTTATTAGTTTTATTCATTTTTTTTAGAAAGTGGTTTAAATATTTTTTGTAAGAGTGATTTTTTATCTTTTGTTTCTCCTATTATATTGAAACTGTATTTATACCATTTACTATTTGGGTAATTATAACCTAGAGTTGAAGCAGCTTTTTTTGCGTCTTCTAACATCCCTAATGTATAATATATTTCAACTAATCGGTGTAAAGCTTCAGGTGTAAATTTTGATTGCGAATGTTCATTAATAACTTTTTTATATCTATTAAGAGCTGCAAGATATTTTTTTCTCTTCAGATAAAAAAAACCAATATTCATATGTTTTGCTGCAATATTTGCATTTATAGAGATTATTTTTTGTTCACTATCTCTTGCGTATTCTGATTTAGGGAAACGATTAACAATTTGTTGAAAACCTTCTAATGCAAGAATATTATTTTCACCATCAAGTTGTTCATTCTCAATTTGCTCATAATAACACATAGCTTTCAAATAATACGTATAATCGTTGTTTTTATATGAAGGATATCGCTGTATTACTCTGTCTAATTTAAATATTGCTTCAATATAATTCATCCTTACATAATCAATAAAGGCTGACATAATTTGAGATTGTACAGCTTCACTAGATAATGGAAATTTAATCTGTAAATCCTTAAATTTTTCTAAAGCTAAATCATAATTTTCATTTTCAAATTCAATCATAGCTTCAGAATAATAAAATTCTGGATTCTCATTATTATTTTGATTTACATTATTATTATTATTATTATCAATTGATTGGGAACAAGAAGTAATAAAACAGATGATTAAAAAAAGAAAAGTTATATTATATAATAATTTCATATATTAATTTTTATATATTGTTTGTGGTCTAATTTGAATGAAATTAATTGAAAAATATAAATCGCCGAATTTCAATGAAAGAAGAAAAAAAACAAAGGTGAATTATATAATATTGCATTATACTGCAATGATTAATCATTTGGTTTCTATTGAACATATGTGTTTAAAAAGTAATCAAGTAAGTTCACATTTTTTAATTAATAAAAAAGGAGAAATTCATTATTTAGTTAATTTAAATAAAAGGGCCTGGCATGCAGGAAAGTCTTATTGGAAAGGATTAACTGATATTAATTCAGCATCTATAGGTATTGAAATAGATAATTCTGGACATCATTTAAATTTTGAGAAATTTACTAGCCCGCAAATAAAATCATTGCTTAATCTTATCAATAAAATTGTAAAAGATTATAATATTTGTTCACACAATATATTGGGACATTCTGATATAGCGCCATTTCGAAAAATTGATCCAGGAGAAAAATTTCCATGGGATCAACTCAATAAACAAAATCTGTCATATCATCCTGAATTTAGTTTAAAAAATAAAAAAAACAAAAAAGAGAAAGTTAAATCAAGTTTTCTTACGCCAAATTTAAGAAAAAAAGTTTTATTTATGCTTAAAAAAATTGGTTATGACACAAGACAAGTTAAAATTACTTCTAAAAAATTTAATCTGTTAATTAAGGCTTACCAACGCCATTACAGACAAACTAGTATTTCTGGTAAAATTGACCATCAAACATACAAATTAATTAACCAGCATTATAAAGAAGTATTGACCTCGTAGTTAATTTTCCATAATTAATGATTTAAGATGGTGCGATGATCGCTTGAGAAATCAAGAGGAAAGTCCGGGCTCCACTGGAAAATGAAACCAGGTAATTCCTGGCAGGCGTAAGCCTAGGGAAAGTGCAACAGAAAATATACCGCCTCATTTGAGGTAAGGGTGAAAAGGCGAGTTAAAAGCTCACCGCACAATTGGTAACAATTGTGGCAGTGTAAACCCTTTCAGGAGCAAGGCCAAATAGGAATAACGTATAAATTTCCAGTTTAGTTATTCGGGTAGGCTGCTTGAAGCAAATGGTAACATTTGTTCTAGATTAATGATCATCAAATTTAGTAATAAATTTACAGAACCCGGCTTATGCACCATCTTTATCAGAACATATATAGAACATTAGTATTTTTATTTCTTATTCCCATTGACGCCCATATATTCCCATGATAACCCAAAAATATTGGTTTTATATGAATTTATTTTTATCTCAGTATACAAATAAAGTAGATAAGAAAGGTAGAGTTTCTCTTCCCTCATCATTTAGAAATGTTCTACCTAAAGAAAATAAAAATGAAATTATACTTTTTAAGTCTTTAAAATTTTCTTCAATTGAAGGTTGTAGTTCTGAGAGAGTTAATAAAATAGCTAATCGAATTGATGAACTAGATATATTCTCTGATGATCAAGATGATTTTGCAACTTCGATATTTTCAGAAATAGTACCAACAAATTTAGATAAAGAAGGACGTTTTTTAATTCCCGACAAATTAAAAAAATATTCAAACATAAAAAATGAAGTAACTTTTATAGGTCAAGGTTACTATTTTCAAATCTGGGAACCAAAAGCAGCGATTGATAGACAAAAAAAATCTCGAGAAAGATTAATCAGAGAAAAAAAGACTTTAGGATCAATTATTTTGGGAAATAATGTTGTTAAATAAGACAATAAATAAACATCAACCAGTATTGCTTGATGAGATTAAGGCATTTATTCCTGCAGAAAAGGAAATTAATGTGATTGATGCAACTTTTGGTGGAGGAGGATATTCACGATCAATTCTTCAAGACTTTAATGTAAATCAATTAATAGCAATTGACAGAGATCCTATATCAAAAATTTTTTCCAGAGAATTAGAAAAAAAATATTTAGGTAAATTTAATTTGATAAACGGATGTTTTAGTCAAATTGATAAATTAGTAAATTTGAATCATACAAAAAAAAATATAAACAAGTTTGATATAATTATTTTTGATCTGGGATTATCTTCCAATCAATTAGAGGATCCCCAAAGAGGTTTTTCATTTCTTAAAGAAGGTCCACTAAATATGAATATGGGTATGAGTAAATCAAATTTATTAGCTTCAGATATTATTAATAATTTTTCAGAAAATAAAATAGCAGATATAATTTTTAAATATGGAGAAGAAAGAAATGCTAAAAAAATAGCAAGAAGTATTATTAAATGTAGAAAATTAAAAATTATTAAAACTACATTAGAATTAGCTAAATTAATAACAAGGAGTATACCAAATTTAAGATCAAAAAAAAATAAAACTAACCCTGCAACTAAAACATTTCAGGCACTTAGAATATATATAAATGATGAATTAAATGAATTAAAATTAGCTCTTAATAAATCACATAATTTGCTTTCTCCAAAAGGAAAATTAATGATAGTTTCTTTCCAAAGCTTAGAAGATAAGATTGTGAAAGATTTTTTTAACCACAAAAGTGGTAAAAGATGGCGTTCCTCCCGCCACTACCCGGAGTTACCTGATAATGGTCAAATCACATTAAAAATAATCACCAAAAAACCAATTAGACCAAATGATAGTGAGATATTAAATAATCCTCGCTCTCGCTCAGCTAAACTCCGGGTAGGTGAAAAGATAAATTAATTAAATAAATGAAATATTATACAACAATTTTTAGTTTGCTTTTTTTATGCTCGATTTTAGTATCATTCCTTATATATTTTGGAAAACTTACAAATAATATTGAAAAAGATATTAAAAATTCAATAACAAAAATTAATAATTTAAAAGAACAAATTAAAATTAATGAACTTGAGTATATTTTACATACTAATACTAATTATTTGTTAGAACTTAAAAAAATTTATCTAATTGATAATATTGAAGACGAATCATTTTTTAATTATATTGATTTAAGTGATCTTAAAAGAAAAAATATTCATCAAGTTATTAAAGTAAGTGCAAATTAGATTAGGTTTTTAAAATTCTATGGACAATGTCTAAAAAATTTAAAATATTTGATAGTGACGCATTAAAAAATATTCACAAAAGAATTTTTTTCTCAATAATTATTTTTTCATTAGTTTATTTTATTATTTTTTTTAGGATAGCAGATATAATGATTTTCAAAAAATCATTACAAATTAATAGAAATATAGAGCAAACTATTGAGCGAGGTAAAATTTTTGATAGAAATAACATTATTCTCGCTAGTTCAATTAAAACATATTCATTGGCAGTTAATCCACAACAAATTCAAGATGCTAATTGTAGTTATACTATCTCTGAAAAACTCGAAAAAATACTCTCATTTCCTAAAACAAAAATTAATAGAGAATTATTAAGGAATAAAAAATTTGTTTGGATAAAAAGAAATATTTCTCCTCAAGAACATCAAGAAATTATCAAGTTAGGTGAAATAGGATTAATGACAAGATTAGAAGAAAACAGAATATATTCTCAGGGTAAAAATACTTCACATGTTGTTGGTTATACGGATATTGATGGAGCGGGTCAGGGAGGAATTGAAAAAGGATTAGATAGTCAATTATCACAAGGAGAAAATATTCATTTAAGTATTGATTCACGCTTGCAAGAATCAATTCGTTACGAACTTATTAAGACGATAAAAAAATATTCAGCACATTCTGGCTTAGCAATTGTTTTAGATATCGAATCAGGAGAAATACTATCAATGAATAGTTATCCAGATTTTGATCCTAATAATAATAATACTTTTGGATCTGATAATTTATTTAATAAAGCTATACAGGGTAATTATGAAATGGGCTCTACATTTAAACCTATTACTATAGCAATGGGAATTGATGAAAATATAATTAATCCTGAAATGCTTTTTGATGTATCCAAGCCAATACAAATTGGTAAATATACTATTAATGATTTTCATCCCTTTGGAGGAAAATTAGATTTAAAAAATATTATAGTAAAATCTTCAAATATAGGAGCAGCAAAAATTGCCCATTTAATTGGGAAAAATAATCAACAAAAATTTTTTGAAAAGTTAGGTTTTTATAAAAAGATTAATTTAGAAATAGATGAAACCACTATGCCTTCAGGTAATGTAAATAACTGGGGAAAGCTAGAAACCATGACAATTGGCTACGGTCATGGTTTTGCTGTTACTCCTCTTCATTTAACTCAAGCATATGCCTCTATGGTAAATGATGGTTTTAAAATCAAACCTACTTTATTATTAAAAGATAAGAGTTCTTTGCTTTTAAAAAAAATTATTAAAACTTCAACATCTGAATTAGTTAGACAATATCTAAGAGCTGTTATTTTAGAGACTGAATACACTGGTCCAAGAATAAAAATTGAAGGGTATGAGATAGGAGGAAAAACAGGAACACCAGAGTTAATTGACAAATCTGGAAAATACATAAAAAATGCTAATCGTACAGCTTTTATCGGTGTATTTCCAATGTCTAAACCAAAATATGTTATCTTGGCTATTATTGATGATCCAAAAAAAATTAAAGAAGAAAACTATAGTATTACTGCTGCAACAGTGGCCGTCCCATTAGTAAAGAATATCATTTTACAAATGATTAAAATACTAGGTATTGCACCAATACTAAATGATGATATTTTTCAAGCAAGCATTGATAAATATATACTTACAGATAAGAATGTTACTTTCTAATCTTTCTAATTTTATAAAATGTGAACAGATTCTTCATTTCAAAAAAGATAAAAATATTAAGTTTATTTCATCTAATTCAAAAATAATAAGAAAAAATTCAATTTTTGTTTCTGATTTTAAAAAAAAAATTAAAAAAAATTATTTTCATGAAGCTATAAAAAATGGCGCTATAGGAATAATAACAAATAAATTGATTACTGACATAAAAGTCCCACAATTTAAAGTTAAAAATGTTTCATTAAGTATGAAAAAAATTCTTTATAAAATAAAATATAAAGCTCCAAACAATATTGTTGGTATAACAGGAACTAATGGTAAAACGTCAGTTGTATGGATGATAAGCAATATAGTAAATTTATGTAAATTAGATGTTATTTCTTATGGTACATTAGGCTTGTACAAGGATTTAAAAAAAATAAATGATTCAATTCTTACCACTCCAGAGAGTGAAATTTTGTATCAAGCAGCTTTTTCTTCAAACTCTAATAATAAAACAGAATTTATATTTGAAGTTTCTAGTCATGGAATTTCTAAAAAAAGAATAGAAGGTTTTCCAATAAATATAGCTGCAATCACTAATATTAGTCAAGATCATTTAGATTTTCATAAAACAATGAAAAATTATAGAAATACCAAATATAAATTATTTTTAAAATATTTATTAAATAAAGGTATAGCTGTTTTAAATGATAATATTGATGGTATTGCCCGACTTAAAAAACAATTAGAAAAAAAAAATATAAAAATTATTACATATGGAAAAAACAAAAGTGATATTAATTGTAGTATTTATAAAAAAGACCTTAAATTAAAAGTTTTTAAAAGAAATTACATAATAAAATATAAAATTGTTAC
Organism: uncultured Alphaproteobacteria bacterium; assembly: GCA_902607435.1. Taxonomy (GTDB): domain Bacteria; phylum Pseudomonadota; class Alphaproteobacteria; order HIMB59; genus CACLJX01. The sequence goes on along the minus strand of CACLJX010000005.1, from coordinate 30,227 downwards.
GGAATTTGAATTACAAAATCTTTCTTGTTCCATAAGTTGTTGTATAGCTATGGGACTTCCTTTATCCAAAATTATTAAAACAATTCCTAAAATTACTAAGGCAGAAGGTAGGATGCAATTAGTAGACAAGTTATATAATAGTGCAAAAGTTTTTGTGGATTATGCCCATACCCCCGAAGCTTTAAAAAAAATTTTATTGTCTAATTTTAAAAATAAGCAAAAACCCGATTTATTATTTGGTTGTGGTGGAGATAGAGATAAGTCTAAGAGAAAAATAATGGGTAAAATTGCCTGTAAATATGCAAATAATGTTTATATTACAGATGATAATCCTAGAAACGAAAATCCTAGTCTCATCAGAAAAAATATTTTTTCACAATGTAAAAGAGCAATAGAAATTGGAAATAGGAAAAAAGCAATCAAAATAGCTATTAAAAATTTACAACCTAAATCAATTTTAATTATTGCGGGAAAAGGGCATGAAAAAAATCAAATTCAATTTAATAAGATAATATCTTTTGATGATGTCAAAATTTCAAAACTTTATATTAATAAGATTAATGCAAATGCTTCTAAATAAATTAGAATTAAAAATAAATGATTATTTAATTAATAACTTCGATAAACTAAAAATTAATAGTAAAGAAATTGAAAAAGGAGATGTATTTGCAGCTCTTAAAGGCAATAATCATCATGGTAATAATTTTATAGAGGAAGCTGTATCTAATGGAGCAAAATACATAATTTCTGATAAAGAAATAATAGGTAAAAATTTTCATAATTTTTTGCAAGTTAAAGATATTTTTTTATATTTATCTATAATAGCAAGCAAAAAAAGAAATATGTTTAATGGTAAAATAATCGCGATTACGGGTAGTATAGGAAAGACAAGTGTGAAAGAAAATTTAAATTTTTTTTTATCTACACAAGGTATAGTTTCTTTTTCAATTAAAAGTTATAATAATTTTTTAGGTGTATTAATTTCATTAATAAATTTGAATTTACATTCTATCTTTGCTATTTTTGAAATAGGTACTAATAATTTTAATGAAGTTAAAAAATTAACATCAATGATAACACCTCACCAAGTAATTATTACTAATATTTTTCCCACTCACTTATTAAATTTTAAAAATACTAGAAATATAGCTATCGAAAAGTCTGATTTATACAATCCAAAATTTAATCCTAATATAGAATTATTAATTTTACCAAATCTAAATGAGGATGAAATTTATTTAAAAGAATTGTCAAAAAAATATAAAATTAATTCTGTAATTACATTTGGTAAAAAAAATGATGCAGATTATTTTATTCAAAATATAGAAATTATAAATAATTTTTCATCTAGATTAAAAATTCGCACCCCTCACAAATTAATGGAATTTAAAGTTTCGACTTCTTTTGAACATCAAATTTTTAATGTGATTATTTCATTAATAATATTTATTTACAATAAGCTTAATATCAATAGTTTTTTAATTAATGCAAACAACATTCCTTTTGTGGCAGGGAGAGGACTTTTTCATAAGTTAAAAATTAATGATAATCATCTTATTCTTATTGATGAAAGTTATAATGCTAGTCCTATCTCTATAAAAAATTGCATAATTTATTTTAAAAATTTTGTTACTAGAACTAATCAAAGAAAAATTTTGATTTTAGGTGAAATGAATGAATTAGGAGAATCTGCATTTGATTATCACAAGGAAATTGTCATTTTTGCCTTAAAAACAAATATTAATAAAATAATTTTTTGTGGATATTTATATAATAAAATATTAAATAAAATTAAGTTTGATTCTAAAAAAGTTTTTTGTTTATTTAATGAATTAGAAATAATTAAACTTCTTAAAAACATAACACATAATAATGACATAATTTTAGCTAAAGGATCTAATTCAACTAAAATTAATATTCTTGTTAAAAAACTATTAGAAACAGAAATAAAATATTAAAGTGATTATTTTTCTATCAGAAACATATGCTCAATATTTTAGTTTTTTAAATTTATTTAATTATATAACATTTAGAACTGGAGGTGCACTTATGACCTCTTTATTTTTTTCTCTAATATTTGGAAATACTATAATTAATTCTTTATCTTCATTGCAACCAGCAGGTCAACCAATAAGATCTGATGGTCCTGAGCGACATATAATTGAAAAAGTTGGTACTCCAACAATGGGAGGTTTTTTAATATTAGCAAGCGTTTTTGTTTCAGTATTAATTTGGTCTAGATTAAACAATATCTTTATATGGATAACACTTTTATCATGTCTTGCTTTTGGATTAATAGGATTCATTGATGATTATAAAAAAATTTATTCTCATAATAGTAATGGGCTGAAGATTTCAACAAGGATTTCATTACAAATTATTTTGAGCTTAATAATTATATTGTTAATTTATAATTTTTTGCCTAGCTCTTTTAATTCAACCATTAGTTTTCCTTTTTTTAAAAATTTTATATTAGACTTAGGATTTTTTTTTATACCTTTTGGTATTTTTATAATTATAGGTTCTGCTAATGCTGTAAATTTAACCGATGGACTAGATGGATTAGCTATTGTACCTGTTATGATTGTGGCTTTATCTTTTGGTTTTATATCTTATATTGCCGGTAACACAATTTTTTCAGATTATCTCCAAATACAATATATTGCTGGATGCGGAGAATTATCCACTTTTTGTGGAGCACTTGTAGGAGCAGCTCTCGGTTTTTTGTGGTTTAATGCTCCACCAGCTAAAGTTTTTATGGGTGATACAGGAGCATTATCAATAGGTAGTGCTCTTGGCACTCTTTCTTTATTAACAAAACATGAAATAGTTTTAGCAATTATTGGAGGATTATTTGTTTTAGAGACTCTTTCAGTTGTAATTCAAGTTATTAGTTTTAAATTAACAGGCAAAAGAATTTTTAAAATGGCTCCTCTTCATCATCATTTTGAAAAAAAAGGATGGGCTGAATCTACTATTGTAATCAGATTTTGGATTATAACTATAATTCTGGCATTGATAGGACTTGCTACTTTGAAGATAAGATAATTTTTAGAATTATTAATAATGAAATATATATATGGTTTAAATATTAGTGGACAATCAATCATTAAATATTTTTTCTTAAATAATATTCAACAAATAGTATGGGATGATAGTGAAGAAGTTAGAAAACTTATTAAGTCAAATTATAAGAATTTACGATTTGTTCACCCAAAAGATTTAGATTACTCTAAAATTAGTGAAGTATTTGTTAGTCCAGGGATAAGCCTTAAGAATAATTATTTCAAGCAGTCTAAAGGTAATCAGATAATTTTGCATAGAGATTTGGAATTGTATTCAAGATTAATTGATAATCAAAAAATTATTGCTATTACTGGCACAAATGGCAAATCAACTACAGTTAAGCTCATAGGAGATATGATTAAAAATAATGGATTGGATTGTTTTGTTGGAGGCAATTTAGGTCCACCATTGATGGATTTTGTATACTATAATATTGAATCAAATTATCATGTTATTGAGCTAAGTTCCTATCAACTTGAAGCAGCTCCTTCATTTAAATCATATATATCTGTACTATTAAATATTTCTGATGATCATCTTGATAGATATTCTTCGATTGAAGAATATGCTCGTACTAAAGAAAATATTATATACTCAAAAGATAATTTTTATTCAATAATTTCTCTTGATGATACTTTTTGTAAAAAAATTTATAAAAAAAATATTAATAAAAAATTAATACCAATTTCAACTTCCAATTCTATCAATAATGGTATTTATATAAGTAATAATACTATTTACGATAATTTTTTTGAAAAAAAAGAAATCAATATTAATTATCTATCTAATTCGCTTAAAGGACAATTTAATTATCAAAATATTCTTGCTAGCTATGCAATTTGTAAAATTTTAAATTTTAAAGAAAATATTTTTTTATCTACCTTAAAAAGTTTTGAAGGCTTGCCTCATAGATTCGAGTATGTATTTGAGAACAATAGAATGTTAATAATTAACAATAGTAAAGCAACAAATTTTGATTCAGCTGTAAAAACTGTAGAGAACTTTAAAAATGTTTTTTTAATTATTGGAGGACGTATAAAAAATGATGATTTCTCCATATTTAAACAAGTCAAAGAAAATATTTCTAGATGTTTTATAATTGGTGAGTCTACTAATCTTATTTATAATCAGGTTTCAGATTTCTTTCCATCTTTTAAAAACTTTACTATTGAAAAAGCTATAGAACAAATTTTTATAGAATTGAAAAACTTTAAATCAAAAGCAAATATCATATTAGCCCCAGCTTGCTCTTCTTTTGATCAATTTGCTAATTTTGAAAAAAGAGGAGAACAGTTTAAGAAAGTTATTATGAAAAAAATAAATAACTTATGATTAAATATTTAAATAATTGGTGGAGAGAAATTGATCAAATTAACTTTTTAATTATAATTTTTTTAATTGCTATTGGAATAATACTATCTTTTTCAATAAATAAATCCTTATTATTTACTAACAGACATTTAGCATATGCTTTAATAGCAATTTTCATAATTGTTTTTTTGTCTTTTCTAGATGTAAAAATTTTAAGAAGGATAGCTTTAGTTGGAATACTTATTTCTATTATTGTCTTAATGATAATTTTATTTTTGGATTATGAAGTTAATGGATCAAAAAGATGGTTAAGACTATTTGGTATTAGTTTTCAACCATCAGAGTTTGTAAAACCTTTTTTTTTATTGCTAAGTGGTTGGTTTTTAAGCAAAGGCATACAAGGTCAGAAAATATCAATGTATATTGTTTTTGTTACTTTTTTTCTTTTATCAGGATTGATAATTCTTCAGCCTGATTTTGGTATGACAATGCTTTTTTCAATTTCTTTTTTTTGTCAATTATTTATAGCTGGATTGTCTTTGATGCTTGTAAGTGTAGCAATTGTTTGTTTGTTGTTACTATCAATTTTTTCTTACTTTATATTTGATCATGTAAAAAAACGTTTCGATATTTTTTTTGAACCAAGTACAGGAACAGATCAAATTGACAAGAGTTTAAAAGCTTTTAAATCTGGAGGATTGTTAGGAAAAAAACCAGGACAAGGTATATTAAAAGAAGAAATACCAGATGCTCACACTGATTTTATTTTTGCTGTAGCAGGAGAAGAACTTGGTTTTATCATGTGTTGTTTTATAGTAGTACTTATATTAATCCTGGTTATTCGTTCATTACTTAACCTTTTGAAAATTGAAGAACCAGATATAATAATTGCTATTGTAGGTCTTGCAAGCTGTTTTGGACTACAAGCATTAATAAATATTTTTAGTTCATTAGCTTTAATTCCCACTAAAGGAATGACTTTACCATTAATTAGTTATGGCGGATCTTCTATGGTTTCTAGTGCAATATTATTTGGTTTTCTTTTATCATTAACCAGGAAACGAAAAAAATGAAAAAAAATAGTTATGTTTTAATTTCTGGGGGAACGGGCGGTCATGTAATACCAGCGGTGAATTTTGGAAATTATATTATTGAAAATGGACACAGTTGTTATTTATTTGTTGATAATAGAGGCAAAAAATATGCTTCTCATTTTAGAGGACAAATTATAGTTATAAATTCTGCTCATTTAGCTTACAATTTTTTCGGTAAATTAAAGTCATTATACCTTCTTTTATACGGATTAATTCAATCAACATTTTATTTAATCCAAATTCGTCCATCAAAATGTTTATCTTTTGGCAGTTATGCATCATTTATGCCACTTATAATTTTAACAATTTTTAATTTTTTTGGCTTAACACAGATATATTTACACGAACAAAATTCAGTAATGGGAAAAGTCAATATTTTTTTTAGTCGTATCTCTAAAAAAATTTTTTTAGGTTTTGAAACAACAACAAAATTAAAAAAAAAATATAAAAACAAAAGCTGTTTTGTTGGTTTACCTAAAGATCATAGTTATACTTATAATTTAAGAAAAAAAAATATAGATAAAAATAAGAAAATATTTGTATGTGGTGGAAGTCAAGGTGCTGTAAATTTAAATTATGAAATTAAAAAATTATTAATAAAAATAAATGAACATTCTTTTGATAAATTAGAGATTTCTATGCAATGTCCAAATAGTCAAATCAAAGAATTCAGTGAAATTTTTGAAAATTTACAAATAAAATATGATTTAAGAAATTTTTATGACAATATTTTAGAAAAATTATATCAAACAGATATTTTAATTGCGAGAAGTGGGGCAGGGACAATTAATGATGTAATATTTACTCAAATACCAACAATTTTTATCCCTTTGCCAAGTTCAGCAAATAATCATCAATTTTATAATGCTAGATATTTACAAGATAAAAAAGCAGCTTTGATAATTAATGAAAGCGAAATAAGTAATCATAAATCATATTTAGTTATAAAAAAACTGATAGAAGATATTAACCAACAAAAATCTATAATTAAAAATTTACAAAAAATTAAAAATTTTGATACTAATAGTTTAATTTATAAACAAATGAATTTAATCTAAATGTCAATTAATAATAATGTAACAAAGGGAATAATTCATTTTATAGGTATTGGCGGTATTGGGATGTCTGGTATTGCTGAATTAATGCTAAATCAAGGATATACAGTTCAAGGAAGTGATATTTCGTTAAATACTAATGTTAAAAGATTAAAACAAAGAAAAATAATAATATTTTTAAATCATAAAAAATCTAACATAAAAAATGTTAGTGCTGTAGTTTATTCTTCGGCCATAAAAAAAAATAATCCAGAAATTATAGAAAGTAAAAAACTAGGAATACCAATTGTTAGTAGAGCCGACATGTTGGCAGAATTAATGCGTTACAAGCATGCAATTGCAGTAGCAGGTTCGCATGGAAAAACAACTACCACAAGTTTAATTGGGTCAATTTTAGATATTGGAGGAAAGGATCCTACAATAATTAATGGTGGTATTATTAATTCATTAGCAAATAATAATCGTCTAGGTTTAGGAAAGTGGATAGTAGTCGAAGCTGATGAAAGTGACGGAGCTTTTCTTAGGCTTCCTCATGAGATCAACATAATTACTAATATTGATTCTGAGCACTTAGATTATTATAAAAATATTAGAAGTTTAATTTCTTCATTTAAAAAGTTTGCAACAAGTGTTCCTTTTTATGGATATTCTATAATTTGTCTTGATAATATTAATTCTAGAAAATTAGCTTATAAAATTAATACAAGAAAAGTTATTACATATGGATATAACAATAAAGAATCAGATATAAATATTACAAAATTTTTGCTAAAAAAAGATCATACCTTATTTTCAATTAATATTAAAAAAAACATTTTTCATAATTATAATAATTCTTATCAATTTAAATTAAATTTATTAGGTAAGCATAATATTCTAAATGCTTCTGCTTCAATAATTGTGGCTTTATTACTTGATATACCAATTTATAAAATTAAAACTGCTTTAGAGGATTTTCAAGGAGTTAAAAGAAGATTTACATTTTTAGGAAATATTAAAAAGTGTAAAATTTATGATGATTACGCTCATCATCCTAATGAAATACTGGCCAGCTATGAAATAGCAAAACATATAGCAGATAAAAAGATAATAGTAATTTTTCAACCACACAGATTTTCTAGAACCCATGAATTGTATAAAGATTTTGTAGCAATATTAAAAAAAATAGATATCCTTTTTGTATGTGATATCTATTCTGCTGGGGAAAAATTAATAAAAAACGTCAATTCTGCAAAGTTGGCAAAAGATATAAAAAAAAATAATTCTCAAGAAGTTTATTATTTAAAAGAACTTAAAAAATTAGATCAAGTACTATCTAAATTTTATGATGAAAAAAATTTGATTATTTTTATGGGAGCAGGATCTATTTCACAATGGGCACATAAATTAATGGAAAAACATGGTATACAACCAACTTAGTCAATTATCCAAAAATTTAAAAAGTAATTTTTTTTTTAATTATGATACTTCATCTTCAACGTGGTTTAGAGCAGGTGGTTTTGCTGATCTTTTTTGTCTTGTAGCTGATGAAAAAGAACTAGAAATCATTCTAAATCATTCTAGAGACATTCCTATGTTTGTTATGGGAGCTGGTTCAAATTTATTGATAAGGGATGGTGGTTTTAGAGGAATAATAATTAAACTTGGAAAATCATTTAACAATTTAGCAGTAAATAATAATTTTATTTATGCGGGTGCAAGTATTCTGGATTTAAACTTATCAAAATTTGCTTTATCTAATTCTTTATCAAATTTAGAATTCTTCTCAGGAATTCCTGGAAGTGTTGGGGGAGCGGTAAAAATGAATGCTGGATGTTATGGGAGTGAAACTAAGGATGTTTTAGAAAAAGTTTCTCTAATAACAAAAAATGGATTGAAAAAATATTTATGCAAAAAAGATCTTGATTTAACTTATAGAAATTCAAATTTATCTCATAACGATATTATAACTTCAGCTGTATTTAATGTTGGTTTTGGAGATAAAGAAAAAATTAGATTAAAGATAGAGAATATTAAGTGTAAACGTGAAAAGTCCCAACCTTTGCGTACCAAAACGGGAGGTAGTACATTTAAAAATCCTAAAGGATTCCATGCGGCTAAATTAATTGAAGAATCTGATTGTAAAGGTCTTAAAATTGGTGAAGCTTCAGTTAGCACTAAACATGCTAATTTTTTTATCAATCAAAATAAAGCAACTGCTAGAGATATAGAAAATTTGGGAAAAACTGTACAAGAAAGAGTCTATAAAAAATTTAATATAACTCTTGAATGGGAAATTAAAATTATTGGAGAAGAATCTGATTAAAAATATTTTAGTACTTGAAGGAGGTTATAATGAAGAGCATGAAATTTCAATTTCCACAGCGCAAGAAGTAAAAAAAGCTATAAAAGAATTAAATTATCATCTTGAATCTATTTTAGTAAATCCAATAAATTTTCATGATAAAATAAAAAAATATAAAAATATTGACGTATGTTTTAACTGTTTGCATGGCCCATATGGTGAAGACGGCACCATACAGAAAATTTTATCAGATAACAAATTAAAATACACACATTCAGGTATTCGTGCTTCTAAAGATGCTTTTAATAAACATTTAACAAAATTAATTATTAACAAAACTCAAGTGAATTATCTCAAATCTTTTGATTTCACTAAAGAAAAAATTAATAAAAACTATTTTATAGAATGTTTTAAAAATACCGGTCCTTTTATTTTGAAGCCTACTTCAAGTGGATCTAGTTTTGGAGTTAAAATTTTTTCATCAATAACTGATGTTGAATTTTTTTTTAACAACTTTCATGATGAAATAATAATTTACAAAAATCATGATCATTTTATGATTGAGCCTTATATAAATAGTAGAGAATTAACAGTTGGCATAATTGAAGAAAATGGGATTTCAAAGCCTATAGAAGTTACTGAAATATTATCAAATAATAATATTTTTGATTATGAAGCTAAGTATACTAAAGGATTCTCCAAACATATTTTGCCAGCATCAATACCTTCTAAAATATATAATAAATGTCTATTAAATGCAAAAGTTGTTCATGATACTCTTGGATGTAAAGGAGTTAGCAGATCTGATTTTTTATATGACGAAAATAATGATAAATTATTTTTTTTAGAAATAAATACTCAGCCTGGTTTAACACCTTTGTCACTCGTGCCTGAACAACTTGAATTTCGTAATATTAATTTTACTATTCTTATAGATAAACTTATACATTCTTCTTTGTGAACAAAATAGTACTCAATAAAAGAAGAATTAAAAAAAGTTTAATTGTAAGAATTTTTTCTCTTATTACATTAATTTTATTATTTTTTTTTAGTTATAAATTTTTTAAATTTGATTATTATAAATATTTTTCTAATGAAATAAATTCGCTTTCTAAGGATTATAATTATTTATTTAATGAAATTAATATTAAAGGGTTAAATAATTTATCATCTAATGAAATAGAAAAATATTTTATAAAACACTATAATAAATCTATATTTTTGTTACCTTTAAGAGATATTGCAAAAGAAATTAAAATGAATAAATGGATTAAGACAGTGTCTTTGAAAAGTAATTTTCAAAATAAAGTTTCTATAATTATTAAAGAAACTCAACCAATAGGAATATATTTTAATGGGCAAAACTATCTTTTAATTGACAATTTAGGAAAAGTAATTGATTTTGTTGATGAAAGCAGAGATTACAAATACATTATTTTTTTTGGTGAAAAAGCTAAGGAAAATTTAGCTGATCTAATAATGCACACTCCTTTTTCTATGCAAACAATTATTAAAGAAGCAGAATATATCAATAACAGACGCTGGGATATAAATCTCAAAAATGATATAAAAATTCAATTACCAGAATTTGAAATTAGAGAGGCTTTTGAACATTTCATTGAAATTTATGAAAATTTATCTAATCAAGATAAATCAATAATTAAATCAATTGATCTAAGGCTGCCTGAAAAAGCAATTATTAAATTTAATGAATAAATAAAGTAATGATTAAAGTTGGTCTAGACATAGGAAATTCAAAAATTTCATGTATAGTTTGTGATACAAAAAAAAATAATTATCAAAAAATACTTTCTTTTGTTAGTAATCCTACTAATAGTGTCAAAAAAAGTATTATTACAAATATAGAAAAAATAAAAAATGAGATTAATGAAACTATTTTGTATGCAGCTCAAGAATCACAAACAGAAATACTAAGTATAAATCTCAACGTACCAGCAGTAGATTCTCTTTCATTGTATTTTGATAGTATGATAAATCTTAATAATGAAAAAATTAATGATCTGCATATCAAAAAAGCTATAAATCAATCTGATTTTTTTAATTTAATAGACAATTATCAGGTCATACATAATTCAATAATTAATTATGAATTAGATCAGAATTCAATTGTCAGTGACCCTAGAGGAATGTTTGGGGATAAATTAAAAATTAACTTTTACAAATTTGTAATAAAAGAAAATTTCATTAAGACTATTTCTACAATATTTAATCATTTAAATATTCACATTGAAAATTTTATTCCCTCTCCTTTGTCTTCAGCTCTTGCAACACTAACTGACGATGATAAATCATTAGGAGCTATTTGCATAGATTTTGGATCATCTTCAACTTCTGTATCTGTTTTTGAAAATGAAAAATTAATTTTTATGAATTCAATAAAAGTAGGTGGGATGCATATAACAAATGATTTAGCAAGAAAGTTTTCAACTACTATTGAGAGTGCCGAGAGACTAAAAACTCTTTATGGATCTGTTATTACAAGCCCTAGTGATGAATATGACATAATTGATATTCAATCCACAGACACAGAAAATACTCAATCTAAACAAATTAATAGAAGTAGTGTAAACGCGATTATTAAACCGAGAGTTGAAGAAACTTTAGAATTAGTATGGCAAAAATTAAAAGATTATAATCTTCACAATAAGCAAATTAAAAATTTAGTGATTACTGGTGGAGGCGCTTTGTTAGAAGGAATTGAAGACTATGCTCAAATTATTTTTGATAGCAATGTTAGAATTGGGAAACCTATGATATTACCAGGATTATCAAGTAAATTTATCAAACCTCAATTTTCTCAAACTGTTGGTACTTTACTTTACAATCCAGCTGATTATGAATTAGATTTTTTACTGAAAAACAGGGAAAAAAATAAAAAAAAATCTATTTTAGGCCGTTTTTCTTCTTGGCTTGATCAATACATTTAGATATTATTCATAATATATAGATATTTATTGACGGTTTCGGTGGGAAAACGTTAATTATAGTTAAAACGGCGGAGATAATTGCATGACTATAAATATTACAATACCAGATGCAGAACCTAATTTAAGTCCTCAGATAACTGTTTTAGGAGTTGGAGGATCAGGAGGTAATGCAGTAAACAATATGATGAATTCAAATTTAGAAGGGGTAGATTTTTTAATAGCTAATACTGATGCCCAAGCATTAAAAATAGCAAGTTGTGAGAAAAAAATACAGTTGGGAGTTAAAAGCACCAAAGGATTAGGTGCAGGTATGAGGCCAGATGTTGGTTGCCAAGCAGCAGAAGAGACAATAGATGAAATAAATGAAAAATTAAATGGTAGCCACATGCTATTTATAGCTGCAGGCATGGGTGGCGGAACAGGTACGGGAGCAGCTCCAGTAATAGCCAAACTAGCTAGAGAAAAAGGAATATTAACAGTTGGAGTAGTAACCAAACCTTTTCATTTTGAAGGCACTCAAAGAATGAAGATAGCAGATAAAGGAATACAACAATTACAACAGTATGTTGATACTTTACTTATTATACCAAATCAAAACTTGTTTAGAATTGCTAATGAAAAAACTACATTTGCGGATGCATTCAAGATGGCCGATGATGTTCTTTATGCAGGAGTAAGAGGAGTAACTGATTTGATGGTACAACCAGGTTTAATAAATCTTGATTTTTCTGACGTCAAAACTGTAATGAGTGAAATGGGAAAAGCAATGATGGGAACTGGTGAAGCAACAGGAGAAGGAAGGGCTATAGCCGCAGCAGAAGCAGCTATTGCAAATCCTCTTATTGATGATGTTTCTTTGAAAGGTGCGAGAGGCCTTATTATTAATATTACTGGTGGAAAAGATATTACTCTTTATGAGGTTGATGAAGCTGCAAATCGTATTAAGCAAGAAGTTGAAGAAAATGCTAACATTATTTATGGTACAACGTGTGATGATCGACTGGAAGGTGTTATAAGAGTAAGTATTGTAGCAACTGGCATTGATGTTAGTAGTGTAGCTTCTCCTAACCCGTTGGAATCACCAGCTGTTTTATCTATAGATAATTCAGTATATCAAAATCAAAAACCTACCTTTGATAAAATAGTATCTGAAAATGAAACTCATTCTGAATCAATAGAAGATAAGCTTGAGAATGATACTTATTATGCTACTGAAGAAGAAACAAAAAAAGAATCTTTTTATGTGGAAGAAGCTAAATCTGAAGAAGAATCTTCAGAATCATTACGAGAGATAGAGTTAAAAGAAGAATTAGAATCTTCTGAAAATACAAATCATGATAGTAATGAGGAACTAGAAAATTCTGAAGAAGATTCTATGGATTTTGAACATATTAGATCAGAAAATGATGAACATAAACTTGAAGATTCAAATACGACAGTTAGAAAACTTAGTTTATTTGATACTTTAGATAATGAAAAATCTATAGATGAGGTTGACAATATTGTTGAGGATAAATCTAAACTAGAACCAACACTTGATGAAAATGAAGAAACTGAGGGAATTAATGAAGGAATTGAAGATGATAATTCTGATGAAATTAATTCTGAGGATGAGTTATCAGCAGAAGATTTTAATCAAGAAAATGAAGAAGAACTTCTAGATGTGCCTACTTTTTTAAGGAGACAAGCCAATTGAAAAGACTAACTAGGTAATAATTAGTAATATTCAGTTAATTGAGAAACATTATAAATATTGATAATTAGAAAAGTGCTAGGAAACTGGCACTTTTTTTAAAAATGATTGCTAATTCAATAAATAAATCTAACCAACAAACTCTTCAAAAAGAAATAAATTTCTCAGGAATTGGCTTGCATTCTGGAATTTATGCAAATGTAATAATTGCTCCTGATAGTCCAAACTCAGGTATAACTTTTATTAGAACTGATCTTAAAGAAAATAATACTATAAAAGCTTTATGGTCAAATGTTTCTTCCACTAATTTATCAACAACTATTTCAAATGAAAACAAAATATCTGTTTCTACTATAGAACATTTAATGAGTGCTTTATCAGGAATGCATGTTGACAATGCAAAAATATTTGTTGATGGACCTGAAATTCCAATTATGGATGGTAGCTCTTTTCCTTTTGTGGAATTAATAGAAAAGGCAGCAACACAAGAACAGAACAATAAAAGAAAAATACTTAAAGTACTTAAAGAAGTAACAGTATACAAGGAAGATAGTTTTGCGCGTATAGTTCCAAGTAATCAATTTTCTATTGATTTTGAAATAGAATTCAACAGTACTCTAATAAACAAGCAAGCATGTCAATTGCAACTATTGAATGGCAACTATAAAAGTGACATTTCGTATGCAAGAACATTTGGTTTTGAAAAAGATGTGAATGAACTAAGAAAAAATGGCTTTGCTATAGGAGGGACACTCGATAATGCAGTAGTTGTGGGTCAGCACAAAATTTTAAACAAAGAAGGACTAAGATTTAAAGATGAATTTGTGAGACACAAAATGTTAGATTGTATTGGTGATCTATATCTATCTGGTCATCCTGTTGAAGGTTATTTTTATGGAAGAAAATCGGGTCATTTTCTGAATAATAAACTTCTCAGGAAGTTATTATCAGATGAACAAAACTATAAATTAATATAAAATTATATCATTTTTTTTGGCAGTACTATTTTATCAAATTCTTTTTCTGAGATTAGTTTAAGTTTTAGTGCTGCTTCTTTTAAAGAAATATCTTCTTTGTAAGCTTTTCTCGCAATTTTTGCTGCTTTGTCATAACCAATATATTTGTTTAAGGCAGTTACAAGCATAAGAGAATTTTTTACATTATTTTGTATACGTTTTTTGTTAGCTTTGAGACCGGATAGACAATTTTTATTAAAACTTTTTATAGCATCTGAGAGTAGATTAATTGATTGAAGAACATTGTAAGCAATCAAAGGTTTATATGTATTCAACTCAAAATGGCCTTGGGATCCAGCTATTGAGACACTGGTATGATTACCAATTATATGTGTACAAACCATTGTTAAAGCTTCAATTTGTGTAGGGTTAATTTTACCAGGCATAATTGAAGATCCTGGTTCATTTTCTGGTAGTAATAATTCTCCTAATCCCGATCGTGGTCCTGATGCTAGTAAACGAATATCATTTCCAATTTTAAATAAGGATATTGCTAAAGAATTTAGGCTGGAAGAAAAATTTACTAGAGAGTCATGGGTTGCAATCGATTCAAATTTGTTTGGAGCAGGAGAAAACTTATTTTTAGTTAATTGAGATACAAACTTACAAAAAACTTTATCAAAGTTTTTTGGAGCATTAAAACCTGTTCCAACTGCAGTTCCTCCCTGAGCAAGGAACGATAGTTCTTTTAAAGCAAGATTAATTCTTTTTTTGTTATTTTTTAACTGTTCGAGATAACCTGAAAATTCTTGAGCTAGTGTTAAAGGTGTAGCATCTTGAGTGTGAGTTCTTCCAATTTTAATAATATTTTTAAATAACCTTATTTTTTTTTGAAATTCTTTTATTAAGTTGTCTAAATTATTAAGCAATTTAATAGAAGCAAATGTACAGGCTATATGCATAACAGTTGGAAAGGTATCATTAGATGATTGAGATAAATTTACATGATCATTTGGATGAACTGGTTTTTTTGAACCTATTTTGCCCTTTAATAATTTAATTGCATAATTACTTATAACTTCATTGGCATTCATATTTGTTTGAGTACCAGAACCTGTTTGCCAAACTGATAGTGGGAATTCATTTATTAATTTTAAATTAATAATTTGATCACAAGCTTTGATTATTGCTTTTCCAATTTTTTTATTTAATTGACCTAATTTTATATTAGCAAGAGTAGCTGCTTTTTTTTGATATCCTAGCGCAATTATCAATTCAACAGGCATAGTTTCATTGCCAATTCTAAAATTGTCTAAAGATCTTTGTGTTTGAGCACCCCACAATCTATCAGCATCAATTTTTTTAGAACCAAGTGAGTCGTTTTCTATTCTTTTTCTTTTCATATTAATTAAATATACTTATAAACTAAATTATTTACTTATAACATTTTCGTCTAAATTAAGATAAAAAAATATATTTATGAATAAACTTATATTACTACGTCACGGTCAAAGTCAGTGGAATCTTGAAAATCGTTTTACAGGTTGGAAAGATGTACCATTAACAACTCAGGGAATGAATGAAGCAATAGCAGCTGGCAAAATAATTAAAAGAAATAATATTAGAATTGATTTAATTTTCAGTAGTGTTTTGCAAAGAGCAAATGAAACGGCAAGATTAGCAGTTATTGAGATAAATCAACCACATTTATGGGATAACAACAATGAACTCATTGTAATAAAAAACCAATCTTTAAATGAAAGAGATTATGGTGATTTAGTGGGACTTAACAAAAAAGAAACAGCAGATAAATATGGAAAAAATCAGGTTCATGAGTGGAGACGTTCTTATGATGTGGCTCCTCCCGGAGGAGAAAGCCTTAAAGATGTAGTAATACGTGTTCAGCCTTATTTTGATAAAATTATTGAACCTGAAATAAAAAGTAAGAAAAGTATATTGATAGTAGCTCATGGAAATTCATTAAGAGCAACAATGATTATGGTAGGCCTGTATCGACCTGAAGAAATATCAACCATTGAAATACCTACTGGTAGTCCTTTCGTAATTAATTATGAAAGTGGCAAAATAGTTGATTCAGAATATTTAGTTTAACTTTTTTCTAAACTTACTAAGATCAACGATATTATTTTTTGCTTTTGCAGTTCTAGTTTTATTTTTATCATTTTCTTTTTTTGATTTCTCGTGTGAGCTCAGTTTTAAACCAAAGTTAGCATATGGATCAGCAAATGAAATAACAGAATCATAAGGAATACACAAATCAGATTTAATATCATTAAATGATAAAGTAATTTTGAAATCATCTTTGTTTACTCTAAAATTCCAATATTCGTATTGCATTACTATAGTCATTTCATTTGGAAATTTATTTTTTAGCCATATAGGAATTTTAATATTTGGATGGTTTGTTTTAAAAGAGATAAATAAATGATGCCCTTCTTTTAATCCTTGTTTGTCAATGATTTTTAATACATCTTTAAGAACATTAATTATATTATTTTTTAAAATTTGAGGATAATTTATTTTCATAATATCTAATTTCAGATGTGTTATATAACTAACATTATCGTTATTATATTACATAATATAACACTTTTTTAAAAGTGTATGCAGCAGAACTGAGTTTTCGGTGTTTTTCTGAATTTTGAGTACAAACAACCTATACTAATAAAAATCAATAACTTTTGTAATAGAAGAAATAGATGTAGGATAAATTTATGAAAGATATGGTTGTATTTACACATTCGGATTGTTTGCTTAAGGATAATGGTTCATATCATCCGGAAAGAAAAGAACGTTTAGATACTGTTCTTAAATCTATTAAAGAAATAGACAGTATTGATAGCGATATCAAAGAAGCACCGCTTGCTGATGTTGATGATATCTATTTAGTTCATCCAAAAAAATACATTAACAATATATTCTCGTTGATTCCTAACTCAGGATTAATAGGAGTTGAAAAAGAGCCATATGCAGATACTTTTTTATGTCCAAATAGCAAAAATGCAATTTTAAGATCTTGTGGAGCAGGTATTGCAGCAGCAGATTTTCTTTTTCATGATAATAGAAAAAAAATATTTTGTGCAATTAGACCCCCAGGTCATCACGCTGAAACTATTAGAGCAAACGGATTTTGTTTTTTTAATAATGTTGCTGTTACTGCAAGATATTTACAAAAAAAATATGAAATAAATAAAATTGCAATTATTGATTTTGATGTTCATCATGGGAATGGCACACAAGAAATTTTTTTTAAAGATGAAACTGTAGCTTATGGTTCTATACACGAATTTCCTTTATTTCCAGGAACAGGTTCAGAACAAGAAATTGGACTAGGAAATATTTTTAATGCGCCAATTGTGGCAGGAACAGATGGAAAAGATTTTATCAAGATATTAGAAAATAAAATTTTGAACAATATAGATAAATTTAAACCTGAAATTATATTAATATCTGCTGGATTTGATGCACATAAAAGAGATCCTTTGGCACATATTAATTTAGAATCAGAAGATTATTATCATGTGACAAAAAAGATTATGGAGATTGCGAATATTCATTGTCAGGGAAGGGTTATATCTTTTTTGGAAGGAGGTTATGATCTATTAGCTCTTTCAGAAAGTATAAAGGAGCATTTTTTTAGTTTAATGGAAATTTAAAAAGAAATCTAAAAATTTTTACGAAAAATAGACGCAAATATTTTTATTTCACCTAGTTTTTCATCTTCAGTCTTGCCATGGGCTTTGAATTCGATAAATATAAGATCAGATATATCGTTTTTAATTGTTAAAAATTTTTCTTGAAAATTATTTTTTATAAATACTTTTGAATTAATAGATAAAACAAATAATCCTCCGGGTTTTGTAATACGTAAAAGTTCATCAAAAGCATCGGGCCCTACATGTCCATGAGTAAAAGTTCCAGCACTTACAACTGCTCCAATAGAATTACTTTTTAATGGAATTTGTTTTGTAATATCTGCTTCCATTAGGTTAGAATAACAACCTTTCAATTTTGCTTGACCCAACATTTCTGGAGATATGTCTATCCCAATTATTTTTTTGTTACCTGATTTATATAAACATTCACCAACTAGTCCTGTTCCAGCACCAACATCAAGAATTGGAGTATCAGTATTTCTTGAATATTTATTAAAGAAACTACTAATTTTTTTTGGCGATAAATAATTTGAATTTAATGCAAAATCTTTATCATAAGTTAACGCCCATTTTTTGTATAGTTTGATGGAATCTTCAGGTGTTATTAATGAATAGGCTTCATCATATCCAAATATTTTTTCTGACATAATATAATTCAAAATAGTATATATATAATGATTAGGTTAATTTAACATCAGGATTATGCAAAGTTGTTAGATAAAAAAACATTCATCAGAAGTATAATACTTACTGATAAGAAAGACTGGCAAAAACTTTATCACGGTTATGCTGAGTTTTATAAGGTTGAGATGACTCAGACTATATTGAATACTGTATGGAGTTGGTTAATGGATGAACAACACGTACTTAATGGATTGGTTTGTGAAATTGAAGAAAAAATAGTTGCCTTTGCTCACTACAGAAGTATGCCTAGTCCTCTAAGAGGCAAGGATATTGGTTTTTTAGATGATTTATTTGTTACACCTGAATTTAGGGGTTTAAAAATTGGCAATAAAATTATTTTAAAGTTAAATGAAATTTCTAAAAATAAAAAGTGGGGTTTAATCAGATGGATAACACGTAGTGATAATTTAAGAGCAAAATCCCTTTACGATAGAGTTTCAAACAAAACTAATTGGGCAGTCTATGAACTGAAAAATTAATTCATATGTTTGGAAAAAAAGTTAAATTTAAAAAAGCAAAAACACCTTCAAAAATAAAATTAATCAGTAAGTATGTAGTGCTTGAACCGATTAACATTAATAAACATGCAAAAGATTTATATGTAAATTTTTCAAAAGATAAAATAAATACAATTTGGACTTACTTACCTTATGGTCCTTTTAATAGTTATGGAAGTTTTAAAAAATGGTTAAAGTCTTTTTGTTTAAATAAAGATCCTTTTTTTTATGCCATTTATTCCAAAAGACATAAACAATACTGTGGTATGGTAAGTTATTTACGAATTACCCAAGAGCATGGTTCAATAGAAGTAGGGCACATAAATTTCTCACCCCTACTACAGAACACAACAGAGGGAACTGATACTATGTATTTAATGATGAAACATGCATTCGAAGTTTTAGGTAATCGTAGGTATGAATGGAAATGTAACAATCTAAACACTTCTTCAAAAAATGCTGCAAAAAGATTGGGATTCAAGTTTGAGGGTGTTTTTAGACAAATGTTTGTCTTTAAAGGTAGGAATAGAGACTCAGCTTGGTTTTCAATCATTGATAAAGAATGGAAAAAAATAAAACAAGGTTATTTAAAATTCCTGTCTTCAAAAAATTTTGATAAAAATCTTAAACAAAAAAGAAAACTTAAATTCTATTAAATTTTTAAAAATCAATAATTTGATCTACGCCATAGGTATTTAGAATATATATATAAATTATCTAATATTTTTCATTTGGGATTTGATAATTTTATCCGCATACCATGTTGCTAGTGATACAATAATTAACAATGGCAAACATAAAATATTAATAAATTGCCAATTTGTAAGGTACAATAAATAACCAGCTGCTAAAGCACCAGTGGCTTGAGTTGAAAACACCAAGAAGTCATTTAATCCTTGAGCTTTAAATTTTTCTTCAGGTTTGTAAGAAATAATTAATAAACTTGTTCCAGAAATAAAAAGAAAATTCCAGCCTATTCCAAGTAAAATGAGTCCAACAAGATAATTGTAAAAATGTTGATAAGAAAAATTAATGATAATGCAAATAATTAAAATCAAAACCCCTGTGTACATAATTTTACTGTGTCCAAATCTTTTAATTAAACTTCCTGTAAATAATGAAGGCAAAAACATACCAAAAATATGCATTTGAATTACAAAACCCGTCATATTTAAACTCATATTTTGAATGACATGCATTTCTATGGGAGTGGCTGTCATTAAGAAAGACATTACTACATAACCAATTGCAGCAGAAGCAACTGCCTGAAGAAATCGTGGTTGTGACAATAAAGCAAAATAACTACGTCCTTGAATAACTTTTTTTTCAAAATCATTTTTTTCATTTTTAAAAAAAATAAATAAACCAAAAGGTATAAAAGTGAGTAAGGATAAAAATAAATATGAACCTACGTATAAATGATCATTTATAATATTTTTACTTATAGTCGCTAAATTAGGTCCAACAACAGCAGAAACTAAACCTGATAATAGTATAATTGAAATTGTCGTAGGTATATATTGCTTCGAAACACTTTCTGCTGCTGCAAAACGATATTGTGCCGTGAATGCAAGGCCTATACCAAGAATTAAATTTGCAAAACAAAAAATTATAAAATAATTATTAAATACTGCATAAGATGCTAATAAAGATGTTAAAGAATTCATCAAAGAAGAAAAAATAAATCCAAATTTTCGACCTTTAATACTCATTAAATAGGAGGCAAAAACACTTCCAATTGCAGCACCAACAACAGTTAAAGCTGTTGGTAAAGTAGCAATATATTTAATATCGACCATTCCAGAAGCTATAATACCACTTAAAAGCACAGTTACTGGAGCAACAGTAAATGAAAAAATTTGAGAAAATATAAGAATTATTAAATTACGATTAAACATAAGAACGATTAGAAAATGCAAAATATATAAATTAAAAAACTTTTAGCAATTAAATATTATTAATTCTACTTCATAATTTTATAATATTATTTTATTCTTGTGATAAGATTATTTCGATGAATAATCTTTTTAAGTCGTTTGATATTTATTTTTTTTGTGGTAATATTATACCCATAAATCTAAAATGAGAGAATTTTATAAAGATAAATATAGATTAAAAGGAAAAGCATTTACCTATGTGTTGTCCGCTATAATAATTTTCGTCATAGCTTTGTTTTTTATTTATTTATTTTGAAAATTTATGGAAAAACTTTTATTTAGTTAGGCTAATATAACGCCAAAGTTTAGGCTATTAAGCTCAACTTTACTCCCATAAACTGTTATATTTCAACGCTAATTCGCTTATTTTTCGTTAAAAAATATATTAGAATAAATGACAATAAAGTTGTATTTTTTAATCACATTTTATTGGTATTAATTATTAAAAATACGGATAGAAGAAAGAAAGGAAAATTAGTATGAAAAAATTATTTGGAATTCTTATAATTATTTTTTTATTTTCATCGGTCGTGTATGCTGGAAGTAAATTAATTGAACGAGATACGATAGGCAGGGCTTTTTCGGTTAGAACTATTTGTGTTGATGGATATAAATTTGTAACTACTAGAGATACCGATATGAACGCTACAAGTGTTAGTATAGTTCAATTCTATGTAAGTAAAAAAGATAAAGTGATTCCCGCTACATGTAATTAAATATTAAGAAAGAATAAGTTGTGTATTTTTTATTTCAATATAAAGTTGAATCAATTGTTTTTGAAGACAATGATATATTAAATATAGATAGTGAAAATTAATCTTATTATAATTCTTGGATGAAATTCAATTTCTTCACTTGGAATACACAAAAAAACTGAAATATGTCTATGACCAAGTCAAAATGATCCAACAAACCAATCCTGACATTAGTTATTATCTACTAATTTCAACAGGTTGAAATCAATAATGACGATTTTGATTAATGAATTATCAGGTGAAGAATTTCAGGTTACTGTAAACGCAAAAAACCCGACAAGTCATAATGTAACCCTGACTGATGATATCCATCAAAATCTGACAAACGGAAAAGTGAATAAAAAGGAATTAATTGAATTTAGTTTTAAATTTCTGTTGGAAAGAGAACCTAATACTTCAATTCTATCCTCGTTTGAATTGAGTGTGATATCTGGATATTTTCCTGAATATACAAAGACTGTCAAGGAATGGAGTACTAAAAATTGACATTAGATTTTAAAATAAATAAATTAAAAATAACACTATGACGAAGATTATTATAGCACACACCACATAGGTATATGCTTTTCCTTTTAATCTATATTTATCTTTATAAAATTCTCTCATAGATTTAATAATTATTCCTTTTTCTTTTATTGCTTCTCTAAAGAGTAAACGACATCAACACAGTTGTGTTTTGCATCCCACGCTTTCATTTTTTCAGATGTCATTATTTCTTGAAATTTTTCCATATCAGTAACATTACCCATTGTAATGACCTTGCCTTCTCTTATAACGCCGACTTCAAAATCTGTTGCGAATGCTGATGCTTTATCTTTTGCCCAATTAAAAATTTCCATAAAGTCTTCAGTAGACCCGTCAAAAGTTGACACAACACATATATTCATAAATTCTCCTTTTTTTTAAAAATAATTTTAATAAGTTTATGGGGCGTTCTGTTATTCGCCTCTAGTCCAATATATCAGACTTTATATGACTTTTATAGATAACTTCGTGTAATTCTTCGTGTAAGGAAATCAACATTTTTGCAGGACTTTTGCAGGAGTGAATTACTGAAGACGATGGTTTAGTCTATATCTTTATTTTCAACAATCATTTGTTCGCAGGTTTTTTTAAAAACATTACACACCCAGACATCTCCTGTTTTTTTATTGTATAAAAATAGTTTGCCTTGTGCTTCAATCATTGCAAACGCACCGCCTTGCTTTCTCTTTTTGCCCCACATCATTTTTCCTTTTTTATCCCACTTTTTTTGATGGTATTTTTTTCCATCCTTGTCGTAGTTTTTCTTTTTATTGCTATCATTGGCATGAACTCCTGTGGTGATAAAAAATAACAGGGTAATCCAAGGAAGTAGGAATTTGAATATATTCATAAAATCATCTTACCAGCAACCACGAGAAATGTTAAGTTAAGATAACCTACATCATTCCATTCAATCCAGTGCGTAGAGAAGAAATACCAAATGATTATGTAAATTAATCCAACCCACCAAATAATATTGCCAAGTAGATCAAATACTACAATAGACGTCATTTTTTCGTGTATTTTATTGCACTTCTTAGTCGCAGGTGATAAGTTTTTAAAAAGACGTTTTCGATGTGTGCGATAAACAGCAACAAATCGCTTCATGTCACTAATTAGGGAGATTTTTTTATGAATGACTTAAATGCAGACTCTGACCGTATGGTTCTGATAATCCAATGCAGTGTAAAAAATGCAGCCGAATTTAAACAATGGTCGAAGGACCGAGCTTCAAAATATGTATACGAACTGAAAGAGCAAAACTCTATTAGCTATGAATGGCATTTATCTGCAGATGGTACTGAAGCAACTTTAATTGAGTCGTTTATTGATAGCGATAGTATGATGGTTCGATTAGCAAACCATGGTGCAAGCCCACTGGCGTCAGAGGTTTTTGAGCATGTCGATATAACAAGCGTCTTATGCTTGGGAAATGCAAAGCCAGATGCAATAGATACTCTGTCTGCATGGGGCGCAAAATTTCATGCACACCACTGCGGTTACAATCGAGGTGAAATTGTCGCTCCTCGCTAATTCATTGGTTGGTGGTAGGAAAATTAAGATAAAAAAAGAATAATAGTCGTTAATTCATTATTTAAAAATTATAATTGGAAAAAGATTGTTCATTCAGAAATTAAAAAAGGGAAGCGATAGGCCTCACCACTCCCCAAGTTCTCTATAAAGATATTAAAAAAAGAAGCTATTTGGTAATGAAAATTTTTTGAAATTTTATTTCAATTTGCACGCATAGTGCACGCAAATTTAGGGCAATTTGAAAATATCAAGTGAATATAAACGAAAATCAAAAAAGTAATGGGGCGTTCTGTAGAACGACCCTTAATTCACTATTGACAGAAAATAAGGACTTTTAGAAACTTCTTAGTAAGTTTTCATTATTTATCATATTTCTTGTTTAGATTTTTCTCAGAAATGTTAATTAAATATTAATATTTTTGTTGGAGGATTTTAATTAAATATTAATATTTTTGTTGGAGGATTATAGTATGAGTTTTTTAGGAAATATTATTTGGTTAATTACATCTTTTTTTGTTCCAATTGGTTATTTAATTGGTGGAATAATTTTATTTCCACTTTTACCATTTATTTATCCAGTAATTGGTTATTCTTTCCTACCTTTCGGTAGGGAAATTGTATCAACTAAATATCTTAAGCAATTTAAAGATTATGAAAAAACAGGAGGTAAAGATTTTGACAACGCTTCTGGTGTTGTAAGATTTTTAGCAAACATAGTTTGGGTATTAACATTTGGTTGGATACTTGCATTGCTTCATATTATTGCAGGTATTTTAAATGTATTCTTCTTTTGGACAATTGTTGCTATTCCAAATATTATGGCACATTTTAGGATGGTCCCTATTGCATTTGCTCCATTTGGAAGAAAAGTAATTTCAAAAGAAGTTGCACAAAAATTAAGAGATATGAGAGCAGATAAAGACATAAAGAATATTACTGGTTAGTCTTTAAAAAAATAATAAATTGTTAAAGTCGCAAATGCGACTTTAATTTAAAAATAAAATTTTTGTTTTTAGACTTCGTAGTAACTTCGTAGTAAACTTCGTAGAGAGGTTTTTTTAAAAAATTATTGATATCACTAGATAATATTTAAAAAGTGGGGCGTTCTGTTCCCCGTCTTTTGAGAGTAGATATAACATATTGAGCAACTTCATGCTATTCTTCATGCTCTCTTTTCTACTTTTTTGCTATTTTTGAAAAGATGACTTCGTGTTATGTAATTAGAAAAATGGATCTTAGATTATATGTTTTACTTTTTAATATGAGGGATCCAATGTGTATTTACTATGTTAAAAGTTACAAAACGTGGGTGAACAAAAACAATATAAAGATCGGACATACTGTTGATTGGGAAGGAAGTAGAAAAGGAGTGTATGAAAAAAATTATGGAAGTTCTTCAATAGTAAATCATAAAAATCCTCCGTATTGTGATGGGTGTGGAAAAAACTGTGATGGCGAAGCAGATATACATCATCATGTGAAAATTTATAAAACTTGGAAGTTTGATCCCATTAAAAGAAATGAAATTTCAATTCAAAAAGAAATGTTTACAATTTTTGGAAATTCAATCACAGAAAATATTAAAAATAAGTTTCAAAATTTACCTAGAACAGAATATTTTTTTTTAAAAGATTTAGACATGATCATTAATGAAATGAATTCGATTATAAATGAAAAGAACACACAAATTTACTCTGTCACTATTGAATGAATATATTTAATGAAAATAGGTGGTTAGGTGGTATAAAAATTATCTTTTTGCAACTCCATCCATTTTTATTTTCTCATCTAGAATTTTGATATTTGAATCCTTATATCTAACCCAAACGTCGTCTCCAATTTTCCAACCTATAGGCATGTTAGATTGCAAATTTATGTTTTTATTTTCGTCTTGAGTAATAATTGCAACAAAGTCAGTTTTTATTAAAATTTGTTTAATATTTTCTCTAGAAGGATTAATTAAAATTTCTGTTGTAACGAAACTTGATGGTACTAGATGCTCATAAGTAAATCCATTTTTTATAGATTTTTTCCCTCTTGCTAAAGGATTAAGAGACCAATTATTTTCGATTATGTGATTTTTTGCTTTCTCACTGATAAAGTAATAATCATTCATCAGTGAATATCTTGCTATATAATTTGTTAATCCGTATAGAACAGTAGACCTGTATTTTGATACATTTGGAATTGTTGCTATTTTACAAATTATTTCAAAAATAACTTCCTGAACTTCATTCATCTTTAATCCAATTTAGTGGGGCGTTCTGTTGCCCGGTGCCCCAGACCGCGCTAGCCTAGAAACTAGGCAGCGATAGCTAATCTATTATCGTTAGCATTTATAAATTTAGTCCGATAACGGTGGTACAATACCGAGCAAAGTCTTTACCTTTGAGTCAACGTCGATCCTGTTTCGCCCCCATATATGGTGGAGGCGCCGGGTACCGCCCCCGGGTCCGCATAACCTATTACGCAAAGCATTTATTGCTGTAGTTGGAAAACCAACATTTGCTATATAAACGATAGATTTAAAACATGAAAGATATGTCTAAGATATTGTTATAAATATTAGTTTTTTACTATTATGCAGGAAAGAACCAGAGATAAAATAATGACTTATTTTAGATTATAATATTATAAGAAGGATATAATGTTGAAAGCAATAATGGCAGTTGATGATAAGGGAGGAGTAAGTAGGTCTGGAAGCATGCCTTGGCCCAAAAACTCTAATGATCTTAAATGGTTTAAACAAAATACTATAAATCATCTTGTAATCATGGGCAGATTAACCTGGATAGATCCAAAAATGCCTACACCTTTAAATAACCGTGTTAATATTCTTATTACTAATAAATCACCTTTATTTTATCCAGGAGCTGATGAATATCTTTCTGGAGATATAATATCTAAAGTAACAGAAATATGTAAGAAATACGAAACATTAACAAAATGGATCATAGGTGGCCCTAATATAGTTAACCAATTATTTAATCTCATAGAAGAGTTTTATTTGACTCGCATTTATGGCAACTACAATTGTGATACAAAAATAAATATAAAGAATATAGAAACAAAAATGAAACTTTTTCAAAAAATTGAAAACGATAATACTTGTCATTTTGAGATTTGGAAAAAATGAAACAATATTTAAAAGCCCTTAAATATTGTTACCAAAATGGAAAAGATTCTAATAGTCGTGCTGGAAAAGTTCGCAGAGTTTTTGGTTATCAGATAAGATTTGATTTAAATATAGGATTTCCAGCACTTACAACTAAAAAACTTGCTTGGAAAGCAGTTGTTTCTGAACTGTTGTGGTTTTTAGAGGGATCTAATGATGAAAGACGTCTAGCAGAAATTCTTTATGAAAAGGATAGAACAGATCTTAAAGATAAAAAAACTATATGGACACAAAATGCAAATTCTGAATATTGGAAAAAAAAGGCAAAATTTTTTGGGGATGTAGGAAGAATATATGGAGTTCAATGGCGAGATTTTAAAGGTATTGATCAAATTAAAAATTTAATTGAAGGTATAAAAAAAGATCCAGAAGGTAGAAGACATATTTTATCAGCATGGAATCCTGCTGAACTTGATCTTATGTCATTACCTCCTTGTCATGCATTTTCACAATTTTTTGTATCAAATAGAAAATTAAGCTGCCAATTATATCAACGTTCTTGTGATATGTTTTTAGGAGTTCCATTTAATATTGCAAGTTATAGTTTACTGCTCCATTTGATTGCTTATGAATGCAATTTAAAAGCTGAAGAATTTATTCTTACACTAGGAGATTTTCATATTTACCACGAACACTTTAATCAAGTTGATATTCAGTTGAAAAGACAACCAAGGGAGCTCCCTAAATTAAAGTTTATACCAAGAGATATATTTTCATATAAAGGCAAATAAGGAACAACACCTTGGCCTCCCCCAGTATCGTCTATAATAATTTTATTTGGACCTTCTAGTACTTCTGTCAAAGTTTCTAAATAAATTCTTTGTCGAGTAACATATTTAGAATCTTTATAACTATTATAGACATCTAAAAAATTTTGAGCAACACCTTCAGCTTGCTTGATTACTTGTTCTTTATATGCAGCTGCCTCTTGCACAAGTTTTGCTGCATCACCTCGGGCATTTGGAACAATTTTATTTAAATAAGAATTAGCTTCATTAACCAATTTTTCTTTATCTTGGCGTGCTCTTTGAACTTCATCAAATGCATCTATAACTAGAGCTGGGGGATTAACACTTTGAAGTTGGATTGATTGAACTAGAACTCCACTTTCATACTCATCAAGTATATCTTGTAAATTGGCTCTAACAACTTGTTCAACTTCCTGACGTCCGCCCGTAAGTAAAAATTCAAGTTGTCTTTGTCCTACTACTTCTCTCATTACACTTTCGGACATATCTTTTACAGTTGTCTCCGGATTACGCAGTTTAAATAAAAATTTTCCTGCATCTTTAATTTTATATAAAACAGTAAAGTGAACATCGACTATATTTTGATCACCTGTCAGCATTAAACTTTCTTCAGGAACATTCCTTTCAGCATTAGAACCGGAATTAAATCCTAATTCGGAAGCAGACCTATATCCAACATTTATTTTTCTAATACTTTCAACTTTTGGAGTCATTACCTTTCCTATAGGTGTTGGAAAGAAATAATGAAGACCTGGTTCAGTGGTTAATTGATTCCACCTTCCAAACAACAATTCAACTCCTTGCTCATTAGGCTCAACTCGATAAAATCCAATAGCTAACCAAATTAATAAAGCAATAATTATAAAATACGAAAGGTTTTTAGGCTTGCCAATTTTAAACCTTCCAAATCTATCTTTTGCTTTCTTTAATGTGTCTTCAAAATCCTTATTAGAACCACCACCACCCCAGGGGTTATTTCCGCCTCCAGAGCCCCAAGGGCCACCATTATTGTTCTTATCATTCCAATTCATGATACTCTTTTTATTGATATTAGTTTGATTAGGTTTATTAGCATTAAATTCTATATGTTTAAATTATATATTTGAACTATTTGTAAAAAATCAAGTATGACAAACAATATTATTAAGTCAGTCTATACAGTAATTGAAAAATATATAGATCCCCAAACGAAAAAACCCTTTAATAAGCACAACTCAGATATAAATGCAAATATCAAAGATGGGCATGTAAATATCAGTATAAATATAAATCCTAGTTATAAGGATGATTACACTCAAATTATTGTTGAAATGAAAAATGAATTGAAAAAAATTGATAATGTTCTTTCAGCAAATATTATTTTAACTTCAGAAAGAATAACGAGCCAAAAAAATCAAAATGATCACAAATGGAAAATTAATGCAAAAAATATTATAGCAATTGCAAGTGGTAAAGGCGGTGTTGGTAAATCAACCTTTACAACAAACTTTGCTATTGCTTTAAAACAACTTAATAATAAAGTTGGAATTCTAGATGCTGATATTTATGGTCCAAGTGTACCTAGAATGATGGGTATAAAAGGAAGACCACAAGCAAATGAAAATAAAAAATTAATTCCTTTAGAGAATTTTGGTATTAAGTGTATGTCGATAGGCTTCCTAATTGGTGTAGATACACCCACTATATGGCGTGGACCAATGGTTATGAAAGCTTTAGAGCAAATGTACAATGGTGTTGAATGGGGTGAATTAGATTACTTAATAGTTGATCTTCCCCCTGGAACTGGGGATGCTCAATTAACACTTGCACAAAGTTCAAAATTAAGTGGTTCTATTATTGTCTCAACACCTCAAGATGTTGCACTGATAGATGCACGCAAAGGCATAAATATGTTTAAAAAAGTCAATGTACCAGTGTTGGGAATTGTAGAAAATATGAGTTATTTTATTTGTAACTCTTGCAATAAAAGACATGAAATATTTGCAAATGGAGGAGTGAAAAAAGAGGCTAAAAAATCCAACATCCCTTTTCTTGGAGAATTGCCGTTAGATAAGGGTATAAGGATTCAGGCTGATGAAGGCCATCCCGTTTGTATTGCTAATCCTGATGGAGAAATTGCTAAAATTTATCTAATGATTGCTCAATCAGTAATAAATCTCTAAGTTCCTGGTGGCAGAAAATTAATGAATGGAAGAAAATAGATTGTTTATCTTTTCAGCAAAGTGAAGAAAGCATTAAACCTCAATATGCAATTCAAAGATTGTATGAGTTGACAAAAAATCAGAATA
>CACLJX010000004.1 GCA_902607435.1 uncultured Alphaproteobacteria bacterium | reverse complement strand
TCAAAGGAGTTATTAAAGAGCTAGAGTTTTTAGGTTCGCACTTTAGAGGACTTGTTGAAGTTGATTTTAAATCACAAAAAACTAATTTAAGATGTCAATTTTCATCAGAATATATTTTACAAAATAATATTAAAAAAAATAATGCTGTTAGCATTTCTTTGCAACCTGGGGCATTAAAAATCATTAAAAAATAAAATGTAAAATGAAAAAAAGTAGAGATGATTATTTAACAATACTACTTATCTCGGTTACGGCAATATATATGCTCATTGCTTTAGCATTCCCTATGTATGCTATCCTCTCCAAAGGTTTACAAAATAAAGATGGTGAATTTATTGGTTTTGAAAATTATATAAATTACTTTGAAAGCCCAGCTCTTGTTTATTCCATTTACAATAGTTTGTTCGTCGCTATCACTACAACTTTTATTACTGTTACACTGGCCTTTGTGTTTGCTTATGCTCTGACACGAAGCTGCATGATAGGCAAAACGGTATTTCGCTCTATTGCAATGATACCTATTTTACTGCCTTCTCTTCTTGCTGGTATTGCCTTGGTATATTTATTTGGGAATCAAGGAATTATAAAAGAATTACTTTTTGGATATAAAATTTACGGACCTATAGGAATTATTATAGCAGAAGTTTTTTATACTTTTCCCCATGCATTACTCATTATTATTATTGCACTATCAATAGCAGATGCTCGTTTGTATGAAGCTGCAACTGTTTTGCGATCAAAACCAATTCGAACATTTTTTACAATCACTATCCCATCTGCAAAATATGGTTTAATCAGTGCAATTTTTGTTGTTTTTACTCTTGTAATCACTGATTTTGGGATACCTAAGGTGATTGGAGGTCAATTCAGTGTTCTTGCTGTTGATGTTTATAAACAAGTAGTTGGTCAACAAAATTTTGAAATGGGGGCTGTTGTAAGTGTCGTTTTAATTATACCTGCGGTTATAGCTTTTATAGTTGATCGTATTGTTCAGCGCAAACAAGTTGCTATATTAACATCTCGTTCAGTTGTTTATGAGCCCAAAAAAAATAGAAATTTTGATTTAGCAATGTTTGTGTATTGCTGTCTTATATCTTTTTTTATTTTTACAATTTTAGGAATGTGTTTCTTTGCAAGTTTTGTTACGTTTTGGCCATATAATATGAGCTTGTCATTAGATAATTACCAGTTTGACTTAATGGATGGAGGCGGCTGGGCTTCTTATTATAATTCGATACGAATGGCTTGTTATACTGCCGTATTTGGCACTATTATTGTTTTTAGCGGAGCATATTTTGTAGAAAAATCTAGGGGTTTAAAAAAAGGAAGATCTATTTTACATTTTCTATCTATGATTCCAATGGCCATACCAGGAATGGTACTTGGACTTGCCTACATCTTTTTCTTTAATCATCCCAACAATCCTTTAAATTTTCTTTATGGCACAATGGCCATTCTTGTAATTTGTACAATCACACACTTTTATACAGTGTCACATTTAACTGCCCTAACGGCTCTTAAACAAATTGATAATGAATTCGAGCATGTAGGATCTTCTCTAAAGCAACCTTTCTATAAAACTTTTTTTCGAGTAACTTTACCTATTAGTCTGCCAGCAATATTTGAAATCGCTATTTACTTTTTTGTTAATGCTATGACTACCGTTTCAGCAGTAGTGTTTATATATAGCTTCAATACACACTTAGCTTCTGTGGCTGTTCTAAACATGGATGATCAAGGTGATATTGCCGCTGCTGCTGCGATGGGCATGATGATATTTTACACTAATTTATCTGTACGAGTTGCCTATGTACTATTAACGAAAAAAATATTAGTGAAATTTCAATCGTGGAGACATGTTGGAAGTGAAAAGATTCAAGCAGCAACATAATTATTTAAGTTAAATAAAATATTTATGCAAAATAAATATCAATCTCCTTGGTTTGTTGAGGCTTTACAAGCTGAAGGCGAAATAAAAATTAACAAATTAAATACTAATATAATTACAGATATATGTATTGTGGGAGGAGGCTATACCGGTCTTTGGACTGCACTAAAAATTAAAGAAAAGGATTCTTCAATTGATATTACAATAATTGAAAAAGATTTGTGTGGCAGCGGTGCGTCAGGAAGAAATGGGGGTTGCATGATTCCTCAATCTACAAAATTCACTGCTATGAAAAATATAATTGGCATTAAAGATGCTAAAAAAATGGTCAATGCTACAGAAGATGCAGTTTATAACATTAGAGATTATTGTTTACAAAATAATATTGATGCGAAAATTAGAATGGGTGGAGTAGTGTATGGAGCAACTAATAAATCGCATAAAGGAGCTTTTGAAAATCTATTAGAAGATCTTAAAGAAAACCAAATAAATAGTTGGGAAAGATTGTCTAAAGAAAAGATTCAAACTCTAACTGGATCAAAAAAAATAATTGATGGGTACTATTCTCCAGTTGGAGGCAGTTTACAACCAGCTCTTCTTATACGTGGATTGAAAAAAACAGCAGAAAAAAAAGGTATAAAAATTTACGAGCAAAGTGCTGTGTTATCTTTTAAAGATAAAAATAATATTGTTGTTAAAACTAAAAATGGATCAGTAGCATGTCAAAAACTTATTTTTGCAATAAATGCATGGACCCCGACATTCTTGCCCTTTTTATCAAGAAGCGTGATTCTTGTTTCTTCTGATATGATCATCAGCGAACCTATCAATAATAAACTTGAAGATTTAAGGCTAAATAATGGATTGGTTGTGCTGGATTCGAACCTATTTACTCATTATTGTCGAACTACTCCTGATGGGAGAATAATGTTAGGTAAGGGAGGAAATACCTTTGCTTTTAGAAATAAAGTTATAGCTTCTTTTGATGGACCAAGCACTATTGAAAAATTTTTAGAAAAATCACTTGTTAATTTTTTCCCTTCATTAAATAATGTGAAAATTACTAAATCTTGGAACGGACCCTCCGAAAGAACAAAAACTGGGTTCCCTTTTTTTGGTTATCATCCAAGTAATTCTAATATTTCTTATGGTTTTGGATACTCTGGCAATGGCGTTCTTACTTGCTATGTGGGTGGAGAAATCTTAAGCAGTATGACTCTTGATGAACAAAACGGTTGGACTGAAAGTAATTTTTGTAAAGGTCCTTTAGAATTATTTCCCCCCGAACCTTTTAGATGGCTTGGAGCCATGATAATTAGAAATGCTGTTAGGCGCAAAGAAAAACTTCAAGAACAAGAAAAAAGACCGTGGTGGATTGACAAACAACTTGCTAAACTAGCTGTATCAGTAGGAAGAGTAGATTTGGAGAAAAAAGAAAATACAAACAATTAAAGTGTAAAATTATTTATGAAAAAAAATATTGAAAACTCAATTAGGTCAATACCAATTTGGAATGAAAATATAAAAATTCAAACCATTGATGGAGGACTTACAAATCAAAATTTTCTGATAGAAGAGAGTAATAAAAAATATGTTGTAAGGTTAGGTGATGATATTCCTGAACATTTAATTTCTAGATCAAATGAACTCATAGTAAGCAAAGCAGCTTCAAATGCTGGCATAAGTCCTAAAGTAGTTTATCATAGAGAAGGAATATTGGTGTTAGATTATATTGAATGTAAAACTCTGTCAGCAGAAGAAGTAAGAAAAAATATTAAATCTATTATTCCTTTAATAAAAAAAATTCATCATGAGATTCCAAAAAATCTTTATGGCCAATCTGTAATTTTTTGGGTTTTTCATGTTATTCGTAATTATGTTAAATTTTTATATGATAATAAAAGTTCACATTCAAAAATATTATCTGATTTAATTTCAAAATCTGAATTGCTTGAAAAAAACTCTGCGCCGTATGAAATTGTGTTTGGACACAATGATTTATTGCCGGCAAACTTTTTAGATGATGGATCTCGTCTTTGGGTAATTGATTGGGAATATGCTGGATACAATACGCCCCTTTTTGATCTTGGCGGTTTATCTTCAAACAATGATTTTTCTTTTGAAGAAGAAGCTTATCTTCTAGAAAATTATTTCGAAAATAAAATCAATGACAAGCTTTTGCTTCAATATAATTCCTTAAAATGCGCCTCACTGTTACGAGAAACTATGTGGAGCATGGTATCAGAATTAACTTCAAAAATTAACTTTAATTATGCAAATTATACGCAAGAAAACTTATTAAAATTTAATCAAACATATAAAAGTTTGGATTTCTAATGGATAAAAAATTATTAACACCTGGACCTCTTACAACTTCTAAAACAACAAAAGAAGCGATGCTTCATGATTGGGGTTCGCGTGATAAGAATTTTATTGAATTAAATAAATCCATTCGAAAATCACTTATTAAGCTCATTGATGGAGAAGATTTATTTGAATGTGTCCCTATGCAGGGCAGTGGTACATTTGCTGTGGAGGCTATGATTGGTTCTCTTACCAAAACTAATTCAAAAATATTAATATTAATCAATGGCGCCTATGGGCAACGAATGAAAAAAATATGTGAATACCACAAACGTCCCTACATTGTTTATGAGGTTGTAGAACATGAAGTACATGACTTATTAGAAATAGAAAATATTATTAATAATAATAAAGATTTAACTCATGTCTTCGGAGTATACTGTGAAACTACTTCAGGAATATTAAATCCGATTAAATCCATAGCCGATTTAGTAAATAAGAAAAATTTATCTTTTTTTATTGATGCTATGAGTGCTTTTGGGGCTTTACCCTTAAGTACAAAAAATTTATCTTTTGATGCTGTTGCTGCCTCTTCGAACAAATGTTTAGAGGGTGTGCCAGGTGTTGGATTTGTTTTAGTGAAAAAAGCAATCATTGAAAATACTAAGGGCAATTGCCACTCCTTAAGTCTAGACTTATTTGATCAATGGCAATCTATGGAAAAAAATGCTCAGTGGCGTTTCACGCCTCCGACTCATGTCTTAGCAGCATTTTATCAGGCATTAAAAGAGCATCATACTGAAGGGGGGGTGCAAGGAAGATATGACCGATATATGCAGAATTGTAAAATTCTATGTAAAGGAATGGAAGAGATTGGATTTAAGCAATTATTGCCTGAACATCTTCAAGCACCAATCATTATTACTTTCATGCAGCCGAGTGATCCAAGTTTTAAATTTGAACAATTCTATGATTCTTTAAGTAAAAAAGGATTTTTAATTTATCCAGGAAAATTAACAATTGCTAATACATTCCGTATTGGATGTATTGGATATTTAAATTCAAATGACATGCTTGAAGCTCTTAAGGCTATAAAAAAAACAATACAAGAATTCAATATTCAATTAAATTAATTTATGTCATCTATTAGCAAAACTGAAATCCCACTCATTGAAGCAACTAATAAAAGTCTCAAGGGATATGGATACCTAGTTGATAATTTTGATAAATGTGAAATTGAAATTGTAACATGGCCTAAACAAGGGTGGAGAAATATTGAAGAAGGGACAGGAAATGAAGGCGGAACAACTGAGGGTCCATTTGAAACATGGTGGGAGAAAAATATTTTGTATGGCAAAAATAATGCTGTAGAGCATAAAAGTGAATATGATAAAGAAGGAAAATATTTGCTTGGTTATAGTTCTGTTCCAGAGGATTCTAAAAAAAAATTAATTACAAAAGATCCTAAACAAATATATATTTGGCACGTTAATTATCACCCAGACGGAGGCCAATTATTTTTTCCTGAAGACAATAAACCATTTATTTCTCCATTGGCTCTTCCAGGAGATGATATTCAGTTAAATAACTTTAAGGCATTTTATTTTCAAGGCTCTCAAGGATTATATATTCATCCTAATATATGGCATGAAGGAGTATTTCCCACAAAAGGAAGAGCAACATTTAAAGGAAAACAAGGAAAAGTGCATGCACGTGTAAGCATTGATCTTCTGAAAGAATTTAAATCCTATATTTATTTTAAAACTTCCACTTAAGCTAAAAAAATTAATTTAACAAAGATGTAATGTGAGAAGAGCAAGATATATTGATTCCAAATTTATTACCAAGTTTATTAACTGCATCTTCAGCCATCAATCTATGGGTTGTTAAGGCCCCTCCACAAACTGTTAAAAAATTATCTAAACCAGATTTCTTATGATCAATAACTAAATGACTACGGGGGATGGGTAAGTTTTTATTAATGTTTTTTGGTTTGACTAATGGTCTTACACCAGACCAAGTTCTAAAAGACTTATAATTTCTTATATTTGG
Source organism: uncultured Alphaproteobacteria bacterium (assembly GCA_902607435.1). GTDB lineage: Bacteria > Pseudomonadota > Alphaproteobacteria > HIMB59 > CACLJX01. Next base: position 101,809 of record CACLJX010000004.1, on the reverse strand, counting down.
AAATAATTCTTGGGCACCTTGTATAAGTTTTTTAATTTCATCTGGACGAGTTACAGAAGTATCTGGATTATAAACTACTTCTGATGTTGTGCCCCAAAGACTTTCTTCTCCTGAAGGACACATTATATCGTTACTATTTGGAATCCTGCATCTATTTATTGCTTTTTTAACCAATTGACCTGTAAAAAAAATACCGCAACCCCTTGTAAGTTCTAACTCAACGTTTTGATTGATTAATTTTGCTACTTTGCTCGCCCAAGGACCAGCTGCATTAATAATGCCATCACATTCAATATTTGTTTTAACTCCATTGTGAGAAACTACAATAGAGTCTGCTACACCATTAGTTTCTTTTATTGAAACCACTTGATGATTAGTAAGAATTTTTCCTCCATAGGCTCTAATTTCTTTAGCCAATAAATCAAATAATTTTTTAGGATAAATTAGAGCATCAGGGACATGAAATGCTCTTAATATGTTTTTATTTAATTCTCTCTCTATTTTTAATACTTCACCCACCTGAATCTCTCTGGTGGGTATTTCTGCAACCTCACAACATTGAAGAAATTTTTCGACATAATCTTCAGGATCATTTGATAACCTAACAAATAAACCACCTATTAAGTTAACGGCTTTTGGAAAAATTTTACTTATTATATTTCTCTCTCTATAACACTCTGCAGCAAAAGAAGTTTCAGTGACAGCATAACGAGCCCCACTTTGTAACATTCCGTGAGAGCGAGAGCTGGTTCCAGAACCTAAATTTCCTGACTCTACTAATATTGTTTTATAACCTCTTAAAACTAAATCTCTAGCAACTCCACAACCAGTGGCCCCACCACCAATTACAATTATTCTTGGCATGCTATTTATAGTTTTAACCATTCTTGCTAATACTTATTTCTTTTTTTGTATTACAATATCAAGCATTAATTTATTAATTACAAATATAATAACGCTTTTGTTTTTATTTTTTTTAATTGTTTTATTTTGTTTAATAGATATAGAAATTAAAAACGAAATAAAAATTATCAAATATGTCAAGAATCATAACTATTAACAATAGGGATTATCCAAGAATTACAAAAAAAACATCTATTGTTATATGTCTTGATGGAAGTCAAAAAGAATATTTTGATGAGGCTTCAAAATCAAATCTTACTCCAAACCTCGATAAAATAATTCAAAAAGGCGAATATTTAATAGCTCATAGTGCTATTCCCAGTTTTACTAATCCTAACAATATCTCTATTGTAACAGGCCAACCTAGTTCTATTCACGGTATATGTGGAAATTTTTTCTATACACCTTCTACAGGTGAAGAAGTAATGATGAATGATGCACAATATTTAAGAGCACCAACAATTTTTCAAAAATATTATGAAGCAGGAGCAAAAATTGCCCTAGTAACCGCAAAGGACAAATTAAGAAATCTTCTAGGACATGGTTTAAAATTTAACGAAAAAAGAGCTATATGTTTTTCATCAGAAAAATCCAATCAAACAAAAATAGAAACAAATGGAATTGAAAATGTCAATGAATGGTTAAGCAAACCTGTGCCAGAAGTATATTCTCAAGGCTTATCTGAGTTTGTTATGGCTGCAGGTGTTAAACTGATGGAGCAGTTTAAACCAGATATTATGTATCTCTCAACTACTGATTATATTCAACACAAGTATGCACCTGGACATAAAATAGCAAATAAATTTTATGCAATGATTGATAAATATGTTGGCCAATTAGACAAAACTGACTCAACAATAATTATTACAGCTGATCATGGTATGAAGCCAAAATCAAAAGCAGACGGATCGCCAAATGCAATTTTTTTGCAAGATCATCTCGATAAATTATTTGGAAAAAACAAAACTAAAGTTATACTTCCAATTACTGATCCATATGTAGTGCATCATGGATCTCTTGGATCATTTGCTACAATTTATTTAGACGATAAAAAAATTGTAGAAACAGTTATTGCAGAAATAAAAAAAATCAAAAATATCGAGATAGTTTTAAATAAAGAGAAGGCTTGTTCAGAATATAGCCTTCCTACAGACAGAATGGGGGATATTATATGTATGTCTTCAGAATTTACGACTATAGGTTCTGTTGAAAATAAACATGACTTAAGTGGCTTGAATGAACCTCTACGTTCACATGGTGGCTTGCATGAAAGAGAAGTGCCGTTTATTGTAAATATGAAAATGAAACAAATTGATTCAGATAAACAATTGTATAATTATGATGCTTTTTATTATGCAATTTTAGGAGCAAGTTTATGACAAAGAAAAAACGCCATGAACCAATGCGTATTGCAGGCAAAAAAATTGATGCTGAAAAAATTATAGAGGTTGAATATCCTTATACCGGTGAAATTATTGGTACTGTCCCTTCTGGTAATTCTCAACATGCAAGACAAGCTTTGGATATTGCTGCAAATTATAATCCAAAACTTACAAGATATGAGCGTCAAAAAATATTACAAAATGCTGCTGAACAACTAGTTAAAAGAAAAGAAGAAATATCTGATGTTATTACATACGAATTAGGCATTTCAAAACAAGATTCTTTGTATGAGGTAGGACGAGCTTTCGATGTCTTTTCACTTACTGCTCAATTATGCATTTATGATGATGGAGAAATTTTTTCCTGTGATTTAACTCCTCATGGAAAAGCTAGAAAAATTTTTACAATAAGAGAGCCTTTGCAAGCCATTTCAGCAATCACTCCTTTTAATCATCCTTTGAATATGGTTGCACATAAAATTGCACCTTCTATTGCTACAAATAATTGTACAGTGTGCAAACAAACAGAATTAACGCCTATGACTGCATTGCTCCTGGCTGATATTTTGTATGAAGCAGGACTACCTCCAGAAATGTTTTCGGTTGTTACAGGATGGCCTGATGAAATAGGTTTAGAAATGATAACAAATCCTAAAATAGAGTTAATTACTTTTACAGGAAGCGTGCCTGTTGGAAAATATATTGCTAAAAATGCTGGATATAAAAGAACAGTTTTGGAATTAGGGGGAAATGATCCTTTAATTGTTTTAAATGATTTAGATGATCATGATTTAAAGAAAGCTGCGGAGCTTGCTATTACGGGCGCAACAAAAAATTCTGGTCAGCGGTGTACTGCGGTAAAAAGAATTTTATGTCAAAATAAAGTAGCGGACCGATTTGTTGAAATGTCTTTAGAGAGAGCAAAAAAAATAAAATTTGGGGACCCTATGGATTTATCTACTGAATTAGGAACAGTAATTAATACAAAAGCTGCTGAATTATTTGATAAGCGTGTATCAAAAGCTGAAGAGGAAGGAGCAAAAGTTTTATATCATCCTGGTCGCAAAAATGCTCTTCTTCCTCCAATTGTTATTGACAATGTTAACCCAAAAAGCGAATTAGTTTTAGAAGAAACATTTGGACCAGTCATTCCTATAATACGAGTACCTGATGAAGATGAAAAGGTTATAGAAATATCTAATTCTACTGCTTTTGGTTTATCTTCAGGAGTTTGTACTAATAATTTTATACGCGCAAAAAAATATATACAAAACCTAAAAGTAGGAACGGTTAATATATGGGAAGTTCCTGGTTACAGAATTGAAATGTCACCTTTTGGAGGAATTAAAGATTCGGGTTTGGGATACAAAGAAGGCGTCATTGAAGCTATAAAAAGTTTTACAAATATTAAAACTTTTTCTTTGCCTTGGTAATATTAACCAAAATTAATCTATATTTCTGATGTCCGGAACTTTAATTTTTATTCTAATACTTTTTGCTGCTCTTTGTCATGCAGGATGGAGTACAATTGTTAAACATCATAAATCTTTTAGCATTATGGGAATGACTTGTATTGTTGAAATTGTTGTTTTTGCACCTCTAGTTTTTTTTGTTCCCTTTCCTTCTCTAGAAATATGGTACTTTATTATTGCAAGTGTCATACTGCATGGATTTTATCGACTAAGTGTAATTTATTCTTATAAGTTTGGTGATTTGTCTTTTGTTTATCCTATTGCTAGAGGTGGATCCTCACTACTAATTGTCATTTTAACGCTAATTATTTTACAAGAACATATTTCATTATTAGGTTTTGTTGGAATATTGACTGTATGCATAGGAATTTTTTTAACTTCTTATAGTAAAAATCATAAATTTAATTTCAGTGCTTTCATATTAGCTGTGAGCACTGCTTTCCTTATAACATTTTATACAATTATAGATGGAGTGGGTGTTCGTTTAAGTGAAAATAAATTTAGTTTCCTTTTTTGGTTGCTGTTATTAAATGGTATTCCATTACTTATAATATCCATATTTTCTAAGGAAAAATTGCTTTCTAATTTAAATACCAAAATTATTGTCTGGGGGATTCCTGCAGGCATATTAGCTATACTAAGTTATGGAATAGTTGTGTGGTCTATGCAACATTTAGAAATTGCTTATGTATCCTCCATTCGCGAAACGAGTATTGTGCTTGCCACAATAATGGGACTTATTTTATTAAAAGAAAAAAAAGCTAAGGGAAGGATGCTTCCAGCGGTTTTAGTTGTGATTGGTATTACAATTGTTTATCTCCAAATTTAATATTAGTTTATTATAAAATTATGAAAAAAATAGGTTTTACAAGTCAGTGTCCCAACGGAGACATAAGCGCGCTTACTAATCAAATCAATATGTGCAAGGAAGCTGGCGTTGATTCTTTAGAAATATCTATATTTGAAACAGATGTTATTTGCGGAAAAAAAATCAATCAGCCTGAATTAAAAATTTTAAAAGATACTCTTCTTAACCAAAATATGGATTATACAGTTCATGGTGAGTTAAGTGTAAATTTATTAGACATTGAACATTTTGATATTCACAAAGAAATTTTAAAAAGAAATATTGAAGTTTCCGGAGAAATTAAAGCTACCCATCTTGTTACTCATTTTGGGCAAACAACTAATAATGTGTATGAAAATAAAGATTTATATACTTCCCATCTAAGTAGGCAGAAGGAATGCTATACTGAAATGGGGGAGTATGCTAAATCTTACAATGTAACTTTGGCAATTGAAAATTTGTTTCCTTTCACACTTAATCACTATGCACCTCTTCCAAGTGAAATTGCAAAACAAATTAATGAAATCAATCATCCTAATGTAAAATGCTGTCTAGATATTTCGCATGCATATATCAATTGCAACTATAGAAATGCTCATTTTATAAATGAAATAAAAATGATGGGTCCAATCTCAGAGCATATTCATATGCATGACTCTTTTGGTATTATTGAAAGAATATGGACATATATTGATGCTGAAAATACCTCTTATGGCCAAGGAGACTTGCATCTTCCTCTGGGTTGGGGTGATATTCCTTTTGATAAAATTTTTGATGAGGTGCAATTCCCCGAAAATATCAATCTCAATTTTGAATTACCGATTCGTTATGAAAAATACTTTATAGAAAATATTGTAAAGGCTCGTCAGTTGCTGGAAAAGCTATAGACATTGAATACAAAATTTTCTATTAGATCTTTATTGATGAATAATGAAGATAATACAGTAAAGGTTAATCCAAATATCGAAACTATTTGTTGCGATGGTGGTCAAGATGAGTTAGGACACCCCGCAGTTTATTTCACTTTTAATGAAGAAAATAAAATTGTATGCAGTTATTGCAGTAAAACATTCATCAAAAAAATGGATTTAAAGGATATCAAAAATGTATAAAGAAAGTTGGGGTCTCAAAAGAATTTGTCCTATGTGTAGTAAGCAGTACTATGATCTGGGAAGAACAGAGCTAGAATGCCCTGAATGTGGTAAGGAGATCGAAGTCACCACTCTTTCTAGGCCAAGAAGAGGTAGAAAACCTGGCAGTACCAATGCTGCACCTTTAACAAATCCCATTCCTGCTAAATTAAAAGAAAAAGATGATAGTTTAAATTTAAATATTGAAAATATTGATCTTGAATCAAATGATGAATCTATAGAAGATGATAGTGTTCTCATAGAAGATGAAAATGATGTTGATCCAACATCAGATGTTGGGATCAAACCAACTGAAGACAATAAAGAAGAATTTTAATATTATTTTTTTAAAACCAATTGAATTTTTGGTCTTACCTCCCATATTATATACGTTGGTATGCCATTGTGGATACTAACAACATAACTTGCTTTCGCTCTAAAAATTATTCTACATGACCTCCGTCATTCTCAAAACTTGGACACTCTTTTTTGGCTTTGCTATAATTTGTCTGGCACATGGATTGCAAGGAACACTTTTAGGTATTCGTGCAATTGTAGAAGGTTTTAGTTTTGTTTCAACTGGCTTTATTGTTGCTGGATATTATGTTGGCTATCTTGCCGGATCAATTCTCATACCAATTTTACTTCAGCGTGTTGGACACATTCGTGTTTTTGCAGCACTGGCATCTCTTGCATCTATAGCTATTCTATTACACACTGTATTACTTGATCCATTCTCTTGGTTTTTTATTCGTATTTTAACAGGCATCAGTTTGTCTGGGATTTACGTTATAATGGAGAGTTGGCTCAATGATAAATCAACAAATGAAACGCGTGGTAAAATTTTATCCATATATATGATTGTTACTTTTACTTTTGTTGGAATAGGTCAGCTATTATTAAACCTAAGTGACCCAGCTAAAGTTGATCTTTTTATTTTAGTCTCTATTCTTTTATCCTTTGCTTTATTGCCAATCCTTTTATCAATTACTGAAGCACCAAAGTTCGATAATCCCAAACGTATCGCATTAAAAGAACTGTTTGTTGTTTCTCCACTTGGTTTTGTAGGGGCATTTTTTATTGGTCTTGCCCATAGTGTAATATTTGGATACGGAGCAGTTTACGCTATTGCAAAAGGACTAAGCACTTTTGAGATTTCTATTTTTATGGTTATAGTCAGTACTTTTGGTGCTGTTTTTCAATGGCCAATTGGTTTTCTTTCTGATCGTATAGACCGTCGTGTCATTCTCATTAGTGTAACTTTGATAGCTGCAGGTTTATCTATATTTATTGTTATTTCTTCGTATTTATCTCTAGTAGTATTTTTTATAACTTTAGCGTTTTTTGCAGGAATGAGCTTACCAATGCATTCACTAGCTGTTGCTCATACTAATGATTTTTTACAACCTGATGAAATAGTTGCTGCAAGTTCTTCAATTAACATATTAGTTGGAATAGGTGCGATTTTGGGACCAATTACAGCCTCATTATTTATGAAAGTTATTGGACCTGATGGATTTTTTGTATACCTACTTATTGTGCATCTTCTATTAGGGTTGTTTGGTCTTTACAGAATGGGCAAAAGAACAAAACCAGCAGATATAGAGTCACAATATGTCCCTCTGCCTCGAAATATTACGGCAGCAGGAATGGAACTTAATCCAAAAGTAGAGAATACAGAAGATTAAATAAATTTTATTATTATTTTATAATAAAATCTCCACAACAATAATCCTAAAATAATTCCTAAGTAAATTAGTGGCTCCGTTTTATCTGCTTTTGTTAATAAATAATAATGAAGTGCTGCTAATGGAGCAATAATATAAATAAGAGAATGTAATCTTTTCCATATTTTGAACGTTAGTTTTTTTACCATTGTATTAGTGGATGTAAAAACAAGCGGAAGGATAAGAACAAAATTAATAAATCCAAAGGTTATAAAAGGTCTTTTGATAAGATCTTTAATAATAAATTCCCAGTTAAAAAAATGATCAAGAACGATATAAGTTAAAAAATGTGACAAAACATAATAAAAAGCCAATAGTCCAATCATTCGTCTAATATTTTGAAGTGCACGCAACAATTTAAATTCTGACAAAGATGAAATGATAAGAGTAGCAATTATTAAACGAAGTGCCATTTGACCTAATTCATCCATCAATTTATCAATAGGATTGACACCTAAATTACCTTGTACAAGCATAACAATCCAAAAAATACTTGGTGCAATTAATAAAAATAAAATAATTGGTTTGGATTGATTAACAACCTTACTTGATAATCTCATAAAGCTTAATAATATTTTATTAAGTCCATGTCCTTGTATAAATCAGATACCTCCTCTGCATATCCATTAAACATTGAGGTAGGCCTTCTAAAAAATTCTCCAATTCGTCTTTCTGTTGCTTGAGTCCAACGAGGATGGTCAACGTTTGGATTAACATTTGAATAAAATGCATACTCACCAGGATTAATTAAAGGCCATGTAGTTTTGGGTTGTTCTTTCACAAATCTTATAGCTACAATAGATTTTATTGATTTAAATCCGTACTTCCATGGAACAACAAGTCTTAAAGGTGCTCCGTTTTGATTTAATAAATCATGTCCGTAAAGACCAGTCGATAAAATAGTTAGGGGATGTAAGCCTTCATCTAATCTTAAACCTTCAGTATATGGCCAAGGAACGTAAAAACTAATAGTTTTACGTTTTTGACCTGGCATTTCTTCAGGTCTATAAACAGTTTCAAATTCAATATATTTTGCATCTGATAATGGTTCAACTTTTTTAATTAAATCTTTCAGTGGAAATCCTTGCCATGGAATAACCATAGACCAAGCTTCAACACACCTTAATCTGTAAACACGATCTTCGATTGTAAAATTACTAATTAGATCTTCAAGATCAATCATTCCTGGTTTTGTAACCAATCCTTCCACACTAATACTCCAAGGTCTGGGTTTGAATTTATTAGAAAAATTAGAAGGATCACTTTTGCCTATACCAAATTCATAAAAATTATTGTAGGTTGTAATCTCTTCATAAGTATTGAGCACATCGTTTTCACTCAATTGATCACTATATTGATTCTGTGATTTATTGTGACTAGCATATAAATTTGAAGCTAGTGTAAAGGTAGCTACTGAAGCAAAGGATGATTGAATAAATTGTCTTCTATTTAAGTATGTTTTGTAGGGTGTAATTTCAGATCCTAAAATTTTCATAGATTTATTATTTATAATTTATTAAATATATTTATACCGTGAATAGATTAAAGTTTCTTTATAATCTTTAAAAGAATGTTAGAGTAATTACATAATATGATTCGCAATATAGTACACATATTCTTAATCATTGGTACTTTATTTACAAGTACTGGGATCAGTCATGCAAAAAAAATGCATGGGCTAGCCATGCACGGCATACCTAAATATGAAAGTAATTTCACTCATCTAGATTACGTTAATCCAAATGCTCCTAAGGGAGGTACTCTACGCTATGGAGTGTATGGATCATTTGATAATTTAAATCGTGTTGCATTTAAGGGTAGAAGAGCCTCCGGTCTTGGTTATCTAAATGATACGCTTATGAGGCGTGTGTGGGATGAAGCCTTTTCTCTTTATGGATTGATTGCACAATTTGTTGAAATGCCAGAAGATCGCTCTTCTGTGACATTTTATTTAAATCCAAACGCACGTTTTCATGATGGTTCTCAAATAACTCGAGATGATGTCTTATTTAGCTTAAAAACTTTTCAAACAAAGGGAACTCCTAATCAAAAAAAAACTTATGGCAAAGTAGTAAAAACAGAGAAGGTAGAGGATAACGGAATTAAAATGACCTTTGTTAATAATGAGGATAAAGAACTACCTCTTATTATAGCTGGTTTTTTACCAATTATTCCGAAGTCTTATTATGGTAATTTAGATGTAACAAAAACATTTTTGGATGTTCCACTTGGCAGTGGACCTTATACTATCGCTGATCTTGATCCTGGACGACGCATTGTTTACTCTCGCGTAAAAAACTATTGGGCAAAGGATCTGCCAGTTAACAAAGGTGCTTATAATTTTGATACATTAACTTATGATTATTATAAAGATAGCGGAGTACAACTAGAAGCTTTCAAAGTTGGAGAATATGATTACCGAAGAGAATGGAATGTTAAACGATGGATTACTGGTTATGACTTTGACGCTGTTAATGAAGGAAATGTAATTTTAACAGAAATGAAAAATGATCGTCCTACAGGAATGGATGGTCTTGTTATGAATTCAAGAAAGAAAATTTTTCGGAATCCTCGAGTACGAGAAGCTCTGAACTATGCTTATGATTTTGAATGGTACAATAAAGTACTAGGTTATAATGCATATACTAGAACAAATAGTTATTTTGAAAATTCTCCTCTAGCATCTTCGGGACTTCCTTCAGAAGAAGAATTAAAATTATTAAATCCTTGGAAAGATCAATTACCAATCGAGGTATTTACTAAAACATATAAATCACCTGTTTCAGATGGATCCGGTATGCCTCGTGAAAATTTAATAATAGCAAAACAAATCTTAGAAGAAGAAGGATGGTTAATAGAGAATGGAAAATTAATTAAAGATGGAGAAGAGTTTGTTTTTGAATTCTTAATAGTAAGCCCATCTTTAGAAAAACTTGCACTTGCTTTTCAAAAAACATTAAAGACTCTTGGCATTACTATGACAGTAAGAACTGTGGACTCTTCACAATATCAAGCTCGATTACTTAATTATGATTTTGATATGATTAATGCTATTTGGCGAGTTTCTCTCAGTCCTGGAAATGAGCAACAATTTTATTGGGGTTCTGGAGTAGGCAAAGAAGATGGAAGTAAAAATTATCCTGGAATTGACAGTCCAGTTGTAGATTTTTTAATTGAGCAACTCATTGGAGCAAAAACTCGTGAGGAGTTAACCACAGTAATTCATGCTCTTGATCGAGTTTTACTTTGGGGCCACTATTTAATACCTTTGCACCATAGCGGTATTGATCGCATTGCCTATTGGAACTTTTTAGAATTTCCTGATACAATTCCTCTTTATGGAATTGTTATTGAATCCTGGTGGTCTAATTCAGAAAAAGCACAAAAATTAAAAAGACAATAAGATTTTTCCATGAGCCATACAAAGGCTAATTTTCTTTTATTGATAGCTTCTTTTATTTGGGGAACAGCATTTATCAGTCAAGCAATGGGAATGGATTATATAGGTCCTTTTACTTTTAGTTTTGCAAGAACATTTTTGGGTTTTTTAGTTGTGTTGCCATTGGCTTTAATTTTTGAAAAAAATAATTTCGCAAAAATTTTTTTTAACAACCAATTATTGTTTATTAGTCTTGCCACTGGTTTTGTTTTTTTCATAGGTATGAATTTACAACAATATGCTTTATTAAAATCACAGGTTGCTAATGCTTCTTTCTTAACTACTCTTTATGTGCCTATTGTCGCAATCATATCACGATTTGTCTTTAAATCATCAATATACTGGATAATTTGGATCGCAGTTTTTTTAAGTATTTATGGTTCATATCTTTTAACAACCAATCAGTCGTTAGAAGTACAACTTTCTGATGGATTATTATTTTTATCAGCTCTTTTTTTTGCATTTCATATCATCTTGATTGATGTTTTTATGAAAAAGTTTAATAGCCCTTTTTGCTTTGCATCTATTCAATATATTATTGTTGTTGTACTATCATTAATTGTGTCACTTTTTTTTGAAAATCCATCTTTAGAGAATCTTCGTTTAGAGTGGATTGAAATTGTATATTGTGGATTACTGTCAACGGGAATTGCTTATACAATTCAAATAGTTGCACAAGGAAAGGCAAATCCGGCACCAGCAGCAATTATTTTTTCAATGGAATCAGTATTTGCAACACTAGCTGGATGGATAATTATGGATCAATACCTTGATAATTATAAAATCATTGGTTGTGCTTGTATTTTTCTTGGTGTTGTGTTGGTGCAAGTTATGCCCTTATACGTAAAAAAAATAAAAAAATATAATGTATAATTTTCTAATCTATCAACTATAAATATAAAATATGAATTCTCGTTTAAATGTTATAGGAATTGGTAATGCTATGGTGGATGCTATCATTATTTCTACAAAAGAAGATGTTCTAAAAAATGAAATAAATCGAGACTCGATGAATCTAATTGATGAGCGAGTCAAAAACAACTTGCATGAGAAATATTCAATTAAAGAAATGATCGGTGGGGGATCACTTGGTAATTCTATGTTTGGTATAACTTCTTTTGGAGGTAATGGGAGCTTTATAGGCAAAATTAAGGAAGATAAAATAGGAAAATATTTACAACAAGATATGGTTCAAGAAGGTTTAAGATTTCCCCTTGGATTTACCTCTCCAAATGTTTCAACTGGTTGTTGCACAATTTTTGTTGAAGAAGATGGTACAAGAACAATGTGCACTTATTTGGGGGCTGGAACACTAATTGGCCCTGAAGACATCAAAGAAGAGGATATTAAAAATCATCAGATAGCTTATTTAGAAGGATATTTATGGGATAATGAAAAAGCTAAAAAAGCAATGAAAAAAATGGTTGATATATGCAAAGCCGACAATCAAAAAATCGCTTTTACACTTTCAGACTTGTTCTGCGTCGATCGTCATAGAAATTCTTTTAAGGAATTAATTGCTAATGATGTTGATATTCTCTTTGGCAATCAAGGTGAATTTTCTGCAATGGTTAATTCAAAAAATTTAGATGATGGCATTACTTATGCAAAATCTTTAAATAATCTTTCTATATTAACATTAGCTGAAAAAGGATCATTAATAATAGTAAACAATGAAGTCATAGAAATTACTGCGGAACCTATTAAAAAAGTTGTTGATACAACAGGAGCAGGAGATTTATATGCTGCAGGCTTCTTATATGGTCTTACTCATCAAAAAAATTATCAAGAAAGTGGTCATTTAGCTTCAATTGCCTCTGCAGAAGTTATTTCGCATTTTGGAGCAAGACCGAAAGTTAAATTATCTTCATTAATTTAAATTTTATCTAACAATTTTAACTTTGTATTTTTATCACAAAATGCATATTCAATGGCATTTCTTGTAAGAGATTTTAGCTCATTATCAGACAACCCAAGTGTTCTCATAACATTGTATTCTCCTGCAATGGACGCATTAAAAAATGGCGGATCATCAGAATTAACTGTTATTTTAACTCCTTGATCAAATAATTTTTTTACTGGATGATCTTGATAATCTTTATATATTTTTGTTGCCACATTACTTGTGGGACAAGTTTCTAGAACGATACCTAATTTTTTTATATAATTTACAAGTTCATATTCTTCTATTGATCGTACGCCATGTCCTAAACGAGTTGGGTGTAATAAATCTATTGCATCACGAATTCTTTCTGGCCCATCCCATTCTCCTGCATGAACAGTAATAGGAAATCGTTCTTGCTTTAACATATCAAAAGTTTTTATAAAAAGTTGAGGGGGATAATGTAGTTCATCACCTGCTAATCCAAAACCAACTAAATCATTATTTGGATTATCTAAAACTTCTTTAGCTGTATTATGAACTGACTCTGGCCCCAGATGTCGTATTCCATTCATAATATATTTTGATACAATATCAAATTCATTCTCTGCTTGTCTTGCACCTGCAATTACTCCCTCTAAAAAAGAATGGTAAGTCATTCCTTTTTGTTTTGCATGTGTTGAAGAAATCATTGCCTCAACATAAATTACATTATCAGCAGCACACTCTTTTAAATAATTATAAGTTAATTCTTGGTAATCTTCTGGGGTATGAATTACTGATGTAATAATATCGTATTTTTTTATAAAATCATAAAAATCTTCCCAAAAATATGAATATTGACCTGCAAATAAATCTTCAGAAAGATCGATATTATTACGTTTTGCAAATTTTCTACACAAAGCTGGGCTTATTGTAGCTTCCAAATGAACATGAATTTCTGCTTTTGGTATTTGTTTTATTGAGTTAACCATAAATTTTTTTTATATTCATTTTAATGATACATTCTCATATCATATCTAGGAGAAATTTTATATGGGGTCTGTCATGCACATGCGGCTCAACCATTTTTCTCACATCATGCACAGAAGTAGAAATTTCAGGACGAAAGCAAATTAACATTTTAAGTGATGATTTTTTATATTCTAAAACATTTCCAGCTTATGATAATTTCAAAAGTAAATCAAATTTAATTACTGGGACAGAAGAATACAATAACATTGTTGATATTGGATTTAATATAAAGGATGCTATTGGCGTATATTACGCAAATAAAGGTGAAAAAAATCCAACAGATAATTTCCAATGGGAATTTATTTTAGTTAATGATGATCAAACTAAAAATGCATGGTGTATGCCAGGTGGAAAGATTGCTGTTTATTCAGGTATACTTCCTATTGCAAAAAATAATGATGGTTTAGCTTCAATTATGGCACACGAAATAGCACATGCCGTAGCAAGACACAGTGCGGAACGCGCAAGTAGAGCAATGCTAATGGATGCAGGAACTTATGCTTTTGAAAGATTAGTCCTTGGAACAAGTATGACTAGACACTCACGTCAATTGTATGGGCAACTTAGACAATTAGGATTAGAATTGCCATTTAATCGTAGTCAGGAATCAGAAGCTGATTATCTTGGTTTGGTATTTATGAGTTTATCTAATTATAATACTCAAGAATCTTATCTTGTTTGGGAGCGAATGCAAGAAGCTATGGGCGGATCTGGTCAAACAGAATTTTTTAGTACTCACCCCTCTCCTAAAAACCGCATCAAAAAATTAAAAGAGTGGATCCCACAAGTATCAAAACAGTATCCTCCTGTTAAAATTTAGAACATTTATGTTGAATTTTTGGAATAATTCTAAAAAAAAATAGTAATTATTTTCTTTATTTTCCAAATAAAATAAAAAAAAATATATTTATATATTGATTAATATAAATATCTTTTGAAAGATAATATTAAAAAATGCTTGCACTAAATATTAAAAATATAAATTACAAAATTAAACAACAAACTATATTAAAAGATATTTCTCTAAGCTTAGAAACTGACAAAATTGCATGTGTTCTTGGACCTTCTGGTTGTGGTAAAACAACTTTACTTAAATTAATTGCGGGTTTAGAAAAAATTCAACAAGGTGAAATTTACATGAATGATAACCTCGTAAGTTCACCCAACATTCATCTCGATACAGGAAAAAGAAATATTGGTTTTCTATTTCAAGATTATGCATTGTTTCCACATTTGACAGTTGAACAAAATTTAAAATTTGCAATGAAAAAGAATAATAACCAAGAAATTGGAGAAATTACAAAATTAATTAAGTTGTCTAATGCTGAGAATAAATATCCTCATGAGCTAAGTGGTGGAGAACAACAACGTGTTGCTTTGGCAAGATCAATTATTGCACAACCAGATTTATTATTACTTGATGAACCATTTTCAAGCCTAGACTTAAGTTTGAAGGAAGAAATAAGGGATGATACTTTACACCTTCTTCAAAAATTTAATATTTCAGTAATTGTAGTAACTCATGATCCTTTTGAAGCAATGTTTATTTCCAATCAAATTCATATAATGCAAAAAGATGGATCAATTGTTCAATCAGGAACACCTCAAGATCTGTATAATAAACCTTCTAATTCTTATGTTGCAGAAATCTTTGGAGAAACAAATAAGTTTAAAGGAACTGTACAAAACTCAATGATTAATACTCCTATTGGAGATTTTCCTGTTCCAACCAATCTTAATTCAAAAAAAGTAGAAATAATCATCAGACCACAGGCAATAAATTTAAGCGAAGAAAAGACTCCCGTTAACGGAATTAAAGGAACTGTAATGGCATCAAAATTAATGGGCTCGTTTAGCTTTATTCATTTATCAGTTTTAGATAAAAATAATGAAGTTTTACATGTTCATAGTCATATGTCTCCTACTTTTCTACCCAAACAAGCAACGGCTGTAGGTATAGAAGTTGACAACAAACAAATATTTATTTTCCCAATTAATTAAATTTATAAGATTAATTTGATGTATTATTAGACTAATTTCGATTTTTTCTTAGATATGTTTTTAAGAGTTGAGTTCAAATAAACTATAGGGCCTAAACCTGTTAAAACTATAATAATTGCCGCTAGAGATGATTCTTCTAACATTTCATCAGAAGCATATTGATATACATAGGTGGCTAAAGTTTCAAAATTAAATGGACGCAACAAAAGTGTCATAGGTAGTTCTTTTAAAATATCAACAAAAACAAGAATACCTCCCACAATCATGTTAGTATAAATTAAGGGAATAATTATATTTGTCATTATTTTGAAAAAATTAACTCCCATTGTTAAACTTGAATCAACAATGTTTGGATGAATTTTGGCAATCCCAGACTTTATTGATCCATAACCTACGGCAAGAAATCTTATTAAATAAGCAAAAAATAAAACTATGATGCCCCCGGCTAAATAACTTAAATGGAAATAAATAAGATCATTTATCCAACCAACGAAAACTACAACTCCCACAGCTAAAATAGTTCCTGGAAAAGCATAACCACAGGATGCAAGAAATGTTAAAACGCGCTGAGATGTATTTGATTTATAGAAAGTTACCACAATCATTAACGTTGCAAAAAAAATAACTACGAAAGATGCTGAGATTGATAAAATTATACTTGTTATTGTCGCTTGGATAATTTCCAAATAATTAATCACAGCTAACCCTTTAAATACAAAATTTAACAAAACTGTTACTGGTATTATAAAACCAAGTATTAAAGGAATACTGCACAAAACTAGACAGATACATTGATTAGAAATTTTTAATGATAGAGGGCTTAATGTATCTTGACCACTACTTTTTTCATGAAATCTTTGTCGCCTCCTTGCCAAGAATTCAAGTGTTAATAATACAATTACAAATATAAATAAAATGGAAGATATTTGTGCAGCCCCAGACAAGCTGTTCATACCTAACCAAACATTAAATACACCAAGTGTTAAAGTTTCAACTGCAAAATATTCTACGGTTCCAAAATCAGAAATTGTCTCCATTAATACTAAAGCTAGTCCAGCTACGATTCCTGGGCGTGCTAAAGGAAGAGCAACGTGGAAAAAAGCATTCCTGTTATGCATTAAACTTACTTGATAATAAGAAGTGGGAGTAGAAAGAAAAGAAGCTCTGGTCATTAGATAAATGTATGGATACAGGACAGAGGACATAACCAAAACTGCTCCCCCTAAAGATCTGATTTCAGGAAACCAATAATCCTTTGAACTTGTCCATCCAAAAAAATCTCGCAACATCCCTTGAACTGGCCCAGCATATTCGAAAATATCTGTATAAGTATAGGCTATGATATACGCCGGGACTGCAGCGGGCAAAAGTAAGGACCATTCAAAAAAAGTTTTTCCTATAAAATTATATCGAGTAATAACCCAGGCTGTTGAAACGCCAAAAAAAAGACTAAGAACCCCGACTCCAAGCATAAGAAAGATTGTGTTAAAAATATAACGAGGCAGAACTGTAGAAAATAAATGAGGCCACAAGGAAGTGTCTCCAATAAAAGCAGAATAAAAAATAGCCAATACTGGTGCAATTATTACGAGAGCAACAATTGATACGGATACTGACCAAATATTCCAGTTATACAAGTTTTTTACCCTATACTTTACCAGCCAACTCTATCAATAATTTTTTGTGCAACAGGTGCTAATTCAGCTAATTTTTCTACTGGTAATTTATCTTCTTTAAAACTACCCCATGATTTAAGTTCTTCACTTAAGGGTAAAGTAGGATTAACTGGATATTCATAATTCATTGAAGAATACAAGGCTTGGGCTTTTGGTTGAGTTAAAAATTCTAATAAAGCAATAGCATTCTCCTTATTCTTAGAATATTTAACTAAACCTCCACCAGCAACATTGATGTGATTTCCTCTATCATTTTGATTTGTAAAAATAATATTAATAGAATCAGCCCAAAATTTTTGTTCAGTATTTTTTTTATTAAATTTCATTTTGCCATAATAATAAGTATTCATTATAGCAATATCACAAACACCTTCGTGTATTGCTTTTGCTTGCGCTCTGTCATTACCTTCAGGTTTGCGTGCTAAATTTGCAACCAATCCCTTAGCCCATTCTTCTGCTTTGGTTTCTCCATGAGCTGCTATTAATGAAGCTAATAAAGATCTATTGTAATCATGACTTCCTACCCTAGTACAAATTTTCCCTTTCCATTTAGGATCAACTAAGTCTTCTATTCTATTTATCGCTCCAGGTTTGATTCGGGTGTTTGAAATTGCAATAATTCTTGCTCTTTTTGAAAGAGCAAACCAACGATTTTTGCTGTCTCTCAAATGTGAAGGAATATTAGTTTTTAGAATAGAAGATTCAATAGGCATTAAAAGATCATTTTTCACAAACTGATTTAATCTAGCAATATCAACTGTGAGTACTAAATCAGCGGGTGTATTTGCCCCCTCTGATAATAATCTTTCTAATAATCCTTTTTTCGCATGAAGAACATTTACTTTAATTCCAGTTGATTTAGTAAATTGATCAAAAAATGGATCGATTAATATTGGTTGTCTATATGAATAAACATTGACTTCATTTATTGCATATACATCAAAAGAAATTATTATATTAATATATAACAAAGAAATAAGAAAAAATTTTTTCATAAAAACTCCAAAGATATGATTATTATCTTAAACAAAATTTTTATAAAAAAAATAATAATTTTTTTCTTAATTATATAAAAGAAATTTATATAATTTTATATTTATAATAATTCTAAGGTAGAACAGATTATGAGTATAGGTGTGACAATATATCGATGAAGGGGGCTATTGCCCCCTACCCTTAATTAATTTCAATGAGACGGGGTTTCTTTTCATCGGGTATAATTCGCTCAAGATCAATATTGAGTAAACCATTACTAAGTTCAGCATTTTTTACCTTAATGTCTTCTGAAATAGTAAAAGATCTTTCAAATTGTCTTGTAGAAATACCTTTATGAATAACACCATTGCTCTCATCATTAATTACTTTTTCTTTTGTTTTGTTTCGAACTGTTAGCGTGCTATCTTTCAATTCTAATTCAATGTCATTTTTACTATATCCAGCAAGAGCAACTTCAATTTTATAATCATTGTCATTTATCTTGCGAATATTATAAGGTGGGTAGTTAGAATTATAACGCTCAGTAGACTCTAACATACGATCAAACTCCTCAAAAATTGAGTCAAATCCAACAGAAAAAGGTCTAAGAGAATTCCAAACGGATAGGTTTCTAGTCATAAAAACTCCTTTTAAAGCAAGTTATTTTGTCAGCACCCACAATGGCATACCAACATAAATAATATGTGAACTAAAAAAAAAAAATCAAGAAAAAACTATTTTTTTCTTATAAAAGAAATACCATCTGCCAAAGGAAGAAGAGAAAATTCAACTCTATTATCTTTCAATATGTTATTATTTAATTTGCGAATTGTCTCTGTTTGTTGATTTATATCTGATATATCTGCAACGTTTCCTCCCCACAACATATTATCAATCATCATTAAACCATTAGTTGGTAAAAGCTGGAGTGAGAGTTCATAATAATTAGGATAATTATTTTTATCAGCATCAATAAAAATTAAATCAAAAAAAAACTGGCGATCGATATAACTTTGCATCACATCCACACCTTGGCCAATCACAGATTCAATTTTGTGTTGCACTCCAGCTTTTTTCCAATATTTTTTAGCTAGAGGAAGAAATTCATCTGAATTATCGATAGCTATAATTCTTCCATCCTGAGATAATCCTCTAGCAATACATAATGAACTAAGGCCGGTAAAGCGACCAACTTCTAAGCACTGTTTAGCCTTAAAAAGTTTAACAATAATCTCAAGAAATTGTCCTTGTTCTGGAGCAATTTGCATTTGCGCTACTGCTCCTAGAGATTTTGTTTCTTTTACTAATGCATCAATGATTGGATCAGGACGATATCCATTTAAAGCAAGATATTTTACTAAATTAGAATTAATTTCAATTTGTGAACTCATTATTACTTAATTGTTTTATAAATTGTATCAAGTTCCGTAACCTTGTCATCACTAATTTCAAAGCATGATTGGATCTTATTTTTTACTTTATCAAAATCAACTTTTGAAGAAGTATGCACCTCTACCAATGGAGTTAAAGATGTAACAGTCTTACCTATCTCAATTATATTTTCATATCCAACTGAAAAATTTATTTTATCATTAATTTGTTTTCTTCCTCCTCCTAACTCAATTAATATTAAGCCAAGATTGCGTGTATGAATTGATTTAATAAATCCTTCTTTGAGAGCTACTATTTGTTCTATATATGATGCTTTTGGCAAGGAAGTTTTAAAATTTGTTAATAGGTTTTTTAAGCCTCCTAAAGCAGAGACCATCTTTTCAAATTTTTCTGCAGCTTTTCCATTATTTATAACTTCGTTGATTTTTATTAATGCATCATGTTTATTTATTTTTTTTGTCATCACTAAAATAGAGGATGCTAATTCATTTGTTATTTTTTCAAGTCTTTTATTTTTTTTATTATTTAATAAATATTCAATGCTTTCTTTAACTTCTAAAGCATGACCAGCACTAAATCCCAGGACTTGATTCATATCAGTTAAAATAGCTTCGCAGTTTAAACCAGCTCCTTTAGCAACTTTAACTAGAGAAACCGCTAGATTTGAGGCCATTTCTTCCGTATCATTGAAAGATCCATTCCCAACTTTAACATCCAACACAAGACTTTTTAAACCTGAAGCAATTTTTTTTGAAAGAATAGAAGAAGTAATTAAAGGTATAGATTCAACTGTCCCTGTTATATCCCTAATAGAATACAATTTTTTATCAGCAGGAGCTAAATTAGAAGTTTGGCCAATAATAGCGCAACCAACTTCTTTAACAACTTTATAAAATATATCTATATTTGGCTGAGTATTATAACCTGGAATAGAGTCAAATTTATCTAGAGTGCCTCCTGTATGACCAAGTCCTCTTCCTGAAATCATAGGAACGTATAGATCACATGCAGCAAGGATTGGGGCTAATATTAAACTTACTTTGTCACCAACTCCTCCAGTAGAATGTTTATCACATACTAAATCACTATTTACGATATCTTTCCAATTTAGTGTATCTCCTGAATGAGTCATGTATTGTGTCATCCAAATAATTTCTTGCTCTGACATCCCATTTAATAAAATAGCCATACTCATCGCCGCGATTTGTGAATCAGAAAAAGAGCTATCTGTTAAACCATTAACAAACAATCTAATTTCCTTTTCAGTAAGGTGTTGTTTATTTCTTTTTTTTCTAATTATTTCTTGCGGTATCATCAAAGTTTACATCTTTAATAAAATTTTTGAGAAGATTAACAACATTGTCTTCTGCAAATGAAGCTTGTTCTAACGTTTCTTGATGACTTAATTTTGTTTTACTTATACCTGCTGCATAATTTGTAATTACACTAATTCCAATTACTGGCAAGGAGCAGTGATTAGCTACAATAACTTCAGGCACTGTAGACATGCCAACAGCACTTCCACCTATAACTTGTAATGCTTTAATTTCTGCTGGTGTTTCAAAATTAGGACCGGAATACATGCAATATACTCCTTCAAAAAGTGACTGATTATTTTTTGAAGCAATTTTTATTAACTGGTTACGATAAAACTGATGGTAAGCATCACTCATATCGTGAAATCTTGGCCCATATGACTCGGCATTAGCTCCTATGAGTGGATTAAATCCACTCCAATTTATATGATCACTAATTGTCATTAAACTTCCCGGTGGCATGTCCTGTTTTAAACTTCCTGCTGCATTCGTCACAATTAAAAGTTTACAACCAATATCTTTTAGAACACGAATAGGATTGGCAAGAATAGGGGGCGAATGTCCTTCATATATATGTGAACGTCCATACATACAAATCACTTTATGATTGTGAATATTTCCTAATACTAATTTACCAGCATGACCTTTAATAGTTGGCTGAGGAAATTCTGGTAAGTTTTCATAGGAGATTGTATAAAAAATATTTTCATTATCAAAAAAATTAGTTAATCCACTACCTAGAATAACTGCTATTTCAGGTTGTATATTTTTTGTAGTATTTAAAAAAATTTTAGAGGATTCTAGCATTATAAATTTTCTGACCCAAAAGAATAAGGCAGTAATTCAGCAAGTGTTAAGGTTTTTTGATGTCCATCAACATTACACATATGAATAGGCGTATTTAATGGAGCAAATTCTCTAATCCTTTGTCTACAACCACCGCACGGGGAGCACAATTGATCTCCCGAGCCAATAACAACAATTTCTATTATTGTATTAAATCCTTGGGTTACTAAATTTCCTATTGCGGTAGCTTCTGCGCATTGAGATTGAGGATAGGCTGCATTTTCTACATTACATCCAACAATAATTTTTTTGTTTTCTGTTAATAAAGCAGCACCAACTTTAAATTTTGAATAAGGCACATGTGCTTTTTTACGAACTTTTATTGCTTCTTGAAATAGTTGGTCAAAATATTTAGAAATCATTATTTACTCTACCATCATCTGCAATGAATGTTGAGGATTTATAATAACTTGTATGCAGGCAAGGTCAAAAATTCTTCAAAATTATCTGAAGTGCTCATTGTTATAAATATATCAGATGCTTCTTTAAATTTGCCGTTGTTATAATTTTCTTCACCAATCATTGATTTAATTTTTTGTAACTCTCCATCTAGCAAGTTTTTGAAATATTCTACTGTAATTTGTTTGCCCTCCACAGTTTTGGAACCATGTTTTAGCCACTGCCATATTTGAGCCCTTGATATTTCAGCTGTAGCTGCATCTTCCATCAAATTATATAATGGCACACATCCATGCCCTCTAATCCATGCTTCAATATATAAGATACCAACATTAATATTTGTACAAATACCTTTTTCAGTAATAATTCCTACTCGGCCCCCTGCTGTTTTAACCGGGAGTTTTAATAAGTCTTGTGCTGATACATTAACATCTTCTCTTTTATTACCTAGCTGGCAGGGATATTCTAACTGCGCATCAAAAACTTCTTTTGCTATTGAAACAAGATCAGGGTGTGCCACCCACGTACCATCGTGTCCATTGTATGCCTCGATTAGTTTGTCATCATATACTTTTTGAAGCGATTTTTTATTTTTTTCTTCATTATCTTTAATAGGAATTTGTGCAGCCATACCTCCGATAGCATGTGCGCGACGTTTATGGCATGTTTGTATTAATAATTCACTATATGATTTCATAAAATGAACACGCATACTAACAAGTGAACGATCCGGCAAAACAAATTCCGGGTTATTGCGAAACTTTTTAATAAAAGAAAAAATATAATCCCATCGACCACAATTGAGTCCTACAATATTATCTTTTAATTCATATAAAATCTCATCCATTTCAAAAGCAGCTAAAATAGTCTCAATTAAAACTGTTGCCTTAATTGTTCCTTTAGACAAATTAAATTTTTCTTCACTAAATTTAAAAACTTCTGACCATAAGCGTGCTTCTTTATGATTTTCTATTTTTGGTAAATAAAAATAAGGACCTGTTCCATTTTTTAAAAGAATTTTATGATTATGAAAAAAATACACACCAAAATCAAATAAAGATCCTGAACTTTCATCATTGTTAATCAATAAATTTTTTTCGGGAAGATGCCAACCACGGGGACGAATAATTAACACGGCAGGATTATCACTTAACTTGTATTCTTTTTTATTTTTTGAATCTGTAAAATCAATTGTTCTTTTATTTGCTTGATGAAGATAAAATTGTCCTTCTAATAAGTTTTTCCAAGTAGGGGATAAAGAATCTTCAAAATCAGCCATAAATATTTTTGCCCCTGAATTAAGGGCGTTAATAATCATTTTACGAATTGGAGGCCCCGTGATTTCTACTCTGCGATCTAATAAATCATCAGGGGTAGATAATATTGTCCATTCAGATTCTCTGATTTGGCGAGTTTGATATAAAAAATCAGGTGTCCAGCCCGAATCAAGTTTTTGCTGTATATTTTTTCTTTCTTCTAAAAGGTGTATTCTTTTAGCATTAAATAAAGTGTGTAATTCAGTAACAAATTCTAAACACTCATCAGATAAAAATTCTTTAATTTGATTAGATTCGATTGGATGGATATTGAATTTTTGATTCATTTGCCGTGTTTATAAAACATAATATTATTTTAACCAAATCATTTAATCTAAACAAATAATGTAAAAATTATGATAAAATTGAATAAATAATATAATAGTAAATTTAGATACAATATGGATACTTTTGATGATAGAAAAAAAGGCTTTGAAGCTAAATATCAAAAAGATCAAGAAGCTCAATTTAAAATAAGATCTATAAGAAATAGATTAATTGGTAAATGGGCAGCTGAGCTTTTTCAACCCTTAAATAAAGATGAATATATCAAAGAAGTGCGTCTTTCAGATTTAGAAAAACCAGGTGATGATGATATAATTGATAAATTAGTCATTGATTTCGAATCAAAAAATATTGATGTCAGTAGACAAGATATAATTAAAAAATTAGAAGAATGTGAAAGTCTTGCTGTTAATGAATTTAGCACGGACTTGTAAATTTAACAAAGAAAAGTTTTATCTATGCTGAGTAATTTGAATGTTGATCTAAAAGTTTGTGGTATTACGACTTCACAATCAATTCTAACAGCTGCTAATAATAATGTTCGATCTCTTGGATTTGCTAGCAATAATTTACTAGGACCAAATACTTGCGATGATGAATCAATAAAAAATTTGATTGAAGAATGCGATGATTATAAAATTGAATCTGTTATTTTGTCAAGCTATCAAACAACCTTAGAATTGGTGAAACAAATTGATTATACCAAACCAAAAACAATTGCATGTTCTTACTTTTTTGAAAAAACTGATTTAACTGCTATAAAAAAAATATTTAAAAAATTAAAAATTGGAATTTCTGTTAATCCTGAAAGATTTAATATTAAATATTTTCAATCAATCGCAACTCTAATAAATGTTTTTTATTATGATCTTAATGTCTACACTAAAGAAAAAATTAAGACATTTTCAATTTATGATTGCAAAGATCAGATCAATTTGCTTAAAAATTTAAAAAA
The DNA here is from genome assembly GCA_902607435.1 of uncultured Alphaproteobacteria bacterium. GTDB lineage: Bacteria > Pseudomonadota > Alphaproteobacteria > HIMB59 > CACLJX01. The sequence goes on along the minus strand of CACLJX010000004.1, from coordinate 76,852 downwards.
ACCAATTTATGTCGGTGGAGGTATAAATCATAAAAATGCTAAATTAATAATTAAAAATACAGGTCCCCAAGGTCTTGATGTTTCACGGAGCTTAAAAGATAATTATAATAATTTATGTGAGAAAAAACTTAATAAATTACTAAAGATTCTTGCTGTCGACGTATAACTTTAAAAACATACTTTTCTTTTAAATTTTTTTGTATTTCATTAAGGGTTTTTTTTTGAGTTGGATGAATAAAAAAAGGATTCATTTCAATTATTGGCAATAATACAAAATCTCTTAAATGAGAACAATAATGCGGAATGGTTAGAATATTAGATTTTAAAACTAATTTATTAAAAAAAATAATATCTAAATCAATTCTTCTCGGTCCATTTAAAAAAAGTTTATTTTTTTTTAATTCTTTTTCAATACGCTGAAGTTCACGAAATAATTTACTAGGTGGTAAATTAGTTTCAATTTCTATTGCAGTATTATAAAAACAATCTTGATTTTGATAACCATAAGGAAGTGATAAATAAAATGAAGAAAATTTTTTAATCAAACATATCTTATTAATTTGTTGAAATGATTGATTAAAATTATTTTTCCAACTTCCAACATTAGTCCCTAGAGCAATATAAACTTTATTTAGATACACTTAAAGATTCACATCCATATTTCTTAGCTACAAAAGGCTTCTCAATAGTCAAAAAAACATTTTTAAGCTTAAATTGCTTTTTTAATTGTTTTTTACATTCTAAGACCAATTTTTCTAAAGTTTTGTAACGAGATTTTTTTATAAAATTTTTTAAATATTTAATAATTACAGAATAATCTTTTAAAAATTTAATATTATCAATATTAGTTTTTGGAGACAAAATATAATTATAATTTAAGCTAACAATTAATAACTGTTCTTTTTTTCGTTCAGATTCTGAAACTCCTATTTTAGTTCTGATTTTGATATTTTTAATTTCTACTTTAAACATCTTATATAATCATATGTTGTTATTGCTTGTTTTGTCTCATATACATCATGAACTCGAAATATATTGACTCCTTTTGTAATACAATACAACACTGAAGCAAGAGATCCGCCAATTCTTTTGTTCACTGCAGAGCCATCTATTTCACGAATCCAACTTTTCCTTGAAGAACCTATTGAAATACCACAGTTTTCTATTTTAAATTGATCTATTTTATTTATAATTTCTAGATTTTGTTTAAAATTTTTTCCAAAACCAATTCCGGGGTCAAACCAAATTTTTCTATGTGAAATTTTTGCTTTATCAATTAGTTTAAGTTTTTTTTGAAAAACTTTTTTAATATCTTTAACTACATTATTATATGTTTTGGTTTTTTTTTGCATAATTTTTGGAGGTGCTGGCGTATGCATCAGTATAAGCCCGTTTTTATACTTTTTAGAGAGATAAAATAATTCCTCACTACCTCCAAAAATATCATTAATAATATGAACACCAGATTTAAGCGCAAATTCTTGAGTTTCAATTTTATTTGAATCAATTGAAATTATAAATTTATTTTTTGGCAAAACTTTTAAAATTGGAGAAATTTTTTTTATTTCATTATTATAGGAAATTGGATCACTACCTGGTCTTGTGCTTTCAGCTCCAATATCAATTATTGTTGCACCTTGCTTTAACATTAACTTGATATTTTTTAGTGCATCATTTTTTTTATAGTTAAGACCGCCATCGCTAAATGAATCCCGAGTAATATTACAAATACCCATTATAGCGGGATATTTAATAGTAAAATTTGATTTATTAAGTTTCAATTTATCTATTTATATACGAGTTATACAAATCTTGTAATTCTTTATAAACAATTTGAGATTTATTTATCCAATTTATTTGTGGAATTTGATTTACAGCCACAACACCTTTGCCCGATCCTACTAGCAATATTTCATCAAAAGATTCAAGTTTTTTTAATGTAATATGCGTTTTAAATATTCTTCTTTTAGTATATTGAGTAATAAATTTAAGAGTGATACCAAAATAGTAATTGTTTTTTGGTAAATACAATTTTTTATTCTTAACACAAATAATATTAGTTGTGCAGCCTTCTAATATGCTATTTTTTTTAAATAATATAATTTCACTTGAATTCATGTTTATAGAGCTTAAGAGTTTAAATATTTTTTTATAGTATAAATTTTTAATAGCAGCATTTGATCTTTTATAATTTACTAAAATACCTTTAAAAAACTTATAATGTTTTGAACATTTTCGAAGATCGATAGAAATTTTTTTATTATTTATAGCTATACGTAAAAGATGATTATAATTTACATCTGTTTTGAATTCATTTTTTATAATTTTATTAAAATTTTCATAACTTAGAACAAAATTAATATTTATTTTTTTAAGAGATTTATTTAAATTGCTTAAATGTTCATTTAAAAAAATATATTTAGGTGGAGAACCTTTAACTCTAATAGTTGTAAATACTCCTTTTGTGTTCCATAAACTATCAAAGGGAATTTTGGTTAAGTTTTTATGCAGATATGATTTTTTGAATAAGTTTTTTGCCATTTTTAGTTAAAAAAGAATCGGGATGAAATTGAAAACCAAATATTTTATTTATATGATCTTCTATAGCCATTGCAACTTTACTGTTTACACAGCGCATTGTAATTTTAATTTCTTTTGAATAATATGGTTCATTTAGTTTCAATGAATGATATCTGCCAACTGTAAAACATTTGTTTTCTTTGAATAATTTGCTAGTTTTTAAAACTTTTATTTTAGATTGAAAACCATGATAAATTTTTCTTTGTTGTGTGATTATGCCTTTCTCATTATATAAAATTTGCTGGAAGCCTAAACATATTCCCAACAATTTTTTCTTACCTTTTAACTTTTTATAAAGAATATTAGATTTGGGATAATCCTTAGGTTCGCCTGGACCCGGAGAAAAAACTACCATCGATGATTGATTTAATTTATTATCATTAATATCAAAATAATTAGATACAAATACATCATCAAAATTTTCAAGAAGATGGGCTAAATTGTATGTAAATGAATCTTGATGATCTATTAAATAAATCATTTTTTAAATATATCTAATAAAGACTTAGCTTTTATATAATTTTCTTGGTATTCTTTTTTGGCAGTACTATCTAGTATAATACCGCTTGCTACTGAGATCTCACATATATCGTGATAATTTACCAAAGCTCTTATAATTATATTAAAATGCATATCTCCGTTTGATTTTATATATCCAAAACTACCTGTAAATATATTACGACTATCTTTTTCCAATGAATTTAATAGATTTAGTGTGTTAATTTTTGGACATCCAATTACTGAACCACCGGGCATCATTGCTTTAATAATATCTAGGTTCGTTGAAGATTTTTTTAATATACCAGTAATTTTGGTAACATAATGGTATAAATCTTTATATTCTTCTACAAATTTTAATTTTGTAATTTTAACAGTACCTGCCTTACAAATTTTTGATATATCATTCCTTTCCATATCAACTATCATGTTGTGTTCTTTATTTTCTTTTTCATTTTTATCAAAAAAAATTTTTGCTTTATTTAATGATGTTTTGGATGTTTTTTTATAAGTTCCGGCTATTGGTTTAGTAAAAATTTTATTATTATTTTTTTCCAATAAAGTTTCAGGTGAACAACTTATTATTGAATAATTCTTATCTTTAATTAAAAATGATTCAGGTGAACTATTAACTTTCATTAACCTCCAAAAAAATTTAACTGAATCTAGGTTTGAAATATTTCTATATTTTTGACAAAGTTTAATTTGATATGTTTTTCCTTGTCTTATTTTTAATGAAAACTTTTTAAATAATTTTGAATATTGTTTAAAAGACAAATTTACATTAAATTTATTTTCATAAAAGAAATTTTTATTTGTTTTTATTAAATCTTTTACATATTTAAAATTTGGTAAAATACTCTCTATAGTTATATTTTTTCTTATTTTAATAATTGTTTGTGGTTTATAAAATATGCTTTTAGGGAAACGATTATTTTTTTGTTTTGGAATTTTTACACCTATGAGATCGCAGCATAATTCATATCCAAAAAAACCTATATAACCATCAAAAAGTTTATTTCTTATTTTTGTAGAAGTCAGAGTTTTATTTATAAACTTATCTATATTAGATTTTGTAATATTTATGCTATCGGAAAAATCTGTGTAAACATCATAGCCAATTGATGCCTTATAAATAATTAAAGGCTTGTCAGATTCAAATAATCTATTTAAGTATTCTTTATTATTCAACAAAATCAATTATTATAGTTAGCTTGAAAAGAAGAAAAGACATTTTTGATGAAATTGATTTTATTTTATATTTTGATTATTTTATTTTCCTTTAAGGTATGTGGTCATGGTACTATTATCATTACTAATGTTGAGCATAGTAATGGTTATATAGATATTAAGATTTACACCAACGAAAAAAGTTTTTTAAAAGAAGAACTTGCTACAGAAATAATTCGGAAAAAAGCTTCAAAAGGTGAGACTATCATCCCAATATCTAAATTACACAAAGGAATTATAGCGGTGGTTGTCTATCACGACGAAGATAATAACAGGAAACTAAAAACTGGTTTTTTTTGGAGACCCAAAGAAGGATTTGCATTTAGCAATAGCTATATTCCAAAAGGACCGCCAAAATTTGAAAAAGCAGCAATTGAGCTTGTACATGGTGAGCCAGTTATTATTAAGTTAAATTATTAATAATAAAATTATATAATTTAAAATGCCACTACGTAACGATTATTATAAATTGTTCAAACCGGAATTAACACCAAAACAAATGCTTAGATATGGTGTTTTTGGAGGCTCGTACCTAGGTAACACTATTGATGAATACCCCAGATCTTGGTTTGCTAAAGCAAAACTTAGCAAAACTTTTAATGTTGATATAAATTGCTTCCAAATTCGTGCAGGACTAAGCTTAAAAGAATGGGAAAAAAAGGGCTGGATTATGAAAGAAGATCCACGAGGATGGTTTCAATGGTATTGCCGTTATACTCTTGGAAGAAGAATACCAGAAATAGACAAGATTCAAATCAGTCGTTGGAAAGCGTTTGGACCAAGACATATTGGTGGTATTAAAAAAAATTGTCCTAAAAAATTTTTTAGCTGTCGCAAAAAGCAAAGACAAGCTTTGCTACAATGGGCTTATAACCCTTTTTTTTAAATTTAAAGTTCAAAACACCTTCCTCGATAATGTAAAGTAAATAATAATTATAATGGCAACGTTAAAAATTCAAAATACATTGGGAAATTCCAAAGAGGAATTTATTCCAGTTGATAATTCTCATATTCGCATTTACGCGTGTGGCCCTACGGTGTATAGCTATGCTCACATTGGTAACGCCCGCATGGCTGTAGTTAATGATTTGCTTGTGCGAGTGCTTCGTCAACTTTATTCAAAAGTAACTTATGTATCAAATATAACTGATATTGATGATAAAATAATCGAGGCAGCGCAAAATGCTAATATACCATTGCAAGAGCTAACTAGTAAATTTGAAAAAATTTATAATGAAGATATGTCCGTACTTGGAGTTTTGCTGCCTGATGTACAACCTCGTGCTACAGAACATATATCAGATATGATTGAACTTACAAAAAAACTTATTGAAACAAAACATGCTTATGAAAAAAATGGGCACGTATTGTTTCATGTTCCTTCATTTAAAAAATATGGTTGCTTATCTGGACGAAATAGAGAAGAACTAATTTTAGGAAGTCGTATTGAAGTTGCTCCTTTTAAGCAAGATCCAACAGATTTTGTTTTATGGAAACCTAGTCCTGACCCACTTCCAGGATGGGATTCCCCGTGGGGATTTGGTAGGCCAGGTTGGCACTTGGAATGCTCAGCTATGTCTGAAAAGACACTTGGTTTGCCTTTTGATATTCATAGTGGTGGAATGGATTTAATATTTCCACATCATGAAAATGAAATTGCACAATCATGTGGGGCTCATAAAAAAATTGATGATCCAAAAAATTTTGCAAGATATTGGTTTCATAATGGTTTTGTTATAGTTGACGGTGAAAAAATGTCAAAATCAATAGGTAATATAAGACTTGTTCATGATTTAATTAAAAATTATTCTGGAGAAGTATTAAGATTAACACTGTTATCAGCTCATTATAGACAACCACTAAATTGGACTGTTGATTCTATTAATCAAAATAATGCTATGCTAGAGAGACTGTATCGCGGATTAAAAGAATTAATAAACATAGAAATTAAAGCTGAAGTATATGATATTCCAGATAAAATTATGGAAGCTTTATGCGATGATTTAAATACTCCAAAAGCTTTGGCAGAACTAAACTTGCTTACAAATCAAATTGTAACTGCTTCTTTAGATGAGAAGAAAAAAATTAAGGGAGAAATTTTAGCAACTGGAAAACTACTTGGCATCCTTCAAGATAATCCTGAAAAATGGCTTGGCTATGGGTATTCTAAAAATTTAGATAATAAAATTATAGAGAACTTGATAAAAAAACGCAATGAGGCTAGACGCAACAGAAATTTTACTTTAGCAGACACAATTCGTGATGAATTAAAAAATAAAGGAATTGAAATTGAGGATACAAAAAATGGTACGGTTTGGAGAAGTATAGAACAATAAATTAAATGAATAAAGAAAAATCCATTAACATTGAAAATAAAGAAGCTCTTGAAATTATTCGTCATGATTGCGCTCATGTACTAGCAGAAGCTGTGCAAAGTCTGTTTCCAGAAACTCAAGTTACTATTGGTCCTACAATTGAAAATGGCTTTTATTATGATTTCGCAAGAGAAAAGCCATTTACATCCGATGATTTAACTTTCATTGAAAAAAAAATGCATGAAATAATTAATAAGGGTGAAAATTTCACACAAGAAGTTTGGACGCGAAAAGATGCAATTGATTATTTTTCAAAAAAAGGAGAGCTATATAAAGTAGAATTAATTAAAGATATTCCTGAAAAAGAACAAATTACAGTATACAAGCAGGGTAATTGGCTTGATTTGTGTAGAGGTCCTCATGGTCAATCTACAAAGGATATCGGTGAAGGTTTCAAATTAACTAAGGTTGCTGGTGCATATTGGAGAGGGGACTCTAGTAAAAAAATGCTTACACGTATTTACGGAACTGCATGGCAAAATAAAAAAGAACTTAAAGAATATTTAATACAATTAGAAGAAGCTGAAAAACGTGATCATCGAAAACTTGGTAAAGAAATGAATCTTTTTCATTTCCAAGAAGAAGCTCCAGGTGCTGTTTTTTGGCACCCAAAAGGTTGGTATTTATTTCAATCACTTATTAATTATATGCGAAAACGCCAAGAAGATGCTGACTATGTTGAAACTAATACACCCGATCTACTAGATCGTTCTCTATGGGAAACATCAGGACACTGGGAAAAATTTGGTGAAAATATGTTTACTACAGAACCAAGAGAAGAGCGTGTATTTGCTATTAAACCAATGAACTGTCCTGGTGCAGTAGAAGTTTATAAAAAAGGTCTTAAAAGTTACAAGGATCTTCCGATTCGTATGGCAGAATTTGGAAAAGTTCACCGATATGAGCCCTCTGGAGCTTTGCATGGACTAATGAGAGTTAGAGCATTTACGCAAGATGATGCTCATATTTTTTGCACCGAAGATCAAATAACTAGTGAAAGTAAAATAGTATGTGATCTAATTTTGAGTATTTACAAAGACTTTGGTTTTGAAAATGTTAGAATTAAATATTCTGATCGTCCGATAAAACGTGTCGGCACTGATGATGTTTGGGATAAAGCTGAAAAAGCTTTAATTAACGCTATGGAAGCAACAGGATTAGCGTATACTCACAACCCAGGAGAAGGTGCATTTTATGGACCTAAATTAGAATTTGTTCTTCGAGATGCTATAGGCAGAGATTGGCAATGTGGCACCCTACAAGTAGATTTAAATCTTCCAAAAAGATTAAAGGCTACTTACATAGGAGAAGATGGCCAAAAGAAAACACCTGTAATGTTACATCGTGCTCTATTTGGTTCATTAGAAAGATTTTCAGGAATTTTGATTGAACACTATGCTGGACATCTACCTTTTTGGCTATCTCCTTTGCAAATAATAATTGCAACAATAACCTCTGATTCAGACAATTATGCTAGTTATCTTTTCGGCAAATTAAAAGATAAAAGATTGCGTGTTGAAAAAGATATTCGTAATGAAAAAATTGGTTATAAAATACGTGAGCATAGCACTGCTAAAATACCAATAATCATAGTGGTTGGAAAAAAAGAATCAGAAAATAAAACTGTTTCTGTAAGAAGGTTGGGAAATAACCAAACTGAAACATTTAAAATTGATGAAATTTTAGAAATTTTATTTAAAGAATCTCTCGCCCCAAATAGTGAAAAATAATTATGATAAATAATTTTTTTGAAAATAGAAAAAGTGTTAAGCAAGTTGAAGAATCCACTGAACTTGCTCCAAAGTTTGAAAACAATGGATTGATTCCTGTAGTAACCACTGATTTTAAATCAGGAGAAGTTTTAATGCAGGGATACATGAATGAGGAAGCTTTTATTCAAACAATAAAATTAGGAGAAGCAGTTTATTATTCACGAAGTAGAAAATCTTTGTGGCATAAAGGCAAAACAAGTGGCTTCAAACAAATAATCAAAGAGATAAGGATTGATGATGATCAAGATAGTATCTGGTTAAGAGTTAATGTTAGGGGTGGAGCTAGTTGCCATGTTGGGTATAGATCGTGTTTTTACCGAAGTATTCCTATTGGAAATTCAATTGATAAATCAAAAATCATTTTAGAGTTTAAAGAAAAAAAGAAAGTTTTTGATCCAAAAGAAATATATGGTAATGAAACAAGCCCAACAAAACTTTAATACATTTTAAAAATAAATTAATGCAAAAAGATATAATAAAATTTGTCGAAGTAAGTGAATTACCCAATGAAATTGAAAATTTTAAAGTACATGCATTTACTGAAAATCAAAGTGAGATAGATCATTTAGCAATCACCTTAGGAGATATAAAATCAACTAATTTTGTTTTAACTAGAATACATTCACAGTGTATTACAGGTGAATCTTTCTTTAGTTTACGTTGTGATTGTCGTTTTCAATTAACTGAATCATTAAAACTAATAGCAAAAAATGGATGTGGGGTTGTCTTTTATCTTCAACAAGAAGGAAGAGGTATAGGGCTTTCTAATAAAATAAGAGCGTATAAACTGCAAGATCAAGGTTTAGATACAGTTGAGGCAAATCATCAATTGGGATTTGCTGAAGATGAAAGAAGCTATGAAATAGTATCTGCAATGGCTAGGCACTTAAATATAACAACTATAGACTTAATGACAAATAATCCAAAAAAAATTGAAGCTGTTGAAAAATCGGGTTTAAAAGTAAATAAAAGAATACCAATTAAAATCAAAAGTAATGATCACAACAAAAATTATTTGGATACAAAAGCAAAAAAACTTGGTCATTTAATGTAATGATTTTTTAAAAAAATGAATGCTAGCAATGAAATAATCAAACAACTCGAAATGATTCCACATCCTGAAGGTGGTCATTATAAAGAATCCTATAGAGATAATAACGTTAGTGTAATTTACTATCTTTTAACAAAAGAAGAAAAATCTCATTGGCACAAATTAAAAAAAAATGAAATCCTTCATTTTTATGATGGGGATCCTTTAATCGTTTCAATGTCTAACAACGAAATCAATATTTCAGAAATTATTCTAGGAAGAAATATTAAAAAAGGTCACCTATTGCACTATGTTGTTGATTCTGAAGTGTGGTTTAGCATGAAATCAATGGGGGAGTGGTCTCTAATAGGGTGCACTGTAGCACCGGCATTTAATTATAAAGATTTTGAATTAGCACCAAAGAACTGGTCACCTAGTAAGAATTAATTATTTAAATATTTTTTTCAAGGTGACTTGAAAGAGTTTTCTTGGGAAGGGTCCTTCCTCAAATTTCTCAATATTAATAACTTTATAACCAGCTGAATATTGTTTAATTTTTTCAAGAGAAAAAAAATGTACAATAAATCCTCCAGTTTCATAAAGATTTTCTCCTCGATGAATCCCTTTTCCATAATCAGCATCTCCCGTGTGTCTAACAGTATAAATATTTAAACCGCCAAACTTTAAAACCTTGTTTATATTATTAGATAATAAATCAAGTTCTTTTGCAGTAAAAGCCATGCAATAAAGCATGTGAGAAAAACAACAATCAAATGTTGCATCCTTAAAAGGAATTGATTTTCTAATATCATGATATTTTACAGATATTTGGTCTGATAAATTCAATGTTTTTGCTTTCTTAATTATGCTATTAAGGCCTGATTTAGAATAATCTAAAACCTGAAGATTAAATCCATTTTGCGCAAAAAAAATAGTATCTCTTCCCTGACCTGCACCTAGTTCAAGTATATTAGTAAACTTTTTTTTTTTGAAAATTTTAACAGCTTGTTGAGCAGCCAAACTTGGAGAAGTACCAAACATTTCTGATCGCTTTGAAAACTTATGTTCCCAATGTCTTTGTTGCTTATTTAATATATTTGTCTTTAGGTTTTTTTCTTTTTTTTGATTTAAATTCATATTTAAAAATATAAAAATTATAATAACAAAGCAGGGAACATAGCCCTGCTTTTAATCTCAAAATTTAATTTTTACAATAATTGTTAATTGGAAGGATCTGAAACTTTGCGTAAATACGGTTTTACCGCTTTCCAACCGTCTGGGAATAGCTTGCTTGCTTCTTCATCTTTTAAAGAGGGAACTATAATTACTTCTTCACCCTTTTGCCAATCAGCAGGAGTAGCAACTTTATGCTTTGCTGTAAGTTGTAAAGAATCAATCACTCTTAAAAGTTCATTAAAATTACGCCCTGTCGCCATGGGATAAGTTAAAAAAAGTTTAATTTTTTTATCTGGACCAACAACAAAAACAGTGCGAACAGTTTGATTGTCTACTGCGGTACGTCCTTTAGAGTTTCCTTTTTCAGAAGTTTGTAACATCCCATATAATTTTGCTACTTTTAACTCGCTATCTGCTACAATAGGATAGGTTGGTCGTGAATTTGTAACTTCTTCAATATCATTTAACCACGAATTATGATCATCAACAGAATCTACGCTCAGACCCATAACTTTTACATTCCTTTTTGCAAACTCAGGTTCTAATTTAGCAAGCGATCCAAGTTCTGTGGTACACACTGGTGTAAAATCTTTTGGATGGGAAAATAAAATTGCCCACCCATTTCCAATCCAATCATGAAATGATATTTCGCCTTTTGTCGTATTAACTGTAAAGTCAGGTGCAATATCGTTAATTCTTAGTGACATGTTATTCTCCTTATTAAATACTATTTAACTAAAATAGAAATATTTTTTAGATTTCAATAAAAAATTATATTTTATGGTGAATTTTCCTTGATGTAATCAATATAAAGAAATATTTTCTATTGCTCCTTTACATATGGTTGACCAATAGCGCTGGGCGCAATTGCTTTACCAACAAATCCAGCTAATAATACAACAGTTAAAACATATGGAATTGCTTGAATAAATTGAACAGGAATAATGCCAACAATTGGCAGAGCAACGCCTTGCAATCTAATTTGTAATGCATCAGTAAATCCAAAAAGCATACAAGCAAGCAAAGCAGTTTTAGGATGCCATTTTCCAAAAATTAATGCTGCTAAAGCTAAGTATCCTCTACCAGCAGACATTTCTCTAAAAAAATTAGCATTAACGGCTGTTGATAAATGTGCGCCAGCAAAAGCGATTAAAACTCCATTAATCGCCAATGCCTTATAGCGCATGGAAAAAACATTAATACCTGCAGTATCTACAGCGCTGGGATTTTCTCCAACTGCACGGAGTCTTAATCCAAAACTTGTTTTAAATACAACCCAATAAACCACTGGTACCAACAAATAAGCCATATATACAAAAATATAATGTCCGCTTAGTATTTCACTATAAATTAAACCAATTATAGGAACGGATCTTAAAGCATCTGCAAAAGGGAGAGTGATTTCTAAAAATCTTTGGTCATTATTTAGTGTAGGTGTTAGCCCTGCTTCGCCAAACCAGGCTGCAGCTAATGCAGTAGTAAGTCCAATCATTAAAATGTTAATCGCTACACAGGATACAACCTGGTCTCCTTTATGTGTCACCGAGGCGAAACCATGTAACATTGATAGACTAACACAAGCCATTATGGCTAATACCAATCCCAACCATTCTGAACCAAAAAAATAAGAACCAGTTGCTGCTACAAAAGCTGCGGTCAGCATTTTTCCCTCTAAACTAAAATCTATCACTCCTGATCGTTCAGCAAAAAGTCCGGCCATTGCAGCAAAAACTAGGGGTGTTGAAATTCTAAATGTAGAATTAAGTAACGATGCAATATCTAAAAAATATTCCATTACACTGTCTGCACTGTATTTAAACGTTTAACAAAAAAACTCTCTATTTGAGGTCTAAATAAATTTTCTAAAGCTCCACTGAATAAAATAATTACACCTTGTACAGCCACAAACATGTATCTTGTAATATTTGGCATATCAAAAGTTACTTCAGATCCTCCTTGATATAAAATTCCGAATAAAAAAGCCGCAGGAAAAATACCTATGGGATGATTCCTTCCCATTAAAGCAACTGCTATTCCAGTAAATCCATATCCAGCTGGAAAGCCTGCAATTACTTTATGATGAACTCCAAGAATTTCATTTATACCTAGCAAGCCAGCTAATGCTCCTGAAATTAACATTGCAATAATAATATTTCTATGGGGAGAAATGCCTGCATAAACAGCAGCTTTGGTGCTATGTCCAACTGCTCTCATTTCATAACCCCATTTTGTTTTCCAAATTAAAAACCAAACAAAAAATAATGCTGCAATTGCAAGAAGGAAAGAAATATTTAGAGGTGAATATCTGATTTTAAGTCCAATGAATTGACCAAAGTCTTTAAATGTGGGAAACCAGAGCTCTTTAGCAACAACTACAGTATGTGGGCCCATTTGATTAGTGTCGCGGATTACATCAACAAGTAAAAACACCATTAAAGATGACGCTATAAAGTTAAACATGATAGTTGTTATTACAACGTGACTCCCTCTTTTTGCCTGAAGGTATCCAGGAATAAATGCCCATGCGGCACCAAATAAAGCAGCACCAATTACAGCTAACAGCCACACAATTGGAACAGGTAAAAAACTAAAATTGATTGCAACAAAGAAAACTCCAAGTCCACCGAGATATGCTTGCCCCTCTCCTCCTATATTAAATAGACGGCAATGAAAAGCTACGGCAAATGCAAGACCCGTAAAAATAAAATTAGTTGTATAATAAAGAGTGTAAGCAAAACCCTCTATATATCCAAAAGAACCATAAATTATGAGCTGAACTGCTTGGATGGGATTTTCACCAGCAATAAAAATAAATAAACCTGATACTAAAAGAGCTAAAACCAGATTTACCAATGGTACAATTAAATTAGAAACCCACCAAGGAACTTTTGATTTATCGACTAAAGCACTCATTTAAGCAATGCCTGCCATTAACAATCCTATCTCACGGTCAGTTACATCTTTATTAACTTTCTCACCAACAATTTTGCCATCAAACATTACAACAATTCTATCTGAAAGAGATAAAACTTCTTCTAACTCAACTGAAACCAAAAGAATAGCCACACCTTTATTTCTCATATCAATGAGTCTTTGATGAATAAATTCAATAGCTCCAATATCTACTCCTCTTGTAGGTTGACCTACTAATAATACTTTTGGATTTTCATTTAATTCACGACTTAAAATTATTTTTTGTTGATTGCCGCCTGAAAAATTAGAAGTAATTAAATGTGGTGATTGGGGACGCACATCATATTCCTCCATTACTTTTCTTGAGTGAGATAATATGTCTTTCTCTTTTAATATTGATGATTTAGAAAAAGGTAGCTGATGATGATAACCAAAAATTAAATTCTCATATGCTTTAAAATCAGTAATGAGTCCCATTCTTTGTCGATCTTCTGGAACATGAACAAGTCCTTTTTCTTTCAATTCCTTAGGATTTAGAAAATTATTTTGATCAGAAATGGTTTCATTAAATAACTGTATTTCTCCTGACTCAATTTTTCTTATACCTGATAAGGCTTCAAGAAGTTCTGTTTGTCCATTACCTGTTACTCCAGCAAGTCCAAGAATTTCCCCTTTATGAATCTCAAAATTAACATCTTTTACTCTCATTACACCAAGATCATCTTTTACTTGCAAATTATTAACACGAAATACTACTTCGCCTTTTTGGGCTTCAGTTCTATTGATTCTAAGTAGCACACTTCTTCCGACCATCATCTCAGCTAATTCTTCTTTATTAGTTAACTCAGTTTTTTTATGCCCTACCATTTCCCCTTGTCGCATTACTGAGACTTCGCTTGTTAAAGCCATAATCTCATTTAATTTATGTGTAATTAAAACAATTGTTTTTCCTTCTTTTTGAAGTGATCGTAAAATTTTAAAAAGTTCATCAACTTCTTGAGGAGTTAAGACGCCGGTTGGCTCATCTAAAATAAATATTTCTGCTCCTCGATATAACGACTTAAGAATTTCAACTCTTTGCCTAAAACCTACAGATAAATCTGAAATAATAGAATCTAAATCAATATTTAATTTATATGTTTCACATAAATTTTTTAAATTTATTTTTGCTTGCTCTAATTTTTTGCCAAAAACAATCTCTCCTTCAAAACCTAAAATTATATTTTCTAAAACTGTGAAATTTTCTACCAACATAAAATGTTGATGAACCATTCCTATGCCACTTAAAATTGAATCACGGGGTGATTTTAAATTTATTGTTTTTCCATTAATACTAATCGTTCCAGAATCAGCTTGATAAAAACCATAAACGATGCTCATTAAAGTAGATTTTCCAGCACCGTTTTCACCGATGATTCCGTGAATTGTTCCTTTGTTAACTTTTAATGTGATCTCTTTATTGGCTTGAACGTGGCCAAAAGATTTGTTGATTTTTGATAACTCCAAAATAGGCGAGACCATAAAATTCTATAATGTAATTTTAAGGTCTCGCCAATACTATTTATTTTATTATTATTGTGACCAATCAGCAACAGTAATAGCGCCACTTACTATTTCTGCAGCAGCTGCATCAACTGCACTTTGCATTTCAGCAGTTACTTGACCATCTTCTATAGCGTATCCCACCATACCATCAGCAAGGCCTAAAAAATGAATACCTGGCTCAAAAGTCCCGGCAGCAGTTTTTTCCGCTTGCGCAAAAATAGTTAAGTCCAAACGCTTTAACATAGAAGTTAACATACTACCTGGATGCATCCAGTTTTGGTTAGTATCAACGCCTATACCATAAATTCCAGCATCAGCAGCAGCTTGAAGAACACCAATTCCAGTTCCTCCAGCAGCTTGGTAAACCACGTCAGCACCTCCATCGATTTGTCCTCTGGTTAATTCAGCTCCCTTAGTTGGATCATTCCAAGCTTCAGGAGTTGTGCCTGTCATGTTTGCCAGAATTTTAATATTAGGATTAACATGTAAAGCACCTTGCTCATAACCACCTTGAAATTTTCGAATTAACGGTATGTCCATTCCGCCAACAAAACCTATTGTACCAGATTTTGATGCCATAGCAGCAATCATGCCTACTAAAAACGAACCTTCATGCTCTAAGTAACAAGCTTGATAAATATTTCCTGCAGGATCATCTACCCAACAAACATCAACAGCAACAAAGTTTACATCTGGATATTGTGGAGCTATTGCAGCTACTGCATCCGCTTGCGCAAAACCCATAGCAACAATTAGAGTTGCACCTCTGTCTGCAACTTTTCTCATGCCTTGTTCAATTTGAGTATTGTTAGCAGCTTCAAATTCAAGCATGTCCCAGCCTAATTCGTTATGAACTCTTTCAGCTGTTCTGAAAGCTAACTCGTTAAATGACTTGTCAAACTTGCCACCTGAGTCATAAATGACTCCAATTTTGTTTGCTAACAAACTTGTAGAAAAAACAAGCGCACTTAAAGCAATAAATATATTTATAATTTTTTTCATAATTAGATTTCCTCTGATCAAAGATTATTAATGGATCATAATCCTAAATATCTATTAATAAGTCAAAAAATTCTTTAAAAAAAGAGAATATATCTGTGGATTAGCAAGTGTTTAAGTGCCCATATACCTATCTCCAGCATCACCTAAACCAGGAACAATAAATTTATTTTTATTTAAACCTTGATCGACACTACAAGTAAATAATTTAAGACCTTTGTGAGTTTTTTTAACATTTTTAATTCCTTCAGGAGCAGCCAATAATGATACAAGAAGAATATTATTAACAGAAATTCCAGATTTTTTTAGAAGATTGATAGCTTCCACGCATGAATTACCAGTTGCCAACATTGGATCCAAAACTATAAACATTTTATTCTTTATCTTTGGTAGCTTACACAAATATTCAACTGGTTTATATGTTTGTTCATCTCTATATAAACCAATATGACCTTTCTCCGCATCTGGAAGAAGCTTGACAAAGCCTTCTACTAAACCCAATCCAGCTCTTAATATAGGCACAATTACAATAGATTGAGACAAGTGTTTTCCTGCTGATTTTTTTATTGGAGTTTGAACTGATATTGTTTTAAATTTTAAATGTTTAAGTGCTTCAGAGGCAATTAAATAACTGATTTCATTCATCGTTTGTCTAAATAATGAATTAGAAGTTTTTTTATTTCTTAAAATTGATAATTTAAAATCTATGAATGGGGATTTGATTAATATAAGCATAATATAAATATAAGGATATAATTATTTCGTAGTGAGAGCAATATTCATATTATCAATATTGAAAGTTTTAATACTATCTGGTTGCGCAACAATTGAAGTTGCTAAAGAAATTAACAAAGCAACAAATAGCATTAAAACCTCAATTCAAAATATTGCCTCAAATAAAGAAGAGCCAGAAAAGGAAATATCGGTTGAAGAAAATAAAGAGAAAGAAAATAAGAAAGAGTTAGAAGAATTAAAAGAAGAAATATTATTAGAAAAAAACGTAATAATAATAGAAAAAAAGAAAGAGAAAACAGTAGTTCTTAAACAAAATAAAATTACTGCAAATAGTTTTGTTGGAAAAACTTTAAAAGAAATTACTCAAAATTTAGGCAAACCTAAACTTCTAAGAGAAGACGGGAAAACCATAACAGCTCGTTTTGATACAAAAAGTTGCAGAGTATTTGTTTATTTTAATAGATCTATTAAAAAATCCCGGGTTGAACACTATGAATTAAGAAATGCTTTTGGAGAATTAATTGAAAAGCAAACAGACATAAAAAAATGTTTTGAAGAAATTAAATTAGCTTAGTTATTTAATATTGATAATTAATTTTCTCTTTATACTCACATAAATGAAATATTGAACATCTTTTACAAAGTGGTTTTTGGGATTTGCAAATTCTTCTACCATGTAATATTAAAAGATGGTGTGCATTGAAAAGCCATTTTTTGGGCACAAGTTTCTCTAATTGAATTTGTGTTAAATCAGTTGTTCTGGCATTAACAATACCAATACGATTAGATACTCTAAAAACATGGGTATCAACAGCAATACGTGGTAATTTTAAAATGGCATTTTGGTAAACGCTTGCTGTTTTATTGCCAACTCCGGGTAAAGATATTAACTCTCTAAATTCTTGTGGGATTTTATTATTAAATTTATTAACAAGTACCTTGCTTAAATTGACAATATTTTTTGATTTTGTATTAAACAAACCAATAGTTTTAATATATTTTTTTAATTTTTTTTCTCCAAGATTAATCATGGCTTGAGGAGTTTTTGCAACTTTGAATAAATCTTTTGTAGCCTTATTAACAGACACATCGGTAGCTTGAGCTGATAAAATAACAGAAACTAGAAATGTAAATTTGTTAATGTATTTGAGTTCAGATTTTGGTTTAGGAAAATCTTTTAATAAATTATAAAATATTTTGTCTATTATTGATTGTTTCATTAAATAAGTTATTAAATTAAAAATCCTAAATAAAAAAAATTTATTTATTATAAATTGAACTATGAGTGGATTATATCGTCCATTGTATAAAAACCATATTTTTGTTGTGATAAAAATATTGCCGCCTCAACTGCACCTTTAACAAAAATTGATCGATTTAAAGCTTTGTGGGATAAATCAATTCTATCATTAGTTCCAATTAAGCTAACAGTATGTTCGCCAGCTATTTCTCCGCCTCTTATTACAGAAAATCCTATATCACCAGTATTCCTTTTTTCAGTGGAATTTAATCTATCAAAAACTTTAACCTGATTGAAATCTGTATTTCTTCCTTTCGAAGCATATTCTCCAAGTGCAATTGCTGTACCTGATGGGGCATCTATTTTATGTTTGTGATGCGTTTCAGATATCTCAATATCATAATTTGTTTTATCTAAAATTGAAGCAGCTTGTTGTACTAGTTGGAAAAGAAGATTCACTCCAAGACTCATATTTGCAGATTGTAATATAGGTATGTCTTTTGATATTTCTTTAATGTTTTTTAAAATATCTTGTGTCAATCCTGTGGTGCCAATAACTAATGATGTATTATTTTTTTTTGCAGTTATAAGATTTTGTGCAGTAGATGATGGAGTCGTAAAATCAATAACCACATCTGAATCAGAAAATATTTTTTCAGCATTATTGCTAACTTGATGATCGGTGTTTAACCCAAGCAATGTAGAAAATTTTTTATTTAAATCTTTGTGATCTGAATGCTCCAATCCTCCTGAAAAATTAATTCGATTATCCTCTATTAAACTTTTAACAAGTTCTTTGCCCATTCGGCCAAGACAACCAGCGATTCCGATATTAATTAATGTCATAATTCTACTTTATACTTTCGGAATAAAAAAATGAAAGGTATTATGCTATATCTTCCCACACTTCTTTAATTTTTTGGAAAAAACTTTGACTTTTGGGACTATGGTTTTTAGAGGTTCCTCCTTCTTTCTCAAAATCTTTTAATATAACTTTTTGTCTATTTGTTAAATTTATAGGTATTTCTACTAAAACTTCTACATACATATCTCCACGCATATTTTGACGCAAAATACTCATTCCTTTGCCTTTTAAGCGAAATTGCGTTTCGGATTGAGTGCCAGGAGGAATAGTTAAATGTGCTTTTTTTCCTTCAATGGTTGGAACTTCAATTTTACCTCCTAATATTGCAGTAGTTATTGATATTGGAATATGACAAAAAATATTTTCTTCTTCTCTTTCAAATAATCTATCTTTCTTAACATTAGTAAAAATATAAAGATCCCCAGAACTTGCGCCCCGTTGACCTGGCTCTCCTTCTCCAGTTATTCTAATTCTTGTACCGGTATCAACTCCTGCTGGAATATTAACCGATATGGTTTTCTGTTTTTTTATCTGGCCATTTCCACTGCATTTTAAACATGGATTTTTGATGCTAGAGCCTTCCCCACCACATGATGGGCAGGGTCGCTCAATAGAAAAAAAACCAGAAGTTGAACGAACTTTCCCATGGCCATTACAAGAAGAACATGTGCTTGGACCAGACTTGTCTGCACTTCCAGTACTACTACATAAATCACACCCTACATAACTTGGAATTCTAATTTGAGTTTTTTTACCTGTAAATGCTTCTTGAAGTGAAATAGACATATTATATCTTAAATCATTTCCTCTCGAAGGGCCTCGTTGGCGGGAAGAAGATCCAAAACCTCCTCCAAAAAATTCTTCAAAAATATCTGAGAATCCTCCTGCAAAATCTCCAAAACCCTGCGCTCCTCCTATTCCTCCTTGTCGAAAAGCATCATGTCCGTATTGATCGTAAGCTGCTCTTTTTTGTGAATCCTTCAGTATTTCATAGGCAGAACTAATTTCTTTAAATTTTTTTTCTGCCTCTTGATTGCCTTTATTTTGATCAGGATGATACTTCATAGCGAGTTTCCGATAAGATTTTTTTATTTCAGCATCGCTTGCACCGCGTGAGACTCCTAAAACTTCATAAAAATCTTTATCAGCCATGAACAATCCCCAAATTACAAAAGGATCAATTTTTATTAATTAATCTTTTTTCTTCTCGTCAACTTCTTCAAAGTCTGCATCGACAACTTTATCATTTTTTTTATCCGAGGACGGTTCTTCACCTGAAGGATCAGGTTGAGGCGTTTGATCTTGAGGATTTTGTTTATAAATTGCCTCGCCTAATTTTAAAGAAGATTGTACTAATTGTTCAGTTTTAGATTTAATTAATTCTAAGTCATCATTATCTTTAACCTTTTTAAGCTCTTCCACATCCTCTTCAATTTTCTTCTTGTCAGTTTCGGAAATTTTATCTCCATGTTCTTTAACATTTTTTTCTGTTTCATTAACAAGGCTATCAGCCTGATTACGGGCATCAATTAACTCCCTTTTTTTCTTATCAGCTTCTGCATTTTCTTCAGCATCTTTAATCATTTTTTCAATATCTTCTTCAGATAAGCCGCTTGAAGCCTGAATCCGTATTTGTTGTTCTTTTCCAGTTGCTTTATCTTTCGCAGATACATTCACAATGCCATTCGCATCAATATCAAACGTAACTTCGATTTGAGGCATTCCTCTAGCTGCGGGGGGAATACCTACTAGATCAAATTGACCAAGAAGCTTATTATCAGCTGCCATTTCCCTTTCTCCTTGATATACTCTTATTGTAACAGCACTCTGGTTATCTTCAGCTGTAGAAAAAATTTGGCTTTTTTTTGTTGGAATTGTTGTATTTTTATCAATTAATCGAGTAAAAACACCTCCTAGGGTTTCAATCCCGAGTGATAAAGGTGTTACATCTAAAAGCAAAACATCTTTTACATCGCCTTGAAGAACTCCACCCTGAATGGCTGCTCCAGTTGCAACCACCTCATCTGGATTAACACTTTTGTTTGGTTCTTTACCAAAGAAATTTTTAACTATTTCAACTACTTTTGGCATACGTGTCATACCGCCAACTAACAGAACGTCATTAATGTCAGAAGCTTTTAAGCCTGCATCTTTAAGAGCCAATTCGCATGGCTTGATACTTTGAGTGATTAAATTGCCTATAATTGCTTCTAATTTTGCTCTAGACAATTTTATAGTAAGATGTTTTGGACCAGCTTGATCAGCAGTAATAAAGGGCAAGTTAACCTCTGTTTCAGTACTACTTGATAATTCAATTTTTGCTTTTTCAGCAGCTTCTTTTAGTCTTTGTAAGGCTAATTTATCTTGACGCAAATCAACTCCGTTATCTTTTTTAAATTCATCTGCTAAATAATTAATTATTTCTAAATCAAAATCTTCACCACCCAAATGTGTATCGCCATTTGTTGATTTTACCTCAAAAACACCGTCACCAATTTCTAAAATAGATATGTCAAATGTTCCTCCACCTAAATCATAGACAGCTACTGTTCCAGTCTTCTTTTTATCCAATCCATATGCAAGAGCTGCGGCTGTGGGCTCATTAATAATTCTTAAAACTTCAAGGCCTGCAATCTTGCCTGCATCTTTTGTTGCCTGTCTTTGGGAGTCATTAAAATAAGCTGGCACAGTTATTACAGCTTGAGTTACTTTTGCTCCGATATGACTTTCAGCAGTCTCTTTCATCTTTTGCAATATAAATGCACTTATCTGACTGGGGCTATATTTTTCTTTTCTTGCTTCTACCCATGCACCGCCATTGTCTCCTTTAATAATTTTGTAGGGAACAAGACCGCTATCTCTTTTAACAATGTCATCTGTGAAGTTTCTTCCGATTAAACGTTTAATAGCAAAAAGAGTATTTTCAGGATTTGTAACGGCTTGACGTTTTGCAGATTGACCAACTAGCCTTTCCTTAGACTCAGTAAAAGCTACCATTGAAGGAGTTGTTCTTGCCCCTTCTAAATTTTCAATTACTTTTCCTTCTTTGCCCTCCATCACTGCAACACAAGAATTTGTTGTTCCTAAGTCAATACCTATTACTTTTGACATATTTTTGAATTCCTTTTCTTAAATTTCAGTTAAACATTAATGAATATGGGTACTTAAGATAACTTTACAACCGCTTTGCTATAAAATATTAGAACAAATTAGTCTTTTTTATCCTTTGTTGGTTTTTTTGAAACACCAACCATAGTGGGTCTTAAAAGTCTATCATGCATAGTGTACCCACTTTGAATTTCTTGAACAACTACTCCTTCTGCATGCTCTTTAGACTCAACCTCAAGAATGGCCTGATGATAATTGTGATCGAATTTATTGTGTAATGCCTCTATTTTTTTTACTCCATGTTTTTCTAAAACAGAAGTAAGTTCCTTTTGGATCATTTTCAATCCATCAATAAAATTGTTGATTAATTGAGTTCTGTCTTCCTCTTCTGGTAAATTATCCAAGGCTCTAGCCAAATTATCACTTGGAGACAATATATCTCTGGCTAAATTAGAGCTTCCATATTTAATTGAATCTATTTTTTCTTTATTTGATCTTTTCCTTAAATTCTCCATTTCAGCTAAAAGTCTTAATTTTTCTTCTCTTAAAGTAAAAATTTCTTCTTCATATTTTTGTTTTTCTTTATCAAAATTATCAGTTTTTTTATTGAATTTTATCTTCTTGTTTCTTGTTTTTTTTATCTCTGAAGTATCAAGAATTTTTTTCTCTTCCTGGGGTTTTGTTTCTGCAAAATTTGATTCTTCAGATGCCTCTAAATCCTTTTCGTTTTTTTTGTTCATATTAACTTAATATCCTTCCAACAATCTTCGATGTGTAATCAACTAATGGCACAATTTTAGCATAGTTTAATCTCATTGGCCCTACGACTCCAATTGCTCCAATAATTTTTTGTTCCTTATTTTTATATGGGGCCATTACCATAGAAAGTCCAGAGTGTTTAAATAAAAAATTTTGAGATCCTATAAAAATTTGAACTCCTTGACCTTTGCTAGTATTTTCAATAACATTTAAAAAATTTGATTTATTCTCAATATCATCAAATAAACTTCTAATTTTATCAAGATCTTTTGCTATTACTTTTTCTTCCAATAAACTTGATTGACCATGAAGAAAAATATAAGGCGTTTCTAAATTTGGAACAATTTCAATTATGCCTTCTTTAACGAGTTTGGTTGCAATGCTATCTAGTTTGCTCTTAGAATTCTTTATTTCCTCATTAATTTTTATTTTTATTTGTTCTATTGTTTTGCCTGCAAATTTAGAATTTAGATAATTAGACGTTTGTTTTAATATGCTATCATTATAATTGGTTTTGGAATGCAATATTCTGTTTTCAACAAGACCATTGTCGGTAGCAATAATAGACATTATTTTATTTGAATTTAATTTTATAAATTCAATGTGTTTTATTTTATTAAGAAATTTAGGGGCAACAACAATTCCGGCACAATTAGTTAATCCTGATATCGTTTTTGAAGCCTCACTTAAAACTTCTTGAAAAGAAGATCCTTTTGATTGGCATTGATTTTTAATGTTTTCTTGTTCGTTCTTCGAAAGCCGGCCAAATTCTAACAATCCATTAACAAAAAATCTCATACCCTTATCTGTAGGCAGTCTTCCAGCTGAAATATGAGGAGCATATAACAATCCTTCTTTTTGTAAATTAGCTAAAATTGAACGAATAGAAGAAGAAGACAAATCAATGCCAATTTTTTTTAATATTGTTTCGGAGCCAATAGGTTCACCTGTTTCTAAATAGGTTTCAACTACACTTTTCAATATTTGTTTAGATCTGTGATTTAATTCTAAATATAAGTTTTTGCTCATTTTTTTTTACACTCTATAACTAAAATCTATATTATAAGTTAAAATTATTCATAAAATATAATGATAATATAATGAGAAAAAATAGAACTTTTCAAGAATTAAGGGCCATTTCCTTTGAAACAAATATTAGTATGCATGCTGAGGGCTCTTGTTTAGTAAAATTTGGTAATACTCAAGTATTATGTACTGCATCGATTGATGAAAAAACCCCCCATTGGCTAAAAAACACTGGAAAGGGTTGGATTACAGCAGAATATGGAATGTTGCCTAGATCAACTAATACGAGAATTGATAGAGAGGCCACTAAGGGTAAACAAGGAGGCAGAACCCAAGAAATCCAGCGTTTGATCGGAAGAAGTCTTAGAACAGTTGTTAATTTAATAAATCTTGGAGAAAGACAAATTAAAATAGATTGTGATGTAATTCAAGCAGATGGTGGAACCAGAACAGCATCAATAAGTGGGGGATTTGTAGCCTTATATCAATCAATTGAAAAATTAAAAAGAAATTATAATATCCAAACCCCAATCATAAAAGAATGTGTAGCAGCTGTATCTGCAGGAATAATTAATTCTCAACCAAACTTAGATCTTGATTATGAAGAAGACTCTAATGCCGAAGTAGATGCTAATTTTGTAATATGTGAAAGTGGTAAAATCGCTGAAATTCAAGTAACTGGTGAAGAGTATTTTTTTACTGATAAACAATTTCAACAAATATTTGATTTATCAAAAAAAGGAGTTGCTCAAATTATTGAAAAACAGAAAGCAATATTAAGTATATAGCTGTGAAAGAGTTAATATTTTTTTCACATAACAAATACAAAATAAAAGAAGTAAAGCAAATTCTTAAAATCCCCAAAATTAAAATACTAACTCTTGATGATTTTCCTAAAATTAATGAACCAAGAGAAACAGGTAAAACATTTGAAGAAAATGCAATGATTAAATCTACTTTTGGTTTTAAATATTTTGGATTGCCTTGTTTTGCAGATGATTCTGGCATCTGTATTAACGCTCTTAATAATCAGCCAGGAATTAAATCAAAAAGATTCCAAAAAGAAAATGGGGGTTACAAAAAAACATTTGATATAATTATCAACCAAACAAAATTTAAAAAAAATTATAAAGCTTTTTTTCAAACATCAATTGCATTAACAATTAATGATAAAAATACAGTATATTTTAACGGAATAGTTTATGGGAAAATATCAAGCAGGCCTCTTGGATCTCTGGGATTTCATTATGATCCTATTTTTATTCCTACAGACAAAAATAAGACTTTTTCTCAAATGACGCAAAAAGAGAAAAATAAAATAAGTCATCGTGCAATAGCAATAAAGAAGTTAAAAAAATTTTGTGATACATTCAGTTAATTAATTTTGCTTTCCCGTTAGAAATTTCAAGTATTTCTAGTTCTCTTTTAATTATATTATCTTTAAATGAAAAACTTCCATCTATTCCATTAAATGTAATGGTATTATTTAATAAATTAATTGTTGATAAAATAGTTAGTTTATTTTCAACAATATAGTTTAGTAGCCCAACTATATCATAGATAATTGTAACAGTTCTAATTGGATACTCTTTGTAAAATTTTAAATATTCATTTATAAAATTTGCTCTATTATCTTTTTCTACACCTGGAAATATTGCCCCCTGAAGAGAGGGCTCAAAGAAAAACACTTCATCATCCCACACGCCTGTCCCTACAAATTGAATTTTATTAGGATCAACATCATAAAAAGGAAGAAGAGGAGCTATTTGTAATAAGCGAATATTATAATCAGGAATAATAAGATGGGTAAAATCAAGTTCTCCCATTGTTTCAAATTTTTCAATTTTTTTTAAGGCTTTTTTTGATATTTCATCATTTTTGTTTGATAAAATCTTTTTTTGTCTTTCAAGTTCATATTTTCTAAGTTCGTATTTGCTTAATTCTTTTATTGCTTTTCTTGCATCGCTTAAATCTTCTTTATAAGATGCTTTATTAATTAAAATAGAATTGCTTTCAGTTGCAACATTGTCAATAATATTATTTATATAATAACCATATTCATTCTCAGGATAAAGAAGGGCTATTTTTTTGTTAGAACCAAAAAAATCAAATAAAGTTCTAATATCATCTTCTGGAAAAAAATTTATTAAATAAACACAATCAGAAGCTAAACTTCTATTAGATGCAAATGAAAAAAATATTGCTCCGCTTGAACACCAGTTGTTTATGTTAATAGTGTCAACAGACGTTAATGGTCCAATAAAAATTTTACCTGGTACAATTTTTTTTGCAATTATTTCTTGTAGTTGAACAACATCAGAATAAAAATTTATATTAAATGAAATGTTTTTTATTTTCTTTTTATATAAAGATAATTCTAGTGCATTAATAAAATTTTTTGTTATCAATTCGTTTTTTGTTTCTGGTAAAATAATTTCAATTTCATTCAATATTTTATCATTCACAAAAGAGATCTCGTTTTTTTTAACAACTTCCTCTGCCTCTTTTTTATATTTTTCATCCATTTTTTTTTCGTATTTTTGATTTATAGGTTTGGTATTTTCTGTGCTAATTAAAATATCTTCATTTGGAAATATTTGTGGTGTACAAGAGTAGGTTATGAAAATTAAAAAACACGAAATAAATCTCTTAAAAAATGGATTGTACATAATTGCAACACCGATTGGGAATTTAAATGACTTAAGCCAAAGAGCTATTTTTATTTTAAAAGAAGTTGATTTTATCATATGTGAAAACCCCAAACATTTAATGAAACTACTAAATAAATTAGGCATTAAAAAGAAACTTATATCTCTTCATGACTATAATGAGGTAGTGGTTATTAACAAAATATCGAAATATCAATATAATTCAAAAATTGGGCTAGTTTCAGATGCGGGCTCTCCACTTATTTCTGATCCAGGATTTAAACTCGTAAAAGATTTTATCAAAAAAGATATTATGATTACAAGCATTCCGGGACCATCAGCTTTAATTTCTAGCCTACAAGTTTCAGGCTTACCTATTGATAAATTTGCTTTTTATGGATTTATTCCAAAGCATCAAAAAGAAAAAAAACTTCTTTTTCAAAAAATAAACACTAATGAATTAACAAGTGTTTTGTTTGTATCAGGAAAAAATCTTGGTAATTTAATAAAGGATATTTCAAAATTTTTTGATAATATTGAAATATCCGTTTGCAAAGAATTAACAAAATTAAATGAGATGGTTTTTAGAGGAACTGCAGCACATATATATGAAAAAATAAGAAGAAAAAATTTAAATCTTAGGGGGGAATTTGTAGTTATTATATCAGCTCCATTAAGAAACAATAAACGTTTTTTGGATGATAAAATTAAAATACACATTACAGATTTATTAAAAAAATATTCTTTGACTGAAACCGTTCGAATAGTACATAATCTAACCGAAATTTCTAAAAAAGAAATTTATAGAATGGCTATCAAAATTAAAAATGGATAAAATCATTATATTAATTTCTGGGATTTTAATAACTCTATTAGTCTGCGGGTGTAGTCCAGTTGGGGTTATTGGAAGCGGTGCTGCAACAACCATGGTTATAGCAGAAGATGATAGAACTGTTGGGGGTGTAATAGATGACACAACCATTAAAGTAAAAGTTGCTGCTCAATTTCTCGCTTCAAAACAAGATTTAATTTTAGATATAGACACAAGAGTTATTGAGGGGCGGGTCTTATTAACAGGAATTGTTCAGAACCAAGAAACTAGAATAGAAGCTGTTCGTAGAGTTTGGGAAGTTGAAGGAGTCCAAGAGGTAATAAATGAAATTGAAGTTGGTGACAAAACAACAATTAAAGAGTATGCGAATGATTTGTGGATTACAACTCAAATAAAAGCAGCTACTACAAAAAATATAGGGTTACGTGCGCTAAGTTATAATTTTGAAACTATTAGAGGAAAAGTTTACATAGCTGGAATAACAAGCCGAAAAGAGCAATTAGATATTATAATAAATTCTGTTGAAAATATTCAAGGAGTAAAAGAAATAGTAAACTACGTAATAATTAAAGAATAAAATTAATTTAAACTGCCTAGATTTTCACCACCAAGAATGTGCACATGAAAGTGCTGAACCTCTTGATTTGAATCTGTTCCTTCATTAGTAATTAACCTGTATCCTGTTTTTTGTAGATTGAATTTTTTTACAATTTCATATATTTTTTTAAAAAAATAATAAACTTCTTCTTGACCACATTTTTGAATAAAATCGCTTAAGTTAATCACTTCTGTTTTGGGTATGCCAAGAATATGTATTTTAGCTTGTGGGTTAATATCATGAAAAAAAATTATTTTTTCATCTTCAAAAATTAAATTACAGGGAATTTCTTTTTTAATGATTTTTGCAAAAATATTATTTTTGTCGTACATTTTTTTTTCTTTTTTCTAGTTCTTTCTCAATTTCTTTAATAGAAATTTTTTTTGAATAAAGCAAAACCATTAAATGATAGAGCAAGTCCGATGTTTCTTCAATTACTCTTTTTTTTGTTCCATTAAGATAATCCACAATAAGTTCAGCGGTTTCTTCACCAATTTTTTGAGCTATTTTGTTTTTCCCTTGTTGTAATAAATTGTTTGTATAAGAATTTTTATTTTTGTTTTGATCTCTTTGTTTAATTGTAGAAAAAAGTTCTTCCAAAAAATTTTTATTAATTTTTTTAATCATTATTCAATCCTAACATTAATGCCTTCATTGCTTAAATACTGTTTCACCTCTTTTATGCTAAGCTCTCCAAAATGAAAAACCGAGGCAGCTAATAAAGCATTAGCTTTTCCAACAAGAACTCCATCTTTGAAATGGTCGAGATTTCCAACGCCTCCGCTAGCAATTAGAGGTATAGCTAATTGACTTGAAGCTCGATTTAAAAGTTCAAGATCAAAACCTTTTTTTGTTCCATCTCTGTCCATAGATGTTAATAGAATTTCTCCAGCTCCTAAATTTTGTAACTTCTGCATCCATTCTAAAGCATCTATTCCAGTATTTTTTGATCCTCCGTGGGAATAAACAGCCCAACTATCTTTTTCTTTTTTTGCGTCTACTGCTGCAACGATACATTGGCTTCCAAATTTTTCTGCTGCTTGACTAATTAAATTTTCATTTAAAATGCCAGCAGTATTTATAGATATTTTATCTGCGCCCGCTTTTAATAAGTCTCTTATATTTTCAATAGAACTGACACCGCCGCCAACTGTAAGTGGAATAAATACTTTTTCTGCTGTTTTTTCAACAACATTTAACATTGTTGTTCTTTTTTCAATAGAAGCACTTATGTCAAGAAAACAAATTTCATCAGCTCCGTTTTTAGAATAAAAGTGCGCTTGTGCAACTGGATCGCCCGCATCGACTAAATTTAAAAAATTTATACCTTTGACAACTCTGCCATCTTTAACATCAAGACATGGTATTATTCTTATTTTAAGCATTTTGATCTAATATTTTTTGGCCTTTTTTAATATCTATTTTCCCTAGATAAAATGATTTGCCTGCAATAATTCCTTCCAGATTTGGATCTTTCAAGTTTGCTAAATTATTTAAATCTTTATAGTTTGACAGGCCACCTCCAACAATAAATGGTTTATTGGAAAAAGATAAATATTGTGATATTTTATTAATATCAATCCCGGTTAACATTCCGTCTCTAGAAATATCGGTAAAAACAAACCCACGAATATTAGTTTTGTTAAATTCAAAAAGTATCTTTTGTGTCTTTTTATTCGATTCCACAACCCAACCATATATCATGATTCTTCCATGTAAATCATCCAAAGAAACATAAAGTTTATTTGGAAAATTATTTGATAAATTTTTCATACTTTCAAAATTTGTTATAGCCATTGATCCAATTATTAAAAAATTTATACCATTCTGTATCCAAAAACTCACATCTTCTTGAGATCTGATTCCTCCGCCCAACTCGATATTTATTGATATTTCATTTCTAATTTTAAGTATTGTTTTTTTATTAATTTCTTTTCGTCCAAAAGCCGCATCTAAATCAATTATATGAATTCTATCACATCCTTGTTTTTCAAAAAATTTAGCTTGTTCAATTGGATTGCTATTAAAAACAAATGCGGTTTCTTCTTTGCCTTTCGATAAACGAACGCATTTATTATTTTTAATATCAATTGCTGGTATAAGTTTCACTTAAGTTTTTTATAATAATAATAGCCTTTTAAATTTTTCCCATTAATTAAAGCGTAAAAAGGATTGATTCCCCATCGAACGTATCCTTTTGATTCAAATAATTTTATAGCGGCTTTTTGTGTTTCTCTTATATCTAAATGGGCGCAGTTAGCTCCGTGTTCTAGTCCAATAAATTCAGCTCTGTCTATCATTGCCTTAGCAAGACCAAATCCACGGGCCCATGGTGCAACAAAATGAGAAATAATGTTAAAATTATTTTGTTGGGCCTCATTGTTATGAGGTTGAAATACTAGTTGTAGTGTTCCTGCTATAGCTTTGTTTAATCTGCCAACAATTAATTTTCTGTTAGAAACAATGACACTTCCCTTCCAGTATTTTTTTAAAATCTCTATTGGAGGCTGTTTAAGCCATCCAAAGCCACCTCCGGCTTTAATAGCTTGCTCAGTTATGTTGCACAAATCTGCTAAATCTGTGTCATTAATGGATGACAAAAACTCTGCTTTTATATTAATTTTTTTTTGTAGTTGAGCATTCATAAGCTTATAAAATTTTTAATTAATCTCAATCCTTGACATGCACTTTTCTCTGGATGAAATTGAACCCCATATATATTCTCTTTAGAAATTATAGAAGCAAAATTTTTGCCGTATACCGTTGAAGCTACTTCGTTTTTTTTATCTTTACATTCAAAAAAATAACTGTGTACAAAATAAAAGTTCTTTTCTTTTTCTTCTTTAATTATTTTATTTTCTTTAATTTTTATTGAAACTTCATTCCAGCCCATATGTGGAAGCTTAAGTCCTTTTTGAGGTATTTTTTTGATTTCCCCGTCAATCCATCCTAAGCCATTATGTATTCCGTTTTCATAACTTGTTGTACCCAATAATTGCATTCCTACACAAATTCCAAGAAATGGCTTTTTATTAAATAAAACATTTTTTGATAAGGCTTCAATCATGCCATGTGTGTTTTTTAATCCTTTCATACAAGACGCAAACGCTCCTTGCCCAGGCAAAACAATATGAGTAGCTAAATAAATATCTTTTGAGTTATTGGTAATTTTTACTTCAGCATTAAGGTTGTTCTGATCAATAATAT
Organism: uncultured Alphaproteobacteria bacterium; assembly: GCA_902607435.1. Lineage (GTDB taxonomy): Bacteria > Pseudomonadota > Alphaproteobacteria > HIMB59 > CACLJX01. The sequence continues at coordinate 45,716 of CACLJX010000004.1, read as the reverse complement.
TTTTTAGCGATTGTTCAGCCGATCGAATATTGCCAAGTCCATAATCAACAATAGTGATATTTTTCTTCATCAAAAAATATTTATAACGTTCCTTTTGAAGAAGGAATTGTATTTTTTATCCTCTCATCTATTTCTATTGCCTGTCTTATGCTTTTAGCAAATGCTTTAAAACAAGACTCTATTGTATGGTGATTATTTTTACCATAAAGATTTTCGATGTGAAGATTGCACTTAGATTCATTAGAAAAGGCTTTAAAAAATTCATGGAAAAGTTCTGTATCCATTTCTCCAAGCTTTTCAAGACCGAGCTCAACTTTCCATACAAGTTCGGGCCTACCAGAAAAATCAATTACACAACGAGAAAGACATTCGTCCATAGTAATATAAAAAAAACCATATCTTTTAATTCCTTTTTTATCAGATAGACATTTAATTATTGCTTGAGCAATGACATAGCCCGTATCTTCAACTGTATGATGTAAATCAATATGGGTGTCTCCTTTTGCTATTAATTCTAAATCAATCAAACTGTGATGAGAAAATATCTGAAGCATGTGGTCAAAAAAGCCAATACCCGTTGAAATATTGTTTTGTCCAACACCATCAAGATTAATTTCACAAACAATTTCTGTTTCCTTAGTTTTGCGCGTAATCTTTGATTTTCTCATACAATTAGCCTTTTATCAGTATAAGTAGTTATATTCTACATCAATAACTTGATAAATTTTTATAAATAGCCATCTGTAAATAAACGTTAAAACATGGTGAACAAAAAAAACATTAAAGCTACTACCATTCTTGGTATCAGAAAAAACAACCAAGTTGTTGTTGCAGGAGATGGACAAGCAAGTTTTGGTAACACAATTATGAAAGCTAATGTTAAAAAAGTAAGACGACTTGGGGCAAATAATGCTATTGTTGCCGGCTTTGCGGGATCTACCGCAGATGCATTTGCACTTTTTGAAAGACTGGAATCAAAACTTGAACAGTATAAAAACCAATTAAAAAGAGCCTGTGTTGAATTAGCAAAAGACTGGAGAACTGATAGGTACCTTCGGCGTTTAGAGGCAATGATGATTGTTGCGGATAAAGACATAAGCCTTCTTATATCTGGAACAGGTGATGTTATTGAAACAGATGATGGAATTCTTGGCATTGGTTCTGGGGGGCCTTATGCAATTAGTGCAGCTAAAGCTTTAATTAATAACACAGATTTCAATGCAGAAGAAATCGCTTTAGAATCTCTTAAAATTGCAGCTGACATATGTGTTTATACAAATCACAACATAATTATAGAAAAAATAGATATTTAATTAATATGGAGTCTAGTTTTAGTCCAAGAGAAATAGTTTCAGAACTTGATAAATTTATAATTGGTCAAAATAATGCAAAAAAAGCTGTTGCTGTTGCTTTGCGAAACAGGTGGAGACGCAAACAATTGCCTGAAAGTTTAAAAGAGGAAATACTTCCAAAAAATATTTTAATGGTTGGTCCCACTGGTTGTGGAAAAACAGAAATATCAAGAAGGCTCGCTAGATTGGCAGATGCTCCTTTCATTAAAGTTGAAGCAACAAAATTTACTGAAGTGGGTTATGTTGGAAGAGACGTAGAACAAATTATAAGAGATCTTGTTGAAACAAGTATAAATAATACAAAAATAAGTATGGGAAAAGAAATTAGAGCTCATGCAGAAAAAAATGCAGAAGAGAGAGTTTTGGATGTTTTGGTTTCTAAATCATCCAGTCCGGCAACTAGAGAAAATTTCAGAGAGAAACTTAGAAGCGGAGAACTTAATAAAAAAATAATAGAAATTCCAGTTAGTTCTAATTCTTCGTTTAATCTTCCAACAATGGACATCCCGGGAATGCCCGGTTCTCAAATGGGCATGATTAATCTTGGTGATGTTTTTGGAAAATCATTCTCAGCTCCTAAAAAAAACAAAAAAATGACCGTAGAAGAATCGCATACATATTTATTACAGGAAGAAACGGAAAAATTATTAGACAATGATAAAATAATTAAAAATGCCATTGATGATGTGGAACAAAACGGAATTGTTTTTATTGATGAGATTGATAAAATAACATCCCGCAGTGAAAGAAGTGGGGCCGATGTATCAAGAGAGGGGGTTCAGCGCGATCTACTTCCTTTAATTGAAGGAACTACTGTAAGCACTAAACATGGGGTAATTAAAACAGATTATGTGTTATTTATAGCATCGGGTGCTTTCCATACCTCTAAACCATCTGATATGTTGCCCGAATTACAAGGTAGATTGCCAATAAGAGTTGAACTAGAGAGTCTATCAAAAAATGATTTCAAATTAATTTTAACCGAAACACAAAATAGTCTAATAAAACAATATGTTGGCTTACTAGGCACTGAAAAAATTGATCTCATTTTTGAAGATGATGGTGTTGATACAATTGCTGAACTTGCAACTGAAATTAACACTAATGTAGAAAATATTGGAGCTAGAAGACTGCATACAATAATGGAGAAATTGCTTGAAGATATAAGTTATAATGCTTCTGATATAGGACCAAAAAAGGTTAAAATTAATAAACAATATGTTGAAAAAAATCTTGGGGAATTAATTAGAAGTCAGGATTTATCAAAATTTATACTTTAAATATTGATTTTTATATCAACCTTGCCTAACCATCTGGCATGATAAAAAAATTTCAAATAGAATTATTGATTTTAGGAGTTTTGTTTTTCAACATTTTTTTTTCATATAATATTGACATTGGATTCTATATTTTTTTTGTTAATTTAAATAATTCACTCCAATATATTTATTTAAAAGAATTTTTTGAACAAATAACAGTTTTGGGAGATTCTGCGTGGTATTATATTTTTTCCTTATTTCTAATAATATTTTTTTATTTTATAAAAAAATTTAACTATTTTAAAAAATTTAATAGCAGAATTGAAATTTACAAAAATTTTAGTCTTTTTTTATTCTTTGCACTTATAGTTACTGGCTTACTAACACAACTGCTAAAACATATTATGGGTAGGCCCAGACCAAATTATACATCTTTTGAAGATGGTTTGGGTTTTAATTTTTTTAGTCTAAATTCTGAATTTCATTCCTTCCCATCTGGACATACTTCAATAATATTTACAGTAGCTTTGGTAATTGCATTTTTTGCACCAAGGTTAAAATATTTTCTTATTTTCTTTGCTGGAATAATTGCATTGAGCAGAATATCTGTTGGGGCTCATTTTTTTACTGATGTCGCTGCGGGTATAGCAGTCTCTTGTTTGGGAATAAAATTAACAAAATTTTTTTTAAAAAGATACTTTTTAATTAATTTAACAAAGGAAAAAATATTAAATCTCAATAACAAAATTTTTTTTTCTTTAGCTATATTTTTGTTCTTAATAATTTTTTTAACTGTGGGATCATCAATTGATATACATTTAAGTAGTTTATTTTATTATAATAAGGGTCAATTTTTGCTTCAAAGCTATGATAGTTTAACAGTTTTTTTTAGAAAAATACTTCTACCAATGGTTATTGTCTATATTTTTATATTGCCAGCTATATCTTTGTTTTTCCCATTAAAAATAATTTTTATGAATCATAAATTTAAATTTAAAGATATTATTTTTTTGTGGGGATCAGGCATTTTAAATTTATTAATCGTTGTTAATCTTTTGTTAAAAAATAACTGGGGTAGATCAAGGCCTGGAGACATTATTCAATTAGGTGGTGAAGAAAATTTTACACCGTGGTATCAAATATCAAATTCATGTAATACCAATTGCTCATTTGTATCTGGAGATGCGGCGGTAGGTTTTTCTATTATTTCCTTATATTTTTTAACCAAAAATGAAATATTTTTTTGGCTGTCATTGTTTATTGGCACTAGTCTTGGACTAATTAGAATTATGGAGGGCGGTCATTTTCTTAGTGATGTTGTTATGTCTGCTGTAATTTTGTTTTTAAGCTATTATTTTCAAACAAAATATTATTTAAAAAAATATGCTTAAACAAAACTATTTTTTATTTTTTATATGTTTGTTTTTATTGATAACTAAAATTATATCTATTCATATAACAAACTTTGATCTTTTTGGAGATGAAGCGCAATATTGGCTATGGTCTCGAGATTTTGACTTTGGGTATTATTCTAAGCCTCCTTTGTTATCATGGACAATTGGGCTGGTTTGTTGGATTTTTGGAAACAGTATTTTTGTAATTAAGATGATCTCAATTTTTATATATTGTTTGACATCTTATGTTATTTTTTTAGTTTCAAGCAAATTATTTAATAACAAAGAATTGGCTTTATTAACTTCTATAACTTTTTTTTTAATGCCCGCTGTTTCAGTTTCTTCTTTTTTAGTTTCGACAGATATATTGCTGATTTTTTTTTGGTCTGTGGCACTATTACAATTATTAATTATTAAAGAAAGGCCTGATAGGATAAATTTTATTTTATTGGGTATATTTGTTGGCCTGGCATTTTTAGCTAAATATGCTGGAATATATTTTATCATTTGTATGGCTGTTTTATTTTTTGAAAAAGAAATGAGAAAAATTTTTTTGCAAAAAAAAATAAATTTTTTATATTTTATAATAACAATGGGGATAGTGACATCCCCAAATATTATTTGGAACATTAATAATAACTGGGCAACTCTTTTTCATACAATTGATAATGCGGCTTTACAAAGAATAAATCTAAACTTTATTGGATTTTTGGAATTTTTTGGTAGTCAAATCATTATGATAGGACCTTTGATTTTTTTATTTTTTATTTTTATATTTGTCAAAAAATTGAAATATGATTTTAACACTAAATTTCTTTTAATTTTTTCACTACCAATATTTTTTATTATATTGGCTGAAAGTATGTTGGTTAGAGCAAACGCAAACTGGGCAGCCGTATCTTTAATTTCTTTTATAATTTTATTTGTTCATACAATATATAAATATAGTCAAAGAGTAATTTTTATCAACAATATTGCTAATTTTTTTATAGGCATGGTTGTGTTTCTTCTTATAGCTTCAAATTCATCTTATGAGCTTTTTAATAGAATTAATGGCATCACCTTTTTTGCTAATTCATTGGTTAAAAACAATTCTGAATCTATTGAAAGACTTGTCGTAAGTGACAGAATGTTGTTTTCTAATTTAGGCTACATCTTTCGTAATGATAAAATTACAATGTATACGCCTCTTGTTCCTGATACGGGAGTTAAGCATCACTTTCAAATAACAAATCCTCTGCCAGAGGATGTAAAAAAAAATTTTATTTTTATTGGGTTTAAAGGCGAGCTTGAATACCTTAAAAACAAATATACATTAAATCTTGTGGGCATAGAAAAAGTTAAATTTAAAAAAGAATCTTTAAATATATATGAAGTTATTTTTTAAGTTTTTTAGTTTATTGTTCTTTTTGGCGTTTACTATTTTTTCTCCATTATTCGCCAAAGAATATAAAGAGGCGTATGTTATTGAGGTTGGTAAAATTAATATTGGAAATTTGTTTTGGAACATCAATCTTGATGAAAACAAATACAAAATTTCAATAAAATTAGAAAATAATGCGTTTTTATCACATTTATATAAATTTGAAGGCGAATATGAAACGAAAGGGCTTATTGTAAATAATGCCTTAGTTCCAATAAAATATAATCAAATTTGGTTAACAAAAAAAAAGAAAACAAGGGTTGAAATGATTTTTGAAAATGATTCCTTAATCGAATTAAAATTATCGCCCGAAGAAACAGAACATGCGAGAATTAAATATATTGGCATAACAAACCATTTTGATCCTCTATCTTCTTTTTTAAATATATTGTTGGGACAGGAACAATCTAAAACGATTGATGGGCGTCGTATTTATGCAATGCAAGTTAGCGAAAAAAAAAATACCAACAACATCGAAACAAAAAATATTTTAATACAAAATTATGTAAATATTTGGGCTGATCACAAGAAAAATGATTTGAAATACATTGAGATAAACCAAGAATTAAATGAAAAATCTTTTAAAATGCCCTTGGTTGTTAAAATTAAATTCAAGGGCCTACTTTTAAAGTTAAATAAGATTTAATTTTTATTTTTTCTAAGATAAATAAAAAAAGCTCCGTCTCCACCATGTGATATTCCGGCTTGTTCAATATTTAAAATTTTTTGATTAACTTCTGCTTCAAGAGTCCAGCGTATAAATTCAGTTCTAATTTTCCCATAGAAAAGTCTGTTTTCTTTTGGTAAATGTTGATTTTTTCCTGTGCCTTTTCCAGTTATAAAAAGAATACACCTTTTGTTTTCAAAAAAACACATTTCAACGGTTGAAAAAAATTTTAATTTTGCTTCCTCAAGAGTTAATCCGTGAAGATCAATGGTTTTATTAATATTAATCAGACCTTTTTTAAGCTTTTTGTTAATATTAGATTTCTCAATTTTAAGATTACTATAACTTGTTTTTTTCTCGTATATATTTTGCTTTTTGGGTGCGTTGTGGCTTACTGCGAGTTTTTTATTGTTTTGTTTTGTTTGATTAATTTTGAGTTGTGGGATGGATTTATAATTTTTGTAAGTTTTTTTTATAGGGGTTGCTCCCTTCATTGCGTCTAAAAAGGCATCTTTATTGTTTTTTGAATCAGTCATTGCTGTGATTGAGCATTACCCCTATTGATAAATTTACTCTTTTGGGGGTTTGTTTATACCAACGACTATCCATCATTTCGAGTGCTGCCATGAAAAATTGATTCATTTTAATGTACTTATTAAATTTTTTAAAATTCAAAACATTCTTGATTCCAAGCTGAAAAATCATTTCAATAATAACCTCCTGAATATTGTCTGGGATTGTTTTAACATCATAATATTTTTTAAAATTTATTATTGCTATATTTAGGTCTTTTAAAAATATTTTCATTAAAAAGTGCTTTGATTGTGATTTTTCAAACAAATGTCTTTCAGATTTTTTTATTAGGTGTCCGTATCCAATAGTGCTTTTCCCCAGTTTGTCCTTGTATGGCTTATTGCAATAACCTTCGTTTTTTTGAATACGGATGCAAAGCTTAGATAAATCAAACAAATTATGTAGATGAAAGCAGCCAATTTGGGTTTTTGGATTTTGTGGGTTTTTCAAAAGTCCAGACATCTTGCTTTTTTACAACGGTTGATTCATCGTTGTTTTTAAATTGTTCACTTATAAATTTAATGCTAATTTTTATAATTCCTTTTTCTACAACAACATTTTCAATTTTTTCTATATTCAAAGAAAAAAATTGACTTTCTGGATCAATATTTTTTTGATTAATTTCTTTTTCAAAAATTTGATAAACATCTTTAGTTAAAAGGTTTTTAAGACTTTTTTTATCTCCTTTGTTAAAAGAATTTATTATCGTCTCAAACGCTAGTTTGGCCCCTTCAATAAAATTTTTGTGGTCAAAGCCCTCTAAATTTTCATATGCTTTTTTTAACTCTATAATATTGTCATTTAGTTCTGGAATATATTGGGTCTCTTTTTCTTCGTTGTTTTTTTTGACTTCATTAGACGGCATTCTAGTATTATCTTTTTCAAATCCTGTTCTTTTCCCCAAAACATTTCTTAACCTAAAAATCAAAAAAATAGCCACCCCTGCAAAAATAATTATATCGTAAAATTGTAGATCTCCAAATCCCATAATGCGTCTCTTTTCTTTTTAATAACCCACTTTATGCCATAAAGCGTTTTTTAAATCAGCAACAAAATTTTTGTGTTCTTGTATGTCTTTTTCAGTAATTTTTGCTCTAGGAATATATTGGGGTTTTTTTTCTTTGTGTGTTTTGGTTTTATTTTTTAAATTAGGCGTGTTACTTAGCATTAAACTCGTTTGCCTCCCCCCTAGAAGTTCTAAATAAACTTCTGCTAGTAATTGACAATCCAATAATGCTCCATGAAAAGTTCTTTTGCTTAAATCAATAAACAATCTTTTACACAAATAATCTAAGTTTGCTATGCGTGTGTTTAATTTTTTTCTGGCAAGGGCGACTGTATCAACAACCTTGTTTTGTATTTTTTCGCCCCCCATCAATTTTAGTTCATTGTTAATAAAACCAAGATCAAAATCGGCATTGTGAATAATAAGCGTGTCATTTTTAATAAAGTTTAAAAATTTTTTTGCTTGCTTCGCAAAAGTTGGAAATTTGTTAAGATAGTCATTAGTTAAACCAGAAACTCTGAATGCACCCTCGCTTATTTTTTTATCTGTTGAACAATAAAATTGAACGTTGTTGTCAGTTGCAATGTGATTAACAAGCTCAACACAGGCTACTTCGACAATTCTGTCTCCTGCCTTAAAGTCCAAACCAGTGGTTTCTGTATCAACTACAATTTCTCTCATTTATTATTATCAGTTATTTCCTTTATTGCTTTCAGTAATTGATTATAGCTTTTTCTTTTATCTATTGAAGTCTGAATTATGTAATCAGACTTGTTTTTTTTTATTTTTTCTGGGGTCTGAAAGCTTATAATTCTGTCTAATGTCTTTTTGTCTATTTTTTTAATTTTAAGCGCTCGTTCTTTTCTTATATACTTTGGAGAAGAAGTAAGAAAAATATAATCACAGATTGATTCAAGTTTTTTTTCAAAAAGAAGTGGGATGTCTAAAAAAACAATTTTTTTATTAAGTTTTTTATTTTTTTTTAAAAAGGTGTTTCGTGATTTTGCAACCTCATTATGAATAAATTTTTCAAAGCTTTTTAATAATTTTTTATTTTTAAAAATCTCTTTTTGAATTATTTTTTTGTCAATTTTTTTTTCTCTAATGGCCCTTTTTAGTCCAATATCACGCAAATGTTTTAGGAATATTTTTGATGGCTTTTTGTATAAATCTCCTACACATTCGTCTGAATCATGTGTAGGAATTTTTAGTTTCTTTATAAATTTTAAAATCGTTGTTTTGCCACTGGCTATGCCACCAGTTAAGCCAACAACTATCATTAAATAATTTCTCCCTTAACTAACCTTAGTAGTTCTTCATCAATAGTTGGTTTAATACCAAACCAAAGCTCGAAACAGGGTACTGCTTGGTGTAACAACATTGATATTCCATAAATTTTGTCTTTTGATTTTGTAAAAATTTTTAAAAAATCAGTTTCCATAGGTCTATAAACAATATCAGAAGCGATAATTTTGTGATTTATTTTATTGTTATCTAGTTTGCGCAAAACATTTGTTGGTGTGGTATTAATTATAATGTCTGCTGAATTGATGTGATTATAAATATCTGCCAGTGGGTGTGGGAAAAAAAATTTATTTTGTAGGTTTTTTATCTTTTCTGGGGTTCTGTTAAAAATGTGGATTTCTTGATATCCTAGCTTGTTTAATGAAAATAAAACAGCTTTTGCTGCTCCACCAAAACCTATAACTATTGCTTTTTTGTTTTTGTTTGTTTTTTGTAATATTTTTTCTTTTAATGCTTCGCTATAGCCTATCCAATCTGTGTTGGTTCCATAAAATACAGATTTTGATATTGAAACACAGTTTACTGCTCCAATTTTTTTAGAATCACGGTCTATTTTGTGTAAATACGGTATTATTTTTTCTTTATAGGGATTGGTAATATTTAGTCCGCGCACCCCCTCTTCTGTTAATATTTTTGAAACTGAATTATCAAAGTTCTTTGGTTTTACCTCTTTATATTTATATTCTGCATTGATTTTATATTTTGAAAACCAATAATTAAATATTAAAGGCGAAAGGCTTTTGTGAGTATTTTCTCCAACTACATAAGCTTTTGTGTTGTTCATTTTTTATAACTTTTTTTTAAAAAGATCAAAAAAGAAAAAAGAGGGAACCCCATAACATTAAAAAAATCTCCTTTTATAGATTCAATTATCCTGGGGCCTTCTTTTTCAATTAGATAACACCCAACCGAGCTCAATATTTTTTTTCCTGATTTTTTTAAATAATCATCAACTTCTTTGTTTTTCATTTTTCTCATTTTAACAATGGTTTTTTCTGTGTTAGACCAAACCAACTTAGTATTATAGTATACAGATATGCTGGAAATAATTGTGTGTTTATTTCCTGAAAGCATGGTAATTTTTTTTTTTGCGTCTTTCATGTTTTTTGCTTTTTCAACAAGTTTTCTTTTAAATGAAATTGTTGTGTCAGACCCAACAACTAGAATATTTTTTTTTGTTTTGCTTATGTTTTTTGCTTTTAATTTAGATAGTTCTTGCGATACTTTAATTGGTGATTTTTTTTCTTCTAAAAGCTTTTTTTTATAATAGCTTTCGTTACATGTTGGTTTTATTTGTTTAAAGTTAAGGTTATTGTTTTTTAAAATTTTTTGTCTTGATTTGCTTTTGCTAGCCAAGATAAAAGGGGTGTTAATAAACATGTTTAAAACTTTATTAATTATAAACCTTATTAGTTTTTATTAATTTTAATTTTCTATTTATTATTTTTTTAAACAATTATTTAGACTTTTTCTCTAATAAGATAATTATTATTAAAGCATTGTTTATATAATTATTATTAAACTAGTTTTCACAGCTTATTATTATAAATAAATAAAAAAAACTAGCTAATTCAAATATTAGTTGTTTTTATTAATGTTTTTAACTTTGTTGTATTATTTTATCAAAATATGTAAAAAGTGTTGGATTTTAAGGTAAAAATATTAATTAACATTTCTCAGCACGCCAACTATCACTATTATATTAAAAATATAAATAAGTTTTGTTTTGACATTTATAATAAATATTATTAATTACCCTATATTCCTGAATTAACTTAATTCCTCATGAACCTACAAGAGCTAAAAAAGAAAGAACCTGAAGATTTATTAAAGCAAGCAGAAGAGCTTTCTATAGAAAATCCGTCATCGTATAGAAAACAAGACTTAATGTTTGCTATTTTAAAACAGATAGCGTCAGACGGCTCTTCTATCATTGGTATTGGCGTTATTGATATTATGCAAGACGGTTTTGGTTTTCTTAGATCTTCTGAATCAAATTATCTTCCAGGACCAGATGATATTTATGTAAGTCCCAACCAAATAAAAAAATTTAGTTTAAGAACAGGAGATAGTGTTGAAGGGGAAATAAGGGCCCCCAAACACGGCGAAAGGTATTTTGCCCTAATTAAGATCAATAAAATAAATAACCAAGACCCCGATCTTGTTAGAAATAGAATAAATTTTGAAGATTTAACCCCGCTTTATCCAAACACAAGATTTGTCCTTGAACAAGAAAAGCCAATGCCTGATTTAACAGAAAGGATAATTGATATTATTGCGCCGCTTGGGAAAGGTCAAAGACAACTAATAGTTGCACAACCTTTTACTGGAAAAACAATAATTATGCAAAAAATTGCAAACGCCATTACAAAAAATAACCCAGAAACAAAATTAATTGTTTTATTAATTGATGAAAGACCCGAAGAAGTAACGGATATGGAAAGATCTGTTGATGGAGAAGTTATAAGTTCTACATTCGATGAACCGGCATCACGACACGTTCAGGTTGCCGAGATGGTTATAGAAAAAGCTAAAAGATTAGTAGAATATAAAAACGATGTTGTTATTTTGTTGGATTCAATTACAAGACTTGGTAGGGCCTATAATACAGTTATCCCTTCTAGCGGGAAGGTTTTAACAGGAGGCGTTGATGCAAACGCACTTCAAAGACCAAAAAGGTTTTTTGGAGCAGCGAGGAACGTTGAAAAAGGAGGGTCCCTTACAATTATTTCTACAGCGTTAATTGAAACAGGTAGCAGAATGGACGAAGTAATTTTTGAAGAATTTAAGGGGACAGGAAATAGTGAAATTGTTTTAGACAGAAAGCTTAGTCAAAAAAGAACTTATCCCGCCTTTGATATTGGAAAATCTGGGACAAGAAAAGAAGAACTGCTTTTAGAAAAAGACGAACTAGGAAAAATATTTATATTAAGAAAAATATTAGCGCCAATGGGAACAACAGAATCCATGGAGTTTCTACTTGATAAAATGAAGAGCACAAAAACAAATTCTGAATTTTTTCAAAGCATGGGGACTAAATAATCAAGGATTTAAAACAATAGAACCAACCGTTTTTCTTAATTCAAGGTCTGAGTGTGCAGAGGAGGATTCTTCTAAGGAGTATGTTTTTGACAAATTAGGTGTTATGGCTCCTTTTTTAACTAAATCAAAAAGAGCCCCAGCGCTGTTATTAAGCTCTTCTCTTGTTGCATTATAATGCATTAATGTTGGCCTTGTATAATAAAGACTTTTGGGATTGAAGGTCTTATGAAGATTAACATCAGGGACCATTCCAGAAGATTGACCAAAAGAAACAAACAACCCCCTTAAAGACAAACAATCCAAGGATATTTGAAAAGTGTTTTTTCCAACACCATCGTAAACAACAGGAACCCCCTCACCATCAGTAATTTTATTAACCCTTTCAACTACATTTTCAGTGTTATAGTTTATTGCGTGCGTGCACCCGTTTTTTTTTGCTAATTCAACCTTTTTGTTCGAGCCAACTGTTCCAATTAAATTACAACCAATATGTTTTGCCCACTGACAAGCTATTAACCCAACTCCCCCAGCAGCCGCATGAAATAAAACATATTGGTCTTTTTTTATCTTGTGCAGCCTTGTAAACAAATACTCAACAGTCATTCCCTGTAGGAAAATAGATGCAGCTTCGTCATTACTTAGGCCTTTTGGTATTTTAACTATTTTATCAACAGGAAAATCCCTTATCTCACAATATGCCCCCAAGGGAGGAGCTGCGTAACAGACCCTATCACCGACATTAATGTTATTAACCCCACTGCCCAAAGAAATTACCTCTCCTGCAGCCTCTAACCCCGGACATATTGGCAACGGGGTTGGGGCGGGATAAATCCCCCTTCGAAAGTATGTATCTATATAATTTAAACCAATAGAGGTTTGTTTTATTCTAACGTTTTTGTCAGGAACCGTTTTTGGAAGCTCATAATCAACATACTCTAGAACTTCGGGCCCACCAAGCTGAGCAAAAATAATTTTTTTAGGCATTTTATAATAGTTTATAATTTTTGTGCAAAATCTTCAACCAGAAACAAATATACAAAAAACTAAAGTCTTAGTTCTTTTAGGTTTTTAAAGTTATCAAGGCTTTCAGGATTTATAAGCGAGGTAAGATTTTCCACCTTCTCGTTGTTAATGATTTTTTTTATTGTAAGCTCAACTATTTTACCTGATTTTGTTCTTGGAATGTCAGAGACCTGTATTATTTTTGAGGGTACGTGCTTAGGAGAAAGGCTATATTTTATTTCGTTTTTTATTTTTTCCCTAAAGGTGTCTTTAAGCTTAATGCCACCACTTAATTTCACAAACAACACCACCCTGGTATCATTGTAAACTTTTTGTTCAACAGCAACACACTCATACACATTGTTAATTTTCTCAACTATATTATATAATTCTGCTGTCCCAATTCGAATACCCCCAGAGTTTAGGGTGGCATCAGATCTTCCATAAACAACAAACCCCATGTTTGGAGTCTGTTCTACAAAATCACCTTGGCACCATATGTTTTTATATTTTGAAAAATAAGCCCTTATATATTTTCTGTTTTTTTTATCGTTCCAAAAATATAGAGGTTTGCTAATAAAGGGCGACAGACAAACCAGCTCACCCTTTTTTCCTTTCAAAAGCCTCCCACTCTCATCTAATATTCCGACATCCATACCAAGCCCCTTGCATTGAATCTCTCCAGCGTATACTGGAGCATTTGGATTTCCTCCAATAAAACAAGACACTATGTCTGTTCCGCCACAAATAGATGCTAAGTGAACCTCTTTTTTTATATTATTATACACATATTCAAAACTTTCAGGAGAAAGCGGGGATCCGGTAGAAAGTATTGTTTTTAAATTTTTTAAATCGCACTGATCTTTAATTTTAAGCCCCTCTTGTTTTAGTGCGTCTAAATATTTTGCACTAGTACCAAAGTGGGATATGTTTTCTTTTTCAATTATTTTAAATAAATTATTTTTTTTTGGATAAAACGGAGAGCCGTCATAAAGACAAATAGTCGACCCCGAGGCCATACAACCTACAAGCCAGTTCCACATCATCCATCCACAAGTAGTAAAATATAAAATTTTTGTTTGTTGATTTATATTACAATGTAATTGGTGCTCTTTTTTGTGTTGTAACAAAGAGCCGCCTGCACCATGCACAATACATTTGGGGCTGCCAGTTGTTCCGCTGGAATATAAAATATATAAAGGTATATTAAATTCAAAGCTTTCCTCTAATAATAGCTCTTTATAATCAGACATAATTGAAAACCAATTATCATAGTGAAAGTCTGGCACATCACTTATTTTTAATTTTTCAAAGGGGACAACAACAATTTTTTCTATGCTTGGAATTTCTTTTTTAATCTTGTATGCATTAGAAAGGGTGTTAATTTTTTTATTATTATAATAATAAAAATTTGTTGCAATAAGCATCTTCGGAGAAATTTGTTTGAAGCGATCTATAACCGCTTTTGGACCAAAATCTGCGGAACAAGAAGACCATATTGCGCCAATTTTTGCAGAAGCAAGAAAGGCTACGACTGTTTCAGGAAAATTAGGAAGGACAGCCCCTATTCTGTCGCCTCTTTTTATTCCTTGATGCTTTAAATAATTTGCAAATTTGTTTGTTTGTGTTGACAGTTCGTTCCAAGAAATCTTTCTATAATGGTTTTGTTCAGAATAAAATATTATAGCATCTTCGTTGTTTTTTTGTTTAATAACATTTTTTGTATAATTTAACCTTGCATTAACAAAAAATTTTGAATCAACAAAATCACTATTATTATTTGTAACAGGACCAACGTATTCTCCAACAATATTTGTGAAATCCCATATTGATTTCCAAAAAACATCTTTGTTGTTTATGCTCCAACAATGGAGAGAGTCATAGTCGCTATACTCATGCAGATTATTTTCTCTAAGGAAATTAATATAGTGAGTCAGCTGCGTATCCAAACCAGAAGGTTTCCAGAGAAGGTTATTAGACATATATTTTTTATATTATATTGTTTAAATATTTTAAATTTAATCTTCTATAAATGCATTAATTAAAACATACAAAGTTGTTACAATATCGTTTCAAGTATAAGATTAACACATAAATAAAATGAACAAAAATAATGACACAATATTTGCTCTTGCAACCCCTTTAGGAAAATCCGCTATTGCTGTGGTTAGAATATCTGGGGTTAATTCTTTTGGTGTTATAAAAAAACTATCAACAAACATGCCATTAATTCCGAATAAAGCCACATTAAATAATATATTTTTAGAAAAAAATATGAGTATTGACCAAACAATAACAACATATTTTAAGTCGCCCAAGAGTTATACCGGCGAAGACATGGTTGAAATTTCAATTCACGGAGGAATTGCAGTAATAAAAAAAATGCTATCAACACTGGGCAACATGGACAATACTAGAATTGCTGAACCAGGAGAATTTACAAGAAGAGCGTTTGAAAACAACAAATTAGATTTAACACAAGTTGAGGCCATAGCAGACATAGTTAATTCAGAAACAGAAGCCCAACGAAAGCAGGCTATGCGGCAGCTTGATGGACAATTATCAAAAAAAATTAATGAATTTTCAAGCAGATTATTAAAAATACTAGCAGATGTCGAGGCAGTTATTGATTTTTCAGATGAGGAGTTGCCAAAAAATCTAATATTAACAATAAAAGAACAAATAGAGAACATTATCAAAGATATAAAAAACTATATAAATGAAGGAGCAATAGGGGAAAAAATTAGATCTGGTTTTATAGTTACAATTATTGGCAAGCCCAATACTGGAAAATCTAGCTTTATGAACAAAATAGCTAAAAGAGAAATGGCAATTGTCACGAGCGAGCCAGGCACTACCAGAGATTTATTAGAGCTTTTTGTAGACTTTAAAGGACTTCCAATTAAATTTTATGATACTGCAGGCATAAGACCACACAAAAACAAAGCAGAAGAAATAGGAATACAAAAAGCTCGAAACATGAGCAATATAGCAGATCTAAATATAGTTTTCATAGAAAATATAGCTGAAATTAAAGAATATGATAGTTTTAATAACAAAATTTTTGTTAAGTCAAAATCAGATATATCAAAAAGCATAAACAAAAAAAATATTTATAATATTTCTTCAATAAATGGCGATGGGTTTGATAAATTATTTAAGGAAATTTATAGTAAAATTAATCCCGATAACAGAGAAGAAGACATTATTGTTTCACGTGAAAGACATTTGGAAGCATTGAAACAAACACTTATATGTTTAAAAAAATCCCAAAATATTAATAATTTTGATATATTTGCCGAAGAAATACGTGTTGCTATGAGAGAAATATCAAAAATTACTGGCAATATTGATATTGAAGATATATTAGAGATTATATTTAATGATTTTTGTATTGGAAAGTGATTTCACGTGAAACAAAATAATTATTTTGACGTTATAGTAATAGGCGGAGGACATGCAGGAACAGAAGCAGCAAGCTCATCCGCCAGAATGGGGGCAAAAACCGCATTGATATCGCATAAAATAGATAAAATTGGTGAAATGTCATGTAACCCAGCAATTGGAGGCCTGGGAAAGGGGCATTTGGTTCGGGAGATAGATGCCCTTGATGGAGTTATGGGAAGGGCGATAGATAGTTCAGGAATTCAATTTAGAATGCTTAATTTAAGCAAAGGAAAGGCTGTGCAAGGCCCCAGAGCCCAAGCTGACAGGGATTTATATAAAAAATCAGTCCAAAGAATACTAAATAGTTACAAAAACATTACAATTATTGAATCATCTGTTGAAGACATAATAATTGAAAATAATAGAGCAGTAGGTGTAATATTAGAAAACTCTAATAAATTATACTCTAATTCCACGATTTTAACTACGGGAACGTTTTTGAGAGGTTTAATTAGAATTGGGAAAGATAAATTTCCAGCAGGAAGGATTGGAGATAGGCCCTCTATTAGTCTGGCAAAAAAAATAGAGTTTTTAAAGTTTTCAATAGGCAGGCTGAAGACTGGAACACCCCCCCGAATCAATAAAAAATCTATTAATTTCAATAACTTAGAAGAACAGCCCCCAGACAATCATCCCATTCCCTTTTCGTTTATCAACAAGGTTATCAACATTCCTCAAATATCTTGTTTTATCTCACACACCAATATTAATACTCACAAAATAATTGAACGAAACATAAATCTATCACCAATGTATTCTGGTGAAATTAATTCTATGGGAGCAAGATATTGTCCATCAATTGAAGATAAAATTAAAAAATTTTCTACAAAAAATTCACACCAAATTTTTTTAGAGCCAGAGGGGCTTAATAATGATGTTATTTATCCAAACGGAATATCAACTTCTTTGCCGGAAAACATTCAAAAAGATTTTGTACATACAATTAGAGGACTTGAGAAAGCAGAAATTATTAGACCGGGCTATGCTATTGAATATGATTATGTTAACCCCCAGGAGCTTTATCACACCTTAGAAACAAAAAAAGTTAGTAATTTGTTTTTTGCAGGACAAATTAATGGAACAACGGGGTATGAAGAGGCAGCTGCACAAGGATTGATGGCAGGCTTAAATGCCGCATTAAAAAATAACTCAAACAATAATTTTATTTTAAACAGGGCAGATGCTTATATTGGGGTATTAATTGATGACTTAGTAACAAAAGGCACAAAAGAACCTTACAGGATGTTTACCTCCAGAGCAGAATATCGCTTAGTATTAAGATCAGATAATGCGGACCAAAGGCTGACTCCTAAAGGGATTGCAATAGGATGTGTTTCTAATGAAAGAAAAGAAATTTATTATAATAAAATTAGAAACATCAATAATAGTTTTAAAATTATTAATAGTAAAAAAATAACTCCTAATAAACTGGCTAAATTTAATATATTTATTAATCATGACGGAAGAAAGAGAACAGCCTTTGATATTCTTTCCTTCAACAACATTGCTTTTGATCAATTAATTGATATTTGGCCAGAACTAACAAAGATTGATAAAATTTCTAGGGAACAAATAGAAATTGAATCTAAATACAAAGGCTATCTTGATAGACAAAAAGAAGATATTAATGATTTTATAAAAGATGAAAACTTAAATTTGCCTACCAATCTTGATTATTCTAAAATCGGATGCCTATCTAATGAAGCAGTAGAAAAACTATCTTTAATTCAGCCGCCAACTCTTGGTGCGGCATCAAGAATTTCTGGGATAACCCCCGCTGCAATAATTTCTCTTTTAAGACACGTAAAGAAAAATAAAAACATAAAAGCAGTGTAAGTTTGTACTCAAAAAGTAGAATTATAGAATCTTATAATCTTAAAAGAAATCAATTAATTAATATTGATAAATTTATTCAAGAAATTATTATATATAATAAACATACAAATATTGTTGGCAAATCTACACTTTTGAGACCATGGCAAAACCATGTTTTAGATAGTATTCAAATAACCAATCACATTAAAAATAAAAAAAGTTCAATTTTGGATATGGGAACAGGGGCTGGTTTGCCAGGTATAATTTTGTCTATTGCTGGACATTCAAATGTGAGTTTAATAGATTCTAATTTTAAAAAAATTAAATTTATTCGGCATATAAATGAAACATTAGATTTAAAGATGAAAATTCATTTAAAAAGAATAGAAAATTTAAAAAATATAAAATTTGATATACTGGTTTCTAGAGCCCTGGATAATTTAAGTAACCTGTTTTTTTATTCACAATATTTTTTAAAGAAGAAGACAGTTCTGATTTTTTTAAAAGGCAAAACTGTTAAACAAGAAGTAGAACAGGCCAAAATAAGATGGAATTTTTTTTATGAAATCCACAAAAGTCAATCTGATAAAAGAGGGAGCGTTTTGGTTATTGAAGATTTAATTAAAAAATATGACTAAGATTATAGCTATAGCCAATCAAAAAGGCGGGGTGGGGAAGACTACCACCGCAATAAATCTTGCGACAGCAATGGTAGCAATTGAGAAAAAATCCTTGTTAATAGACGCTGATCCGCAAGCTAATGCAAGTACTGGTATGGGGATTTTAGAGAGCGACAGAAACCCCTGTCTTTATGAAATGTTAACATTAGGATCTTTTGATCAAAAATCTATTAAAAAAACCTCCATACCAAATCTAGACATTATAACCTCAACCAATAATCTTGCAGCCTCAGAAATAGAACTCGCTGAGATGGATAAAAGAGAAAGTAGATTAAAAAAAATACTTACCGAAATTAAAGAATATGATTATTTATTTATAGATTGCCCCCCAGCTCTTGGACTTTTAACTATTAACAGTCTTGTTGCAGCAAATTCAGTTATAGTTCCTCTTCAGTGTGAATTTTTTGCCTTAGAAGGGTTGAGCGCCTTGACGAAAACGATACAATTAATTAAAGAAAATTTTAATAGAGGTCTTGAAATCGAAGGCGTTGTTTTAACTATGCATGATAAAAGAAACTCACTTAGCTTGCTGGTTGAAAACGACGTTAGAGAATATTTTGCAGAAAAAGTATACAAAACAATAATCCCAAGAAATGTTAGAATATCCGAAGCTCCCAGCCATGGCAAACCGGTATTAATTTACGATACGGCTTGTGCCGGCTCAAAAGCCTATATTGAACTTGCAAAAGAAGTAATATTGAAGCAATGATTAGCATTAAATGAATCAAGAAAATAAAAAACTAGGCAGAGGATTGTCTTCACTCTTAACGTCTAATGAAAACTATATAAATAATGAGAAATTAAAATATCTGAATACTTCTTCACTAATTGCCAATAAAGAACAGCCGAGAAAAAATTTTGATAAAAATGAGTTAAAAGATCTCGCAGTCTCAATTAAGGCCCAAGGAATTTTGCAACCAATTATTGTACGAAAAAAATCAGAGGGCATCTTTGAAATAATAGCAGGAGAAAGAAGGTGGAGAGCAGCGCAATTAGCCGGTCTTCATGAAATACCGGCATTGATTAAAGAAATGTCTGATAAAGAAGTAGTAGAAGCCGCACTAATTGAAAATATTCAACGTGAAAATCTGAATCCTGTTGAAGAAGCAAAGGCATATAAATTGCTTCTTAAGAGCAACGAGACTAATTATGAAAATATATCGAAAATAATTGGTAAAAGCAGAAGTCATATCTCAAATATTGTAAGATTGTTGGAGCTGGATGAACAAATTTTAAAATATATAGAAAACGGCATGCTTTCCATGGGTCATGCTAGAACGCTGATTGGCGTACCCAATGCTCTAGAAATAGCAAAAGAAATTATAAATAAAAAACTAAGCGTTAGAGATGTAGAAAGGAAAACATCAAAATATAAAAAAAAGAAATCAAATGTACAATCTTTAAAGGATCCAAATATAGCTGATTTAGAAAAAGAACTTTCGGAAAAAATTGGTCTTAAAACCTCAATTCATTTCAATGATCAAGGCTCTTCAGGGTCAATAACCCTGTATTATTCAGATCTTGATCAACTTGATGAAATTATGAAGCGCTTAAAAAAATAATTATTTAATTATTTTAGAAAAATTTAGTAAAAAGCGTTGAGTAATCTCTAAATAATGAGAAGAGTTTTTTCGAAGTAAAATTTCAGTTTTTTGAATAAGCTGGGCTATTTTTGTAATTTTATTTGAGCTAATTTTGTCAAGGATTTTTTTAAAGACTTCTTTTTTTTTAAAAAGGTATTTAGGAAGATATATATTAGTTAGTGAATCAATACTTGCTGTCTCTTTATTTGTTGATGCAAGGGCCAATATTTGGACAAATTTTTTTATATTCCTTACAATTTCATAACTATCACTGGTCGATCTAATATAAGCGTTAGTTTTTTTTAATAAAACAGACCTATTCTTACTAGCACACTCAAAAAACAAATCATCAAGATTGGAACTAATATCTTGAATTAACAACAATTTAAGATTTTCTATAGACACGGAAGAATCTTTGAAAGCGGATATTTTAGATAATTCCTTTTCTAAAATTAAAAATTCGTTGCTAATATTTTCTACTAGATACCAATAGGAGGTTTTTTCTAAAGTTATGTTATTATCATCTAAAAACATATTGATGATTTTTGTTTTTGTATTTCTGTTTAGTTCATAACACGAAACGCTTAAAAAATTTTTGTGAGAATCAAAGTATTTTTTTAATTTTGAATTTGATTTAATCCGACCCCCATCTATGATGATTATATTGTTATTTAATTCTATTTTTTCTAATTCATCATATATTTTTTCAGAAGGGTTTGTAATAACAATGAAATTTAGAGTAGAAAAAAGAGAAGAATTGTTAATTATATTATTGATTGGAATATTTTTATCATTTTTACAATCAAAATATTTTATTTCATCAATATTCTTTTTTTTTTTAAAATATTTATAAAATATTTTAATTAGTCCCGATATCATCCCATCCTGATTTCCAAATAGCAAAATTGCGCTTAATTCCAATTCCCCCCTATATGTTTTTTCAATTAAATTTTCAGAGCTAGTTTTCATTATGACAACTGTTTAAATCACCATATCTATAAATAGAGGAAACAAATTGATCAATATTTCTAGATATTAATTTTTTTTCAGTTTCTTTTTTTGATAAATCTGTCCCAAAACTGTAACCAGCAGATTTTGAATCATAAAAACCTTTTGTTAAATTTTGTGAATCGATTATTTCACAATTTTGCTCTAAATTAAAAAGACTATAGGAAATATTATATTCAATACTAAATTTCGATGCTGTTGCATCCTTTTCGATTACTTGAGCCAAGTCTTTTCGTATAGAACTTATTTTTAAAATATAATCAGAATCTTGCTTATTTATATTACCTAAAATATTCTTAATAGAATAAAAAATTTCGATAGCATCATCACCAACTATAATTACCTTGGTGTTATTTTTTAAATCATCTAAACCGCTGTTTAATTTATAAACAAATTCTAAATTTGCACAATTAGCAATAAATAAAATTACCAGGATTAGGAAAATATTTTTTTTCATATAACTATAATAATACAACATTTAAAATTTTTTCAGGAACAAAAATAAATTTTTTAATTTTTCTGTTCATAATCATTTTTTTTACTTTTTGTTTTTCCAGAGCAATACTTTTAATGTCCTCTTCAGTAGATTTTTTGTCAAATTTTAAGACTTCTTTGGTCTTTCCATTTATTTGAATAGCTATATAACAATAATCTTTACTTAATTTATTCTTAGATTCTGGCCATTGATTACTTATAGCTAATCCCGAACCTTTGAGCTCTTTCCATATTTCCTCGCTTAAATGAGGAACAAATGGTTGTAATAAAAGTGCTAATTTTTTTAAAGAATTAAGTAAACAATCTTTTGATACAGTTTTTTTTGCAATTAACTTTTGGAGGAGATTGGTTAGTTCATGAAGGTTAGCAATAGATTTATTATAGTGAAATTCGTCTATATTATTAGTTACATTTATAATCGTTTCATTAGTTTTTTCATTTAAAATATAATTTTCTTTTGGAGATAAAGAAGATGAATCTATAGAATTTATTTCAACTAATAAATTCCATATTTTATTTATAAATTTATGGGATCCGCCCACGCCAGAATCAGTCCACTCAAGATCTCTGCTAGGGGGGCTATCAGATAGCATAAACCATCGAGCTGTATCAGCCCCATATATTTCAATAATTTTAGTTGGATCCACAACATTTTTTTTAGATTTGCTCATTTTTTCAATTTTTCCAATTAATGCTTCTCTATTTTTATTGTCTTTATATTTTTTTTTGTTTTCATCAAAACTAACCTCATCTGGGCTTAACCACCCATTGTTGATATTTTTATATGTCTGATGTGTAACCATCCCCTGAGTAAACAATCCTTTAAAAGGCTCATTGAATTTTAGATGATTGGTATCTCGTAAAGCTTTAACAAAAAACCTTGAATACAAGAGGTGTAATATGGCATGCTCTATTCCTCCAATGTATTGATCAACAGGCAACCAATAATCCACGTCTTCTTTTACAAGCGCTTCCTTACTTCTTGGATTGCAGTATCTCAAAAAATACCAGGATGATTCAAAAAATGTATCAAAAGTATCTGTCTCTCTTATTGCTTTCATACCTGTGATTGGACATTTAGTTAATTTCCATTCATTTATTTGATCCAATGGATTTCCAGAGCTAACAAAATTATTAATACTGGGCAATTTGACAGGTAGGTCTTTTTTTGCGACAGGAATAATTTCACCGTCTTCTCTATATAAAACAGGAATAGGACATCCCCAGTACCGCTGTCTTGAAAGACCCCAATCTCTTAAGCGATAATATATTTTTTCTTTCCCGGCATTTTTCGATATTAATTTATTTAAAACACTTTTTTTGGCACCTTCTATTTCCATACCATTAAGAAAATTGGAATTGAAAAGTATTCCATCGCCAGTATAAGCTTTTAATCCCATTTTATAATTTTTAGGATTTTCATTTTTTGGAAGAATAACGGGGAGAATATCTAATTTATATTTTTTTGCAAAATCTAGGTCTCTTTGATCATGCGCAGGACAACCAAAAATAGCACCAGACCCATATTCCATTAAAATAAAATTAGCAATGAAAACAGGAAGCTTCTTATTTTCTATGAATGGGTGTTTAACAAGTACTGCTGTTCTAAATCCATTTTTTTCTTTTTCTGGATTTATTTTGGAATTTTCCTTAATAAATTTATAAACATTCTTGTCCATCAATGCCAATTCTTTAGCAAGTGGGTGATTAAGAGATATTGCACAAAATGTTGCTCCAAAAATAGTATCTTGTCTGGTTGTAAAAACATTAATAGATTTATTAGACAAATTATCAGGGTTTAATATATCAAATTTAATTTCTGCTCCTGTGGACTTCCCAATCCAATTGGATTGCATAAGCTTAACTTTTGCAGGCCAATCATTTAGCTTATCTAGGTCAGCAAGAAGTTCCTCAGCATAAGAACTAGTTTTTAAAAACCATTGAGACAAATATTTTTGTTCAATATCGGCCCCAGATCTCCAGCCTTTGCCATTAATGACTTGTTCATTAGCCAAGACAGTTTTGTCAACAGGATCCCAATTTACTAAGGATTTTTTTTTATAAGCTAGTCCACTATTTAATAAATCTATAAAAAAAGATTGCTCATGCTTATAATATTCTGGATGACAAGTTGCAATTTCTCTAGTCCAATCAATAGAGAGACCCATTGATTGTAATTGATGTCGCATTGTTTTAATATTTTGATATGTCCATTCTGAAGGTGGTTTTTTTTCGACTATTGCAGCATTTTCAGCTGGTAAACCAAAGGCATCCCACCCCATTGGATGCATAACATTATAGCCACACATTTTTTTATAGCGCGCAACGACATCACCTAAAGCGTAGTTTCTAACATGTCCCATATGGATTTTTCCAGAGGGATAAGGAAACATTTCTAATACATAATATTTTTTTTTAGAAATATTTTTTTTTGTTTCAAATATTTTTGCTTCCGCCCATTTTTCTTGCCAGTATTTTTCAACCTTTTTATGATGGTATCTTGTTAACACTGTCGCTATCCCTGGGATAGTTTAAGTTTTTTAGCTCTATTTAAAATTGCGTTTTCTAATTGATGATTACTTTGATTATCAATTTTTTCATCAACCCAGTTATTTTCACTTGAAAGAGTTTGGCAAAAAGAATTAACTTTTAAATTATCTGTTTTCATCTCCGCACCTTTAATAAAAATATTTAATTTACATCTTTGATTTATTTGATTTTGAGACGTGTACCAATCAGTTATAATAATTCCAGCAAAAGGATCGGCCGATAAAAGAGACATAAATTCTATGGTGTCTAAACTCCCTTTCCATAAATATGGATTAACAGGGAAACCGATTGCAGCAACTTCATTGTTTTTACTTTTACGTTTGTCAGTGTTTAATATTTCTAAGCCTCCCTTGCCAAACAAACCTCCCCCAGTTATTAATCTATTTTCAGCATCAGACATTTGTAAATCCAATGATGCATCGTCAGTGCCGGCTCTAAGCTTAGTGCCTGATCTTTTTATAATATCTTCACGAGTAGTGCTCTTGCTGTATAGTTCTGCTTTTTCTTCATCTGTTAAATTTTTATTGCAAGATAATAAATATGAAGAAACTAAAATAACTGCTAGGATGCTCAGAATTTTTTTCATGTTTATTCACTAATCTAAAGAAGGGTTAAAATAAACAAAAAAAAAGCGGCTATATAAGCCGCTTTTAAAAATAAGAGATATTTAATTAGAAGCTTACAAGAGCTCCAACATACCAAGAAGAACCACTTTGGTCCTTAGTAGCTACGCCTTCTTCTGCTCTATCTACATTTGTATATCCAATAATTGCAGTTACACCAGATGCAACAGCATAGGAAATACTAGCAGAACCAGCTTCATAAGAATCTGTGCTTAGGCCAGCTTGACCAAAAGTCACTGTATCTTTTGCATCGCCATCAACATAACTTACTGCAAATGTGATATCACCAGATACATATTTAGCGCCAGCAGTCAGAACTTCAGCACCATCAACTTCTGCATTTTGAGAAGTTGAAGAGTGAGTAGCTACTTCACTACCAGTAGCATAACCAACACCAACAGTTAAATCACCAGTTGCTGCAGTTAATGCTATTGCTGTTTCTTGACCTTTAGAATTTGCTGTATCACTGTTAGAGTCATCAGCACTAACAAAACCACCACCGATTGTAACAGTAGTATCGCCTGCATCAGTTACATAAGATACACCAACAGAATATGCTGTTTCAACAGTAGAAGAAGAGCCTGTTCCATCTCCATCATCGCCAAATGACGCAGAGAAACCAGCTTTTAATCCGTCTACACCGAAAGCATCATCAGCTGAATGCCACTCGAAACCAACATTACTAGAAGCATTAGCAAAACCTAGGCCAGTTGGCGCATGGTTTGCTGTAGTTCCAGCAACACCTTGTTCACCACTAGCACCAGGCACGCTTGCTAATTTAGATTTATAAGCATTACCAGCTTTAATTAAGTCTAGTGAACTTCCATCAGTAAAAGTAAGTGTAAGACCACTTACATTATTTGAATTAGAAGATTCATTTACAACAGTAAAACCTGTTGAAATTTTAATGCCACCATCAGTAGTTTCAGATGCACTAAAAGAAAGGCCGTTTTGCTGAGATGATGCGAATGTTCCATCCGCAGTACCATCAGTATCTACGCCCTTCACGCCACTTCTAGCGTGACCAGACCAAGAAGCTGTTGCCGCTTGAGCTACAGAAGCACCAACCATAGTTGTGACTAATGCTGTTGCAGCTAATAGTTCTTTTTTCATAATTACTCCTTTTGAGTTAATGAATATTCATTAATAGTGTATGTACGTTACATACAACAGGTAACTATTTAATTAAAAATGCCATATATTCACTATTTTTTGCATCAAATTTTTTATTTATATTTTTTTGTTGTAAAATTACAACAAATTGTAGAATAATATGAGCTTTAATTATGTAAATTACAAAAAAATTATTAAATTTATTGTAAATTATAAGAAAATTAACCAAAACATCAAATTTTCCTCAATTATTGCGGTTACTAAAACACAGCCAGAAAACATTATTTTAGAGGCAATTAATGCAGGAATAACAGTTTTTGGAGAAAATAGAGTTCAAGAAGCTGTTAGAAAATATACAAATATAAGAATGAATCATAAAAATATTCAATTACATATGATTGGACCTCTGCAAACAAATAAAGTCAAAATAGCGGTAGAAATTTTTGATTTTATTCACACTTTAGATAGAGAGAATTTGGCTAGGGAATTTGTTAAATATATTAGTACGCCCTTTTTTTCAAAAAAATGTTTTTTTATTCAAATAAATTCTGGAGCTGAACAACAAAAGTCTGGCATTCATCTTAATGAGGCAGACGCCTTTATTAAATATTGCATACGCGATTTAAAATTAAACATTATTGGCTTAATGTGTATTCCTCCAATACATGACAGCCCGGCAATACACTTTAAAATTTTAAAAAAACTTGCGCTGCGTAATAATTTACAACATTTAAGTATGGGCATGAGCCATGATTATAAAATTGCCATAAAAAATGGGGCAACATTTATTCGTATTGGGAGTAAATTATTTGGAGAAAGACAAGAAATGAAATGAGAATTAACTTATTTACAATTGATAATTCAATTCAAAATAATTTAGTAGATTTTTTTATTTCTATAAAAAAAATTGAACTTGTTTTTCAAGATATTTCTCTTTTAAATAATTTTAAAAATAACAATAATTTAATTCTAGTTCCTCCTGAAATAAAAAAGAATTTTTTTATAAAATCGATAAATAAATTTAAACTTTTTAAATTAACAAGTATTTGTTATCTGATTCCCATTATTTTTTTAAAAGAAGTAAAAAGCAAGAATATAAAAACAATATTTTATCCAATTAAAATTAATAATTTTGAAGATAAACTAATAAGTATTTTTTTTAATATAAAATATTCATATAAAAATTTTAATTTGATTGATAATAATTTTTTAATTAACAGTATAAACAATAAACAAATTTATCTGACTGAAATTGAATCAAAAATCATTAAACTTTTATTTAAAGATGGTCATGTTTTAAAAAAAACTATTAAATCAGTTGTTTTAAGTCAACAACCGGATGTTGAAAGCCAGTCATTGGAGACACATCTTTATAGATTGAGACAAAAAATGCAGGATTTAGAAGGTGGTCGGATTATTGCTGATGGTGAAAAAAGCATTAAAATTAAATAGATTAATTAATTGTAGGATTAGCTAAACTAAAAATATTATCTTGAAGATTAGGATTAAAGTTAGGATTTAAAAGTGCAAATGATATTTTATTTAATTCATTATTAATCTCTATTTTTTTTAATAGAATAGGCTTTGTTTCAAAATAAATTTTTATTTTATGCAATTGTTCATCCAAATATATTTCTTTTGTTAAATATAAATACCCGGTTTTGTGCGTTATTTTTGTTTTAGATAAAAACTTTTCTTTATTAAAAAGATCTAAAAAAAACTGTCCGAGAGTATTTTTGGGATTAAAATATTGAACTTCCTGCAAGTCTTTATTGAAAAACATAATTTTGTTTTTTTTTAGAACGAATACAATATTGTGAGGTGATGAATACTCTATTCTTATTCTGTTGTTTTTTAGATAAAATTTTCCTTCACTTATTGTATTATTTTCAATTTGTAAAAAAGTTGAGTAAAACTCATTTATGTTATTTAAATATAAGTTTATCTTTTTTAAACTGGTCTCGTTCTTTCCATAAACTGAAAAAGAATAATAAATTAGAACTAATATAAGAAATATATATTTCATTTAATTTTAATTTTTTTTAAGAACACTTCTTTTACCAACGTGATTAGCTTCAGATATAATTTCTTCTTTTTCCATTTGTTCAATAATTCTAGCAGCTCTATTATATCCAATTTGAAGATAGCGTTGGATGAAACTCGTGGAGGCTTTTTGCTGTTGTAAAACAATCGAAACTGCTTCTTGATATTTTTCATCAACATTTTCAAAGTTATCACCGAATGCAAATACATTTTTATTTGGAGAAACTAAATCTTTGGTAATATCCATGTGCATTTCACTAGTTGACTGCGAATTTATAAATTTTACAATATTATCTATTTCATTTTCTGAAACATACCCACCATGTAATCTTATTAAATTTGCTCCATTTTCTAAAAAAAGCATATCTCCACTCCCGAGTAATTGTTCAGCACCCATTTCGTTTAAAATAGTTCTGCTATCAAATCTGCTAGCAACTCTAAAACTTATTCTACTTGGAAAGTTTGCTTTTATTGTGCCAGTAATAACATCAACGCTTGGTCTTTGTGTTGCTGTTATAAGATGGATACCAGAGGCTCTTGCCATTTGCGCTAGTCTTTGAACTAAATGCTCTACTTCTTTACCAGCTACCATCATTAAATCAGCCATCTCGTCAACTACCACCACTACTAATGGCATTGGCTCAAGGGGTATTTCTTGTTTTTCAAAAATTGGGATTTTTGTTTCTTGATCTATACCTGTTTGCACTTCTCTATAAAGTTTTTTTCCACCAGATAAATATTTCTTAATAGTACTATTAAATGACTGTATATTTTTGACACCAGCAGAGCTCATCAATCGATATCTATTTTCCATTTCTCTTACGACCCACTTAAGAGCAAAAACAGCTTTTCTAGGATCAGTTACAACCGGAGCCAAAAGGTGTGGAATATTTTCATACACACTAAGTTCAAGCATTTTAGGATCGATTAATATAAATTTACACTCACTTGGTTTGAATCTAAATAACAAGCTTAAAATCATAGCGTTAATCCCCACTGATTTTCCTGAGCCAGTTGTCCCTGCGATGAGCAAATGCGGCATTTTTTCTAAGTCAGTGTATATTTTATCACCTGCGATATTTTTCCCAAGGGCAAGAATAAGACCTTTTTCTTTTTGGTTAAATTTAATATCTTTAAGCAAATCACCCAGATAAACGTTTTGTCTCTCATTATTGGGTATTTCTATTCCTATTGCATTTTTTCCAGGTTGGGTTGAAATTCTTGCCGACATTGAAGACATTGAACGAGCTATATCTGGTGCGAGTCCAATGACCTTGCTTGTTTTAACACCGGGAGAAGGTTGAAATTCAAACAAGGTTACAACAGGCCCGGTCTTATAACTAGTAATATTTCCAATAACACCATAGTCTTTTAATATGTTTTCTAATTTTCTAGCATTAATTTCATTTTGTTTTATAGTTTCTTTAGAACCAAATTTTTTTTCTTGAGATACAGTAAGCAGTGACAGCGGAGGAAGTGTATATTTATTATTGCCAGTATTTGGAAAACCCAACTCTTTGTTGCTGCTTAATCCTATTTTAGAAACTTGATTTTTATTTAAAATGGGCTCTTTATTAATTCTTGTTTTTTTCCTTAGATTTTTTTCTGACGTTTTTATTAGTTTAAAAAAATTTCTAAAGAAGATCAAAAATTTAAATAATTTAATTATTTTAATTAAAAAATTAAAAATATTTAATAGTAAATTAGCCATTGTTTTGTTTTTTAAGGAAAGACTGAAAATTAGCAGTTGTATTGAAAATATTAGTAAAAATAAAAATAATGGCAATGTTATTAATAGATTGCTTAACAAAAACTCAAATTTGTCATTAAGTATAACGAGAAAATGATATCCTACTTCTCGATTATTAGTTTGGTCTAAGTTAATATTTAAAAATTTTGAATCTAAAAAAAAGAAACGATAAAGATTGACTAAAATATTAATAATAAAAATACTCAAGAAAATTAATATTGTTCGAAAAAAAATAAAACGAACATTTAAACCAACGATTTTTTTAAAACCAATAATAAGAAAAAATAGAGGCAAAAACAACGAAACAAAGGAAGTTAGATCTACTATTACCGAGCCAAAACCGCTTAATATTAAATATGATGTGGTCTCAGGTTCTAAAATTTCAAAGTAAGAAAAATCAAAATATACGTTTAGAATACTACTAAATGATAAACAGAATAGAAATAAAAAAATTAAACCAAGAAATTTGTTAGCTATATAAGATATAATATTTGCCATCTTTGTTATTAATATTATTGTAATACTATTAGAATTATATATTTCGAAGAAAATTATGCAGAATAATAATGTCGATCTTGTGATTGTTGGCGGAGGGTTGATAGGACTTTGTTTGTCCTGTTTTTTAGATAAATTGGGGTTAAGAATTGCTATTATAGATAAAAATCAAATTACTAATAAAAAAGTAACTGCAAAAGACATAAGAACAACAGCAATATCTGAGGGCTCTAAGGTAATTTTAGACTCATTTGGTCTTTGGAAGAAAATTAAGATCAAAGCCCAGCCAATTAAAAATATAATTGTAATTGATCGCAATAAATCAAATAATATAAATTTTACAAATCCTAATAATGCTGGTTATTTAGGATATATTGTTGATAATAAATTTATAAAAAAAATTTTACTTAATAAGATTTTATCAAATAAAAATATTCTTTTTTATGAAAAAACAGAAATTATTGACATTAAAATATCAAATAATTTTTCAATAATAAAGACTAACAAAAATATTATCTTTTCTAAACTTCTTATAGCAGCTGATGGCAAAGATAGTTTTATTAGAAAAATTATGAAACAGAAAGTCTACTCAAAAAAATATAAGCAAAGTGCAATGGTAATTAATTTTTTACACAGCAAGAATCATAACAACACCGCATATGAATTATTTTATAATTCTGGACCACTTGCATCATTGCCTGCATTAAAAAATACTGTTTCCAATAGAAGTTCTTTAGTATGGTCCCATAATCCGGAGTATATAGAACATCTAAATTCTGTTAGTGATAGTTTTCTTAAATTATTAATTGATGAAAAAGTAAAAGAATATTTAGGCAGTGTTACTAAAATTGTAAGCAAAGAAACGTTTTCTCTTGCTGCACATATTAATACAATGTTTGGAAATTATAGGTTGGTTTATGTAGGAGACGCTGCTCACTCACTTCATCCAATTGCAGGACAAGGGTGGAACCTCGGCTTAAGAGATATTAATGATTTAACAAATATTATTAAAATGGCGACTGATTTAGGATTAGATATAGGAACTGATTTTGTTTACAAGAAGTACCATAAGATGAGATTTTTTCAAGCTTATAGTCTTTTCCAAATTACAGATAAACTTAATTCAATTTTTATGTATGAAAATAGTTTTTTGAAAAATATAAGAAATTTAGGATTTAAAATTATAGACTCCAATAATTTATTAAAATCTAAAATAACAAATTATGCAATGGGGAATAAATTATAGTTTTTTTGCTTTTTCTATAATCAAAATTGGTATTCCATCAATAATGGGATAGGCAAGTTTGCCTTTTTTTGAAATTAATACTTTATTTTTTTGATCCCAAATAAGAGGCTCTTTTGTTTTGGGACAAACAATAATATTTAATAAACTTTTTTTAAATTTTTTAGATTTAGTTGATTGGCTCATCTTGAAAATTAAAATATTGGTAAGTTGAAAAATCTAACAAAGTGATTAAGATATTAGCAAGTTCATTTATATTATTTGATTCTAGAAGTAATTGCTTTTCATTATTATTAAAAGGGCACGCCATTGAAATCATTATAATTAAAGATTTATCATCAATTTTTTCAAGTGCGCTTGCATCTAAAGCAATACTTTTTTTTTGAAAATAAATAATTATTTTTTCTAAAAAAAATTTTTTATTAAAATTTTGTTGTTTAAAGTCAAAAAAATTTTCATTTAAATTGTCATATTTTACATTAAAAATTCTGAATTTATTATTTGTTGTTAATTCTTTAATAATTAAAAAACGAGCCAAACCATGTAAATTAATAAGATATCTTTCATTGTTGATTTTAGTAAAACTATTTATTTCGCCTACACAACCAAGCGAGTATAATTCTTTTTTGTTTTCTTTAGTTTGTATCATGCCTATTAATTTATCCTTGCTTTGAGCGTATTTTAACATTGCAACATATCTTGCTTCAAAAATATTTAGGGGCAAATTGCCATTTGGTAGTAACAAAGCGCCATTTAATGGGAAAATAGGCAGTGTATTTGGTAAATTGATCATAAATATAAGTTATTAGAATTATTACGAAAATAAAATACTAGATAATTTTCTTCTATATATTTTTGTAATATCGTTTTCATTTCCTAGTGCTTCAAAATAATTTAACATTGTTTTTTTGATTTTTTCTTTTTCTTTTGATTTAGTGTAACTGTTAAATAATAAATTAAAAGCATCTTCTATATTTTTTTCAACAAAATATTTATTACTTAGTTTTAATAAATTTTTTGTATTTTCTGGGTTTTTATTATATTTTTCAAGAAGACTATCTATTGATTCATCACTAGCTGAATTTTTGACCATTTCAAAATTTTTGATTGCCGTTTGTATCACTTTTTCATTCAAAACTTTTTTTGATAAAGAATCTATGAAAGATTGTAATTCTTTGAATTGATTTAATTCTATATAACATTCAATATATAAGCTAATACCTTTAGCGTCTTCTGAGTTTTCAGATAAAAATTTCTCAATTAAATTTTTTGCTTCTTCATATTTTTTTTCCTTTAAAAGATTATCAATTAATTGATAGAAGTTTGTATTGTCTTTTTTTATTGGTGACCCTAATATTTTTTCTATGAATTCAATTATTTTTTGTTTAGGGATAATACCTTGAAATCCGTTTACTATTTGTTTTTTGTTAAAAGCTATTACAGTTGGAATTGATTGGATTCTAAGTTGGGCAGCTAATTGTTGATTTGCATCAATATTAATTTTAGCTAAACTTATTAACCCATTACATTCTTTAACAACTTCTTCTAATAACGGTCCTAGCTGTTTACAAGGCTCGCACCAAGGTGCCCAAAAATCAACTAAAATTAACCGATTTTCTGAGGCATCTAAAACATTAGTTGTAAACTCATTTTCATTAACATCAAATATGTTTGTATTATTTTCTATATTATTAGTTTGATGGTTCATCTTTTATTTTATAATTATCAAAATTTATAAATTTAACAAGCTTCTTGTGCATAGACATGAAATATATAAATTTTTTTAAACTTAAACTTATAGTTGAAGTATTTTCTAAGGGGTGAAAATTTATAACTTCATGGCTTGTTAGTTTTTGATCCAAATAAAAATCAACTCTATTTTCATTATCATTAAGCAACCCAAAAGGACTAACTGAGCCAGGACTTAGCAGTAATATTTCTTTTAAATAATTTTCTCCAGCAAATGATAAATTACCTACTTTTAAATTTTTTTTTAAAAGTTTTAAGTTTATGACTGTATTTTCTAAACAAGAAAATAAAAAAAATTTATTTTTTTTATTTTTTAAAAATAAATTTTTTGTATGGGCCCCTTCAATGATTCCTCTCATATTTATTGAATCTCTTACACTATATAATGGCGGGTGATTATAAACCTTATAGTCAATTTTTTGATTATTAAGCAGTTGGAATAATTTAGTTTTATTAATCATAATCTTATTAGTTATTTTGTCTTTACAACAATTTAATTGATCTGTTTATTTTATTTTAATTTATAATTTGTCAAAAAATTCTTTGTTTTACAGTGTTTTTTATCTTATTTAAATATAATGTGATTTTTAGATTGTTTCGTTTATTTTGTTAAAATTAAATTTTATTTAAAAAAATTGATGTATAATTTAGAAAAATTCGTCATTCTTATTAGACAAAAAAATTATGATGAAGCAATCATTGGTCTAAAAGATATAATTAAAAAAAATATAATCAATTCAGAAGTTTTTAATTTATTAGCATTAGCCTATCAATATAATAATAATTTTTCTAAATCTTTAGAAATTTATAAAAAATCCTTAAAATTAAAAAAAATTTTTCAAACCTATGATCGCATGGGTGAAGTGTGTATTAAAAATAATAATTTACAATTAGCACAAAAATATTTTAATAAATCTTTATCAATTAATAAAAACAACTCAATTACTCATAATAATTTAGGTATAGTTCTTGCACATCTTAATCGTGAATTAAAATCAATAAAACATTTCAAAAGAGCTATTAAGTTAGACCATGAGTATAAAGAACCCATCTATAATTTGCTAGAAATATATGAAAAGATAAACGCCTCAAAAGATTTTAATAAATTAGTTTTATTTTCAATTAATAAATTTAAAAATGATCAAATTATAAAATTTTACTATGCGCATATTCTTGCGAAGCAAAATCAAATGCTTGAAGCAAATTTAATTCTTAAAAATATTAATTTTATCAAATTTGATCCTGTATGGGATATTAGAAGATTATATCAATTAGGGAAAATTAATGATTCTTTAAAAAATTTTTCTGCAGCATTTATTTTTTTTAAAAAGGCTAATAAAAAATCACTAGATTTGATTGGTAAGAATCTTTTGACGAATAATTCTTATATAAAAAAATTAGATAGATATTTAGAACATTCTAAAAATTATTTTATACCAACTAATAAAATTAATATTAAAACTAACAACAATTTCAAACATTTTTTTTTAATTGGTTTTCCTCGATCAGGGACAACACTACTTGATACAATTCTGCGATCAGATCAGAATATATTAGTTATAGAAGAAAAACCAATGGTTAATAAAATAAGAGAAAAATCGGACTCTTTAAATGGACTAGAAAATATCACTGCAAATGAAGCAAAAATATTATCTAAAATGTATTTTTCGGAATTATCCAATTTTATTAATATTGAGGATATTCAAAATAAAATATTGGTTGATAAATTTCCGCTCAACATTATTGAATCCAGATTAATTCATTATATTTTCCCTAATGCAAAATTTATTTTTGCAGTTAGACATCCTTTTGACTGCGTATTGAGTAGTTTTATGCAAGATTTTCAAATAAATCAAGCAATGATAAATTTATTAGACATAGAAGCATCTGCAAAAATGTATGATAAAGTAATGCAATTATGGGCAAGTTATGCAGAAAAAATACCTCATAAAAATATTTGCATAATAAAATATGAAAATTTGATAAACAACGTAGAACAAACTTTAAAAAAATTAATAAAATTTATTGATATAGATTGGAATAAAGAATTTTTAAATTTTAACAAAACTGCTTTTGAAAGAGAAAGAATAAGAACTCCTAGTTATAAACAAGTCATTCAGCCGATTTATAAATCTTCTTCTTATAGATGGTTAAATTACGAAAAAGAACTTAAAAAAACAAAACCTTTTTTAGATAAATGGATAAAATATTTTAATTATGAATAACAAAAAATTATCTATAATTAATAGTTTAATTAAAGACGGTCAATATATCGAGGCTCAAAACAAAATTATTGAATTAATTAATAATGAACCTAATAATTTTTCATATAGAAATCTTTTAGCAATTATATATGTTAATCAGAATAAATTTGATGATTCAATAATAGTTTTAAAAAAAATTATTAAACAATTTCCTCACTTTATAGATGCTCATATTAATTTGGGAAATATTTATGCTGATTTACATCAACTTAAAAAAGCTGAAAATTGTTTTAAACGTGCATCTATAATTAGTCCAAATCATCCATTAGTTTTTTATAATTTGGCGAATGTTTATAACAAACAAAATAAACATAAAAAAGCTTTAGCAATTTATTCAAAATTAATATTAAAAGACCCAAATAATTCTGAACTACTAAACCTTTATAGCACAAGCCATATTAAACTCGGTAATCTTGATAAAGCAAAACAAATTTTAAATAAAATTTTAATATCAAACCCAAAAAATACTAATGCTATAATAAATTTGGGGTTCATTTATAGAGATAAAAATAATTTTAAAAAGGCCATAGAATATTTTGCATTAGCAATTAAATTACAGCCCAATTTATCAATTGCTTACTATAATTTAGGGGTTGTTTATGAGCATACGGAAAAATTAGATGATGCAATCAATTGTTTTAACAAAGCTATAAAAATAAATTCTCAATATATAGAGGCTCATTATAACTTGGGATGTGTATTGGATAAAATAGGACTCATTGAGAATGCTATGTTTCATTATAAAAAAGTTCTTAGTTTTAATTTTAATCATTTTAACGCTCGACATAATTTGGCAAGAGACCAACTTGCAATAGATGATTTTAAAAATGGATGGAAAGGTTTTGAACTTAGATATCAGAAAGCCAAAAAGAATAAATATGAAATATTGGGAATACCAAAGGAAAAGATTTGGAATGGAAAAAAATTTGATGGATCATTAATCGTACACGGCGAACAAGGCATCGGGGATGAAATATTATTTAGTTCGATATTTTCTGATCTTTTAAAATTTCATAATAAATTATTCATATCAGTGGATCTTAGATTAAAAAGCCTGTATCAAAGAAGTTTCCCCAAAATCAAATTCGTTGATAGACGAAAAAGTTTTGATATAGATCATAATTCTAAACATATTTTAGTAGGATCTTTAGGACAATTTTTTAGGAATTCACTAGATAATTTTGATGTTAACAAAAAACCTTGGCTTATATTTAGCAAAAAAGAAAATTTAAAAATTAGTAATATAATTCCTTTTTCAAATAAAATAAAAGTTGGAATCTCATGGAAATCACCAGCTTATGTGGATAAAAATATTTCTTTAATAAAATTATTATCGATCCTACCAAATAAATATTTTGAAATAATCAATTTACAATATGGAAATATTGATAAAGAAAGAAATGAAATTGAAAAACAAGAATTGAGAAAACTAATTTATTTTAATGATTTTGATTATAAAAATGATCAAGAAGGACTTGCCGCAATAATTTATAATTGTGATTTTGTTTTGTCAGTTAGTAATAGCATAGTGCATTTATCAGGTGCCTTAGGCAAATTAACATATGCTTTGATACCAACCAGGTCATTTTGGTATTGGCATAATGGAAGAAATAATTGTTTGTGGTATCCCAATGTACTACTTTTCAAACAATCAAGCTGGCGTAATTGGGACGGACCTTTAGCTAGAATTAAAACCGACATTGATCTAAAATATAAAAATAAATTTAACAACTTATGAATGAAAACAACAAATCTTATTATGGAATCTTTGAAAATAAAACTAATGGCAAAAAGTTAATTTACTATCCTTGTCCAAAAAATGCGAATACATCTGCTAAGCTTTTTTTTGCAAAGCACGCAGAAATAGAAGATAAATTTGTATTTATTAGTGATAAAATTCCTCAATACAAACAAACTAGAAGTATGTTTGCAACAGAGAAAAAAATAAATATAGTTAGTTTTTTGCCATCTAAACAAAAATTTAAAAAAGTTTTAGCCGATGAAAAATGTTGTATTATTCGTGATCCGATTAAACGTTTTATATCAGCCTATAATAATAGAATCTTATTTCACAAAGACAAACAATTTAAAAATCACACAGTCAATATGATTATTGAGAAATTAGAAAACAATTTATTTGAAAATGAGCATTTTCTTCCACAAACATTTTTTTTAGGGAATGATTTAAAATATTATACTATAG
Organism: uncultured Alphaproteobacteria bacterium; assembly: GCA_902607435.1. Lineage (GTDB taxonomy): Bacteria > Pseudomonadota > Alphaproteobacteria > HIMB59 > CACLJX01. Next base: position 7,632 of record CACLJX010000004.1, on the reverse strand, counting down.
TGGGTAATATAAAAAATATCTATAAGTTCGAGAAAATGGTAAACTCTTTTTTTGAAAAAAAAATTAAATTTCCTAAAATTCAAACTGGTGGTAATACATTTGATTTAAAACTGGATAAATCCCAACTAGATAAAATTAAAAAAATTTATAATCAGGACTTTGATCTTTTATACACCCAATAAAATAAACTAAGAATTTTCTATTTTATAAGTTAAATGTGATCCCGGATCAATTTCTACAGTGATACTTTTTTTACTTTTAGTAATATTTAAATCTAATTTAATATTGCGGTCTGAAAAATTGAAAAGATTTAATTCAGAATTTTCAATTCCTATTCTGCGTATTAAAGAAACGCACTTTTTTGGAATAATCGATGATTTAAATTGTATTATTGTTTTTAATGACCCTAAATTTTCTATACTGCCAAGAACTAGTGGAGCATAACAACCTGTAACTGAGCCTATGCCCCAATTGCGTCCATGACCTGAGGCTACTGAACAAACAGCTCTACCCATATCAGCATGTTCATAACCGCTTCTTAAAACTGATCGTGCTATTTTTAATTTACGAGCGGCCATTTTAAAGGCCCTATCTGCATAATCAATATTGCCAGTAACTTGATATGCGAGGGTAAAAAATGATGTTGGCGGTTCATCTGAAAAATCACATCGACCATCTTTATTAAATGTTTGCCAATATAACATGTCTTTTCTGTTACCTATACCTGACTTCCTGATTTTTTTAAATTCAGGTACGACTAATGCTAGCTCTGTTTTATTATACGATGGTATATCCTCTATAGTTTTAATTATTATTTCATCAAAAGAGAGATCTGCAAATGTATCTCTATAATATGAAACAGCTGCAGCAGCAGGATCAGCATAGGGATTACTAATACATCTAATAATTGCAGAGACAATTTTTTTTGCACATTGTTTGAAAACATTCTCTTGAGATAAACTGTACAAATCTCCGAAAGCGTATATTGCTCCAGATGCAATAAGATTTTCAACACCAGATAGAGGGTCTCCCGCAATGTGATGATGATTTGCAGCTAAAAATTGCTCTGGCGGTGTTTTCATATCTTCGGGATAGAAACTTTTTCCATCAAGCCCCCAGGCTACAGGTATTATTTTATTAGAATCAATGATTCTTTTTGCAAATTTTCTTCCATAACCGAATGCCCAATCAATATATTTTCTATCACCACTAATCTTCCATGCATTTAATGCAATATGAAGAAATCTTATATGATCAGCTGTTTCATATGCATAAAATTTTCTTTTATCAGAACCTAAACTTCCCAAATACCAACTTTTAAATGTTTCATTCTTATAGTCATACCATTGATCAACTCCTTCTTTCCAATTTCCAATATATTCAGTAGCTCCTAGAATTAATGATTTTGGCCTATCATCTTTTGGAAATGAATCTATGTATCGTGGTAAAAAACCTATAAATAATTCTGTTCCATGATGTACATCCGCTATCTTTTCATAGCCATTATGTAAATTTTGATCTGCCCATTTAAATACTTGTTCTCCTAAAACAGACAAGAAATTTTTTATCTGATTACTAGGATTTATTAAGTTTTCTTGAAATATTGAAATTGCAAAATTTGCGTTATCACCAGTAAATTTTAAATCTTTTATTTCACCAGAAATACCTTCTATAGAAATTTTATTTAATTCTTCACTAATTGTATATATAGATTCATATAAGCTTTTCATTTAGCCAGAGTCCTCTTCTAGTTTATATATCTATATGAATCAGCTTGATTTATCGATAAGTATTTATATTTTAGTTTTATGCAAAGGACTCATATTGAAAAAATTTTTGTTTTGGTAGACAAAGGATATTTTATTACAGCTGAGCAACAAGTAAGAAAGCTCATTGTATCCAATCCAAAAAATTATACATATCAAAACTTACTTTCTATTATTTACGCAAAACAAAATAAAATAGATCTATCTTTAAAAATATTAAAGAATATAATTATAATTAATCCTAATTTTATTGATGCGCATACCAATCTTTTTGCTATTATAGATAAAAATTTCAAATATTTAGCAGCATCAAAAATCTACAAAGAATTACTTAAAAAACATCCTCACAACCTATATTTGCTAAGCAATTATTGTCATATACTAATTTCAGCAGGAAAATTCAAAGAATCAACAAAATTATTTAACAAATTGAATAAATTAAACACAAAAAGCACTGAAATTTTTTTGTCTTTAGGAATTAATTTTCTAAAAATGCAGCAGATTAATCAATCAATAATTTGTTTTAAAAAGGCAATTACAATCCAGCCTAATTTGTCAAGTGCTTACTCTAATCTTGGATTAATTTATGCAAATTATCTCAAAATATTTAACAAATCTATCAGTTATTTAAATATAGCAATTGAAAAAGATTCATCTAATACCAAAGCTTTATATAATTTAGGGTGCACATACAATCAACTAGGTGAAAAAGAAAAAGGTATTTACTATTTTAAAAAAGCAATCAAAATAAAATCTGATTATTACAAAGCAGCATATAATCTTTCTCTTAATCAGCTTTCTACTGATGACTACAAAAATGGATGGAAGGGATATGAATCTAGAAAAAAAGTATTAGAAATTAATGAAGAACTACTAAATATTCCAAAAACAAAAATATGGGATGGAAATCAATTTAATTCAACGCTGGTTGTTCATGCCGAGCAGGGCATAGGAGACGAGATTTTAATTAGCTCTTTATATAATGATTTGCATAACAAGCAAAAAAAATTATGTATTTCTTGTGATAAGCGTCTGATAAAAATATTTGAAAGAAGTTTTCCAGGGATTCAGTTTTTAGATAGAAAAAGTTTTTTTAAAGTTAGCAATGAATCCAAACATATTTTTAGTTTTTCACTAGGCCAATATTTAAGAGCAAATATGAAATCATTTAAAAATAATTCAAAAAAATGGCTTTATTCTGATTATAAAAAAAATAAAGAAATTAAAAACTTAATTCCGAATTCTAATAAAATTAAAATTGGAATTTCATGGAAATCACCAGGAGCAAAACAAGACAATAAAAATATTTCATTGTTAAAAATGATATCAATTATGCCTAAAAGTCTTTTCGAATTAATTAATTTACAATATGGAGATATTAAACAAGACAAAAAAGAAATTTGGAATAAAGATAAAAGACAATTACTTTTATATAAGAACATCGATTATAAAAATAATTTTGATAGCTTAATTTCTTTAATAATGAATTGTGATGCTGTTGTTACATCAAGTAATGTAACAGCACATTTTGCGGGGGCATTAGGTAAAAAAACTTTTTTGTTAGTTCCTATTAATGCACTATGGTATTGGCAAACAAAAAAGAATAAATCAATATGGTATCCTAATACTTATATTTATAGACAAAATGAATTTAATAACTGGAATGATCCTATTAGTAAGCTTAAAGGTGATTTAGGTAATTTAAATATAAAATAAATGAATATGATTATGTAATATTTAAGTAAAAAATGTAATGAACAATGAAATTAATCAATAAATTTACGCAGTGTCAATTTAGTACAGATTTCTCAAATTAATAAAATACTATATTTTTTTCTTTGATATAATTTTTTTATAAACTAAAGAATAATTTCAATTAGCGGGCGTAGCTCAGTGGTAGAGCATCTCGTTGCCAACGAGAGGGTCGAGGGTTCAAATCCCTTCGCCCGCTCCAAGTGTTTTAGTTTTAGTTTCAATAGACTTTTCATTGTATTTGTTATGTGATATAGAATTTTGGAAGCGAATGTTTAGTGTTCTGCAAAATAAATCAAAAATTAAATTTGTCGAGAAACCCTTTTCTTATGTAATAATTGATGAAGCTCTACCTTTCGATCTATATAATAAATTAAATGAAGATTTTCCATCTTATGAAAAAATTTTAGATAATGTAAAGTATCAACAAAACAGAGCCTACAGATATAGTGCTGTTCAATCATTATCGGATAAAGAAATTTCAAAAGAATGGAAGGATTTTTTTAAATTTCATACAAGTTATAATTTCTTCAAAGATTTTTATGAGATATTTGAAGGACCTATTAATAAATATTATCCAAATTCAAAATCGAAATTACCAAATGAAAATAATATAGGCATAAGAAATAAAGATGACACTTATTTTCAATTAGATTGTCAATTTGTTATTAACACACCAACAGAAATTCAAAGCTCAGTCCTGCGGCCACATTTGGATATGCCAAACAAGTTTTTTACAGCTTTATTATATATGAGGAGCCCCGAAGATGATTCAATAGGCGGCAATTTAACTATTAATTCTTTTGACGGCCAACCTATTTTTAAAAAAGATAAGTATGTTTTAAAAGAAGGTTCTAAATTAGTAGAAGAGATTGAATATAAAGCAAATAGACTTGTTATGTTTTTAAACTCACCTTTTTCATTGCACGGTGTTTCTGAGAAAAGTCCATCTAAACATTATAGGAGATATATTAATTTCATTGGACAATTTAACTTTGATCTTTGGAATTTTGATCATATTTTTAAAAATAATTAAACTACCTACTAAAAAATATTTGTTCATTAGTTTTATTTAATATTTTATATTTTGTTAATAATTTCATTATTGATTAACTTATATTTAAATGCTCATTTCATATTGTTGTGCCCATGATCTCATCATCCAAGATATAATGCGTGGTTTAGATATCATTTGTGATTTATCTACACTATAATTTTCTTCAGATATTAATTCAGAAATACCATCCTGTTGCTTAACTATTGATTTGTATTTATTTTGAAGTGTTAAATTATTCGTCAACCAATGCATTATTGGAACTGTCCATCCGGTTTTTGATTTTTTTGTAATATAATCAGGTAGTATTTCTTTATAAGCTAATTTTATCGGTAATTTAGTATCTACAGATGTATTTCCAATTTTATAATCTGAATTTATATTAAGGCAATATGCCATGAATCTTTTAGAAGCAAAAGGAAATCGACCTTCCATTGAAAAGGCCATACCATATTTATCATTTCTTGAAAAAAAATCTTCTGATACAGTAGTTATGCAGTCTAAAGCCATTGATGAATTAGCAATATCGTCTGGATTCCAAAGATCTTGAGGAAGAGTTTGACAAAGAAGTGCATGTAGATCTTCTTGTGAAAATTTCATGTTTAATTTAATTGGAGAAGCTAATTTAGCCATCCAAATCCATACAAACTCTTCCCAGTTTTTTGGCTTTAGTTTTATATTTTTCTTAAAAAAATAATTTGGATAACCCCCAAGTAGTTCATCCCCAATGTCTCCCGCCATAGTGATAACGGTGCCATATTTTGCAAGCATTTTATTTGTGTAGTAATACATTGGCATGTTCCAATTATATCTTGGTTCTTCCATGTAGGTGATAGCATCATCCCATGAATCAGATAAAATTTGCGGTGTGATTTTAATCTCATGATGATTCATATTAAAATCATTCGTAAACTTTTTAGCCGTTGAAGCATCACTATTGTGGTTCTCTAAATTTGTTTTTACATTTGGCTCCATAAAATTTGTAAATGTATTTAATTGTTGTAAATTATTTTTTAATTCTAGGGCAATTAATGAAGAATCAAGCCCTCCAGATAAAAACATACCAAATTGGCGTAGACCAAGGGTTGATTGTTTGATAGCCCTGGATGTTTCAAATCTAAATTCTTCTAAATCAAGCTTATTATTTGATAATGGTTTGATAATGGTTCGATGGTTTGATACAAATTTTTTTTTTATAATGCTGTAAATAAGTGTTTCGCCAGGCAAGACTTTGTTAATACCTTTAAAAACGGTTTGTCTTAATAAATTGCTGCCAATAAAACTGGTACAAGCAAAAGCTAATTTCTCAATTGTATTTGAACTTTTAACAAGTGGTATTAGGCTCTTAATTTCTGAACTAAAAACAATTCCACATGGTAATTCTGCATAATATAAAGGTTTAATACCTGCATGATCTCTTGATAGTATGAGCTCCTCTTTTGCGGCATTATAAAAAGCAAAAGCATGCATTGAGTCCAGTATTTCATCAATAACTTTAATATAATTAAAATTTTCAAGAAGCCAGACAAGTAATTCCGTGTCACATTTTGTTTTGGGAAAAAATTTATTTTTGAATTTATCCCTTATTTCATAATAATTAAATACTTCACCATTATATACCAAAACGTTTTTGTTTTCAGTTATCCAAGGCTGTTTGCCATCTTCAGGATTAGAAGTGATGGATAACAAATTATGTCCTAATGTTATTTTATCATTTAACCATATTGAAGAACCATCTGGCCCTCTATGAGAACATGTATTTATATTCTTAGATATTATGTTAAAATTTTTTTCAGTGATACCATAAATCCCACACATAATTGTTAGACATTAACTGATTTTATAGTTCATTTTAATATAAATTTATTGAATTGAGTCTTCTTTTAAAAATTTCCAAGCTTCCCCGCTTTCTATTTCTGCAAGTGTCCATTGACCATAAGCAAGATTAGAAAAAATATTATAATCTATTTCCCCTTTTTCAATATTTTCTAATGAATTAATTTTTTTTAGTGTCCCATCTGTATAATAAGCAGGTACGCCTTGGATCATAGAAATTATACCTCCATTAGAGTGATTGCTCACAAACGCCCAGGCATTTTTTAACAAATCCTTTAATGAAATTTGAGAACCTTTTTTATGTATAATAATTTTTCTATCACTGTATTTTCTTATTTCATTAATTGTTTTATCAGCCCAATTATCTAATTTATAATAATCTATTGAATATTGAGTAGGCTCAGAAAGAATAATATGGTCACCATTTTTTCGCTGTGGTTTAAATTTAATATCTAGCTTTGTTAATCTATCCGAAGGACAGGATCCTCGGCCAATATGCCAATAATTATTATGAACAATTCTAAAATATCCATCATAATTTTGGATTACAGTTGTATTATTAATAAAACTTCTTTTTATTGGTTTAAAATATCCGTGATCTATATACCAAAAGTTTTTTGATTTTTTAATTGCCTCTCCTAAACCTCTTAAAAATCCATAAATAGCAATAGGCTTATCATAATCAGAAAACTGATTAACATGAAACATTTTTCCATTAATGCCTTTAGCAAAAGAACTTGAAATTTTTCTATTTATTGAATGATCAGTATATAAAACTATCGGTTTTTCATTCATTATAATTAATTCAATATGTTATTTATTTCAGAAATATTTTTCTTTGTTGCTATATAGTTTACTCCCTCGTTTTTTAACATTTTCTTATCAAATGCATTAATTGTAGTTACTTTAATATTTTGTTCATCAATAAGGAAATAATTGTAATCAAATTTTTTTAGAAAACTAAAACATTTATTGGCACTTCTTTCATTTAGTTCAATTAAAAGGTCAGGCGAGTATTCATTAATAATTTTTTCAGATCCTTCTAAAACTTCTATTTCGTAACCTTCAGTATCGATTTTAATACAATTCACCTGTAAACCACTTTTTTTAAATTCAAAATTATCTAAAATAATTGTTTTAATTTCATTTTTTGAGCTTGAATTAATTTTTCCTGCTTGACTTAAAAAATTTACAGTTGCCTTATTCTCGAATTTAGCGAAACCA